>JBAQLI010000241.1:0-42240 GCA_049301735.1 Candidatus Methanoperedens sp.
CGTACTTTATTGCATAGGTCAATCTTCCCGTGGTATCCGGGCTGTCAAGACCCTTACAGAGATATTTCGTGGTCTGTCCTTCGATTGCTATAACATCACCATCTATCAATCCCACGGTTTCAGCATAAGCAAAAAACATTTCACTCTGAGCAATGGGTGTCCTTCTATCGGCTGTATTAAAATAAATAGGTTTTATATAATACACTTTGCCGTTTCCTACACTTTTAAATGAAGTCCAAGGACAGGCTGGAAAATAGATTCCACTAACATTAATTGTTGGCATACCCTCCTGATTATAGTCTCTGTTCTGATAGGTGAATGGTCTAATATACGGCGTCATATAATGATCAACAGTGGCTGTCCCGTTCATGTAATTGCAGGCATTGTAGCAGAAGAAATTTGAAAAGCCATCAGTGTATTCTTTATTTGGATTTCGTTCAACAACCAAAAAGAAAGAACCCTGCCGGTCATCCGTCGCATTTGGTTCTGGTTTTCCAGTGATTACGAATCCAGTGGCGTCTACCCAGAGATAGTATGTTACCTGGATCGCTGCCATATCGCCACTTCCACCGTTATATCTACCCTCAAATTGAAGAAACGTCATGTATGTCCTGGATGTGGGAGCATGGCCTGTTCCATCCCAGGCTGCTGAGAATGTTACTCTTAACCCTGTCGCATATCTCCAATAACTCCCCGTTAAATAAATATTCATGGAAGAATTGATTGACTCCAGCGCAAGATACATCACTTCGCCACCATTGGTATATTTCAGGCATCTTCTTGCAAGGTTTCCTGTTTTTGTAGCTGTTGTCCATGCGGTGTCTCCGTCCGTCCAGAAACCGCCTGCGGACGCTATTAAGGCGGCGGCTATTTCATCAATGATATCCGGTAATATCTTCGCTCCTGTTGTATATCCCATTTAAACCAGCCCCTGAATGACGGTCATGTATTCATCAGCAGTAACGGGACTATCCACAGGCACTTTTATAACTAATTTCCTGGTGTGTGGGAGAGTTGTGGATGGTTCCTCGATATGAAGACTCGCCTGTTTCAGTTCCTGTAATATTTCGGTTTTAGTTCTCGTCATGTCAGTCTCCTATGCTACATACTTTATTGCAAACGTCAGCCTCTGCGTGTTATCCGGGCTGTCTAAAGCCTTGCATAGATATTTCGTGGTCTGTCCTTCGATCGCTATTACATCACCATCAACCAGACCCACACCTTCATCAAAGGCGAAGAAGATCTCTGACTGAAAAATCGGTGTTCTTTCATCTCTGGTATTACAAATTATTGGTTTTACGTAATACACTTTGCCGTTCCCTGAACTCTTATACGCCAAATACGGACACAGTGGAAATACAATCCCCACCATGTCAATCCCTGACCATGATTGCTGATTATAGTCCTGTGAAACATAAGTGAACGGTCTTACCACCTGGCGCATCTGCCAGTTTGCATTTCCATTTCCGTTCTCGGTATTACATTGGAAATAGCCATGAAAATTCGAGAAGCCATCAGTGTATTCTTTATTCGGGTTTCGCTCCACTACCGCAAAGAATGAACCCTGTTCGTTATTGCTGCTGGGTTCTGGTTTCGCCATAATAACAAATCCCGTAGAATCAACCCAGAGATAGTATGTTACCTGAAGGGTCGCCATATCGACTGTATTATTTGCGTTGTACCAATAACTTTCAAATGCTATGAACGAGAAGTAATCCGTGGCGCCATAAAGATGACCTATGCTGTCCCACGATGCTGAAAAAGTTATCCTCAATCCTTTACTATACGCCCAATATGGATTGCTATAATAAGTATTGATCTGCGTGTTAATACATTCCAGGGCAAGATATACGACCTCGCTGCCATTCGTGTATTTCAACGCTCGCCGTGCAAGGTTTCCTGTTTTTGTAGTGGTCGTCCAGGTTGCGTCTGCATTCGTCCAGTATCCGCCAGAGGAGGCAATTAAAGCGGCGGCTATTTCATCTATGATATCGGGTAATATCTTCGCCCCTGTTGTGTATCCCATTTAACTCGACTCCTGGATCGCCCTGTTAAATTCAGCTACTGTCGCCAGACTTGTCTCCGGTAATTGAATCACCAGGCGGCGGTATGATTTCATACAGCAGGATGCAGGTTCTATACTGGCAATCCCGTTCGCCAGTTCCTCTAATATTTCCCGATTATTCATTGGCATTTTTTTTTACCTGCTGCTCCAATTCCTGTTTTAGTTTCTTATCCCGTTCCATGTCGTAGATATTTCCGATGACTCTGCCTTCTATAATCGTTGGTTTCATTTATTGTTCCTCCACGAACCAGCAGCCATTAATTATTTTGCCGCCGTTTGATACTATATCTCCTTCTCTGCAAATCGCTTTCTCATTTAATCCTACTTTTATAAAATTAAAATCGGATCCTGTGCTCGTAGCTGTTACTCCATTGTCCACTTCATCGCCCACAACCGCTATTGCCCGTTCCTCTTCCACATCTGATACGAACATTATCTTGCTTTCAATATCCCACTGATCGGTTGCTGCACCTTCTTTGTATCCATTATGAAGAGTACTATCAGTGACCACGCTTATCCCACAACTACCGGATACCTTTTTGATTTCAAGATAATAATTTCCAGCAGGTAGCGGGTTGAATATAACATGGACCACACTTCCACCTGCAGGTAAATCGGATTCAGTTTCATAGTAGGTCAGGGTTTTTGCTGAAGTATCGTAAAGATTGAGTCTCACCCTCGAGCCTTCGACCGTATTTCCGATCTTGACCTTGATGCGTCCGAACCAATGGGCTGAAGAGAACTGTTCCCCAACTGAATCGATCATGTAATAATTGGATCTCGCCGTCCCGTTATGGGTTTCCATGAACATCCCGTCTTCTGGCCGGACATTAACAAAAACAGTGTCTTGCTGGCTTGAGGTGATTTTTCCGATCGTCATTATGCTGACCTCTTGAAGACTATCTTCCCCGCCTTTCCCGCAGTAACATGGATCTCGCATGGCGTCCCGTCTGGGCTGCACTCTACTGTCGGCTGCACCAGAGAAGATTCGCATCCGGAGCCGACTATCTTATTAGCGGAGCCACCTCCGAGCTCAACCCCATTGTAGAGCGCTTTTCCCGTACCGGATGTATCAATTGTTATATTCTTGTTTGTTCCCGCGGTCAGAGCAAGCCCATCTGCACCAATAATACGCCTGATTACAAGCTCCTTATTGGCTTCCAGGAACTTCCAGATCGACTTCTCAATAATATCCTGTGTATCGTTGGTGCTCTTCTCCATTATCTCCTACTCCGAATATTCCCAGTCGTAATTGAACCGCATCGCTTCTATCTGCTCATATCTCTGTGTCCCGCTGAACCTGAGTACCTGTTTTGTACACAGGAAGTCCTCCTGGGTTCCTGTAAGTTCATCATCCAGCCTGACGGTCTTCCCTACAAGATCCGATGTATCTATTAACTGAGGCTTCACCACTGCCGAGATATATACAACTGGCGCATGATACGATTCCACAAGTTCGTGGGCATAAGAATCACACTTTAGCTGGGTGTCAAAGTCCATGTTCAGGATGGTGTCTGCTCTGAGACCGAACATGTTTATTGATCTGCCTGCAACTCCGTACATGAACTCTTCAACTTTTATTCTGCACCCCCAGAAGCCGGTGATGTTAAGGCCGGTGTTGGGCGAGATATTCATTGATAATGAATAGTAGCGGTTATCAGTCACATGGCTGATCTTCTCACCCGCAGGTACCCTGAGATAGAACCGTTCTTCCAGTAATGTTTCTGGACTGTCTATGGGACTTGAGAAACCGCGCAATTTCATGCTTCCGGTCCTATCACTCACTGTAGTGTTTGAGATCGTGACTTTCAGGTAATTTACCATTGTTGGCTGCTGCGCAGTATTTATGTAAAGGTCATTTGATGAGATCGATTTGCCAATGTCCATCTCATATAGATCGCCATCCCCCCAGAATGTGGCAGCCAGAGGTGTGGTTGTCAGCTGTGTCTCTCCATCTACCGATACAACCGAGCACTCCTGGTTCTTTGTTATATTCTTCACCCGGTCCCCGCTTTTTACGCCCCAGGTCTGGAAGGAAGCGTCCGCGTCAATGAGTATTGTTGAACTTCCTCCCGCAGATGCGGCCAGCTCCTCAGCGCCCAGCAGCGGTATTTCACCAAGCGTCTGTGTCTTTAAAGTTCCCCGTCCTTTGACAACCACATGGTTCAGCAGCTTCTTATAATCCTTTACTATGCTTTTTGGCGGCTGGAGTTTCCAGTCAGGAAGTGTCCTTGTGCCTTTTCCTTCTAACCTGACGGTATTACCTGTCCCGCCGCCCGACCCTGTTATGTTTGTGACATCTTTTACACGTTTGTCTCCCGGCTCCAGTGGAACGGGAAAATAAGTGCCTTTTGGTGTATCTCTGGGGATCATCACAGTTGCTGTATTTGGGTTGGCGTCCCCTTGGTCAGTATAAGTAATTGTTAATGTCAGGTCAGAACCGGTTATGTCTTCGAGTGTTTTCACCCATAGAATGAGACCGTAAGGATGATTAAAATGGTCTGTGAACCCTGCGCCCACTTCGAAGTCCCCAAATATGACCGTGTCGATTGAAACCATCTGCGGAATGATGTATATGTAATTATCATCCTGCAAACTGTCAACCTTGATCGTCCATTGCCCTGTGCGGGATATTTCCAGGATATCCATCTGTTTTGTTAATTCAGTACATGCATCCCAGATCGTGTTTGTAAAGGTCGGGGAGATTAATTCTGTCTCAAAAAAGGATGGATGATATGGAAGCTTGGCAGGATCGTATTTATAGGTCTGCTTCTTCACAACTCCTGCTGAGTTTGCTATCCTGCACAGGTCTGCAAGTATGAAGTCTATGGATCGATTGACATAGCTCTCTGTGCCGCCTGCGGACTCTGTAATATATATTGCCTCAAGTTCCTTTCGCCAATCGTAAACACCGGTGGTCAGCGTCCTGTATTTGTTGCTGCCGCGCCTGTAATCCGGTGCGCGCAAATACCCATCGAACAACTTCTTATTCCCATCATATAACCTGATCCCGCGAGCTTTTTCAAGCGCCGGGTCTGGCGTATTCCTGACTGAAGTTATCTGCAGCACATCGCCCTCGAATAACGACCTGGTTATCTCTATCGATGCGCCTTTCGGGTGCAGAACTTCATATGCGCCCGTGCCGAAGCCGTCGGGGCTTTTTACATAGCCTTCGAATTTGAGTGTCACAGTGACAATGGTATTGTCTTGTGTAATAATATAACTATTGTATCATCATGGTAATACATAATATTATGAGAAGTTGCGAAACAGATATCGGTGGTGTTGTGAGGTTAGAAAGTTGATAATTGGGGATGACTTCTCAATTTAAACTCTTCTTGTCACGAACCGGCCGGATTAGAAATAGTGCCATATGGCCAGTACTTCAGCTTTGCATGATAAATATACACAAATATGAGGTACTGAAATATGAAACGAAATCAAGAAAAACAACGGCATGATAGACTCTCTTTCAAGACACTTGACACTCAATTCAAACAAGAAGCAATAGAAGGACTGAACTGTTCACCATTGGAAGCAAACGCCCTCATTGATATTGTCAAACGAGTCTATTTTCCATTATTGGATGAGAAAAGCATCGAAAACATAAGACCAGGACAAATAGTAGTCCAGGCGATAGACCTGAACGAACCTGCCGGAAAACCGATCAAAGAATGCAAATTCAAGAATGTTATTTTGACTTAAGACAATGGTCAGGACGATCTTGATATCAGGTTAAATAATGTTATCCCTGCACTCAGAAGAGAAAGAATAAAAAGAGTGACAAGAGAAGCCTTTGAACAGAAAACTCTTCTAACTGTCGAGGATCTGGCATATAAGATACTTAGTGCAGGATACAGAACAATAATTCGCGATCTCAGTATTCTGCGTGAGCATGGAGAAAACATATCATTGAGATCAACGCAAAAGGATATTGGAAGGACAACAACTCATAAAGAACAGGTAGTAAAATTATGGTTGGAAGGAAATGAGCCTTCATACATCAGTAAAGCAACAAACCACTCTATAGATGCTGTTTCAAGATATCTTCAAACTTTCAAAAGGGTTATCGCCCTAACTCTGGAAGGAACAGATAAAACAAGTATTGCTTTCTTGCTCAGCATATCGAAATCTTTCGTCACCACTTATCAGGAGCTTTTCGAGAAATATGAAACTGAAATTCTTCCCACGAGAAGGCAGGAGATAGAGAATTTTTTAAAAAACAACAAAATACCACAGAGGAAGAGGGCGATACCATGAATCTAAAATTGGCAAAATGTAAATATGAAACGGCAAATGAGAGGTTTATAGAGCCTGCTTTGATGAACTTCTTAAAATCGGAATTCCCTTCATTGGGTGGTGTCAGGGAACTTTTCGTAAAGGAGCTAATGAATATTCTCGAACGATTTTACTATTCAAAGGAGAGAATAAAATTGGGTCAGATGCGATGGTTAGCCTTGAGCAAAGACACAAAACCAACCTATGATAATCCAATATTTGTTCCAGTTACTTTAACAGTGGTAAGCGAAATGAATATCGAAAAATATTGCAATGGCGTCAATCGTGAAGAGATTGTTCAGGAAATTATAGCAAGATTGCTAACTGAAGCATATGAGCAGGGCGGTATGTTATCCATGAGAGATGTTTCATTGAATTTGTGTTACAATGACTCGTATCTATCTGAATTAAGACTGAGGTATGAGAAACGAACGAATACAATACTTCACTTTACAGGATATGATATGGATATGGGCACGGCAATATCCCATAAGATTGTTATTATTCGCAAAGTTTTTTTGGAAAAGAAAGAACCTTTGCTGGTAGCACGGGAAACAAATCATAGTCCAAAGGCTGTGCAAAGGTATTGCTTGGTTTTCAATAAAGTGAAGTGGTGTGTTGAAAAAGGAATGAATAAACAAGAAATTATGATTGTTACTGGAATGAAATCTCATTTGATAGATGAGTATATGAAAATTATAAAGGAGATGAGTGCGTTATTAGAGAAATAGGGGTATTGGCCAAATGGCACAACTTAAAATCCGGGGCATCACGAGGTGGATGCTCATGGTTTAGTGACTCTGTTGGCTTGTTTGCTTTCTACAATAATATTCAGGAGCAAAAAATCGCCCTTTGGAGGAGAGATTCGATGCGGTTCGTCGCATCAATAACTATAATATCAACTACAGTAATTGTTTGTATTAGTTAGCCCTTCTTCTCCTGAGCATCGCGAACTATCATATAGACATCTCCAAAATGGAATTTCTTAAGTTCTTCAGGAGGTGGCGCTTCAGTAACTGTCTGTAGAGGATGCAATTGTATTGCAGATTCTCTTTTTCTAACCAGAGCCGTCTTCCATTCCCATGTTACCCATTCTGAATTTTTGGCATTCACAGACCAAAACAAAAGAAAAATATCCCGGGTTTCAATCTCAGATTCAAGCCTCTTTTTCCATTCTTCTCCAGGGTGTATTGACAGACAGTCCATAAATATCTTAAGACCTGCACTAATGCGGACAGCGGCTACTCTATCCAGTACTCGCAGCTTGTCCTGAGAAGCATATGACGCAAAAGCAGTGTGTGCAGGTTCTATTATAGCAATATTCCTTTTATCGGATTTAATACTGGATGTTATTTCCAAATCAAGAGGTATGAAGGCAACACGGATACCTTCTATAAAGACTTCGTACGTGAGAACAGTCCATTCCTCAGGGGCATCAGCAAGAACCTCCACCAAAAAATTAACCAAATTACGTTCACCTTTCCATACAAACTCGCTTTCGGATGGATCAACTTTCAGATGTTTTCCTTTGAGTTTCACTGTAACAATGGTTTCTAACTTCCAGCGACAGCTTTCAACGCCCATGTACGATTGAGACCGACCACTGCCAAGATCAGATAAATCCTTTTTAACTGTTTCTTCTAATGATTTGATATAAGCCACAAAACGAGCTGTAAATATAACTCCAGGTTTAACGGCTCGCGGAGTTGCAACTCCTAGTAATACAGGTACAGGTGGTACCAGTTTTTCTTTATCGTTCAGAGTTTTGATGACAGGCTCTACTGCCTCTTCTCTAATCTTTCCAAGAGCCCATGCTGCGTTCTTTCGAACCTGGCCGTGTTCATCGTTCAAAGCCTGAATTAAAGGCATTACTGCCATTTCTCTAATCTTGCCAAGAACCTTTGCTGCTTCCTTTCGATCGTTCTTATCTCCATCCTTCAAAGCCTGAATGAGAAGCTCTACTGCCTTTTCTCCTATCTCTCCAAGAGCCGATGCTGCTCCTATTCGAACATTTTCGTTTTTTTTATACTTCAAAGCTTGGATAAGAGGCTCTACCGCTGGTGTTCCAAGTTTCACCAATTCCTTCCACCTCTCTTCGGCAATCAAGTAAAAAGCTCTCTCAACATCATCTTTTGGTTGCCAGCCTATCTTTCCAAGAGCCCATGCTGCTTCCCTTCGAGTATATTTGTATTCATCCTTTAAAGCTTGGATAAGAGGCTCTACCGCCCTTTCATCATCAATCTTTCCAAGAGCCAATACGGCCTCCTTTTGACCACCCCAATCTTTATCGTTTAAAGCCTGGATAAGAGGCTCTACCGCCCTTTTATCTCCAATCTCTCCAAGAGCCCATGTTACTTTCTTTCGAGTATCCCAATCTTTATCTCTTAAAGCTTGGATAAGAGGCTCTACCGCTGGTGTTCCAAGTTTCACCAATTCCTCCCACCTCTCTTCGGCAATCAAGTAAAAAGCTCTCTCAACATCATCTTTTGGTTGCCAGCCTATCTTTCCAAGAGCCCATGCTGCTCCCTTTCGAACATCCCGATCTTTATCTTTCAAAGCTTGGATAAGAGACTCTACAGCTCTTATATCTCCTATTTCTCCAAGAATCCATGTTGCTACCTTTCGAACATCTTCGTTTTTATCCTTCAAAGCCTGAATTAAAGGCTCTACTGCCTTTTCTCCTATCTCTTCAAGAATCTCCTTTGCTTCCCATCGAACATCTTCGTTTTTATCCTTCAATGCCTGAATTAAAGGCTCTACTGCCTTTTCTCCTATCTTTCCAAGAGCCCATGCTGCTCCCTTTCGAACAATTTCATCATTATCTCGTAGGGTTTGGATAAGAGGCTCTACAGCTCTTTCATCACCAATCTTTCCAAGAGCCCATGCTACCCTCCATCGAACATCTTCATTTTTATCCTTCAAAGTTTGGATGAGAGGCTCTACCGCCTTTTTATTTCCTATCTCTCCAAGGGCATTTACCGCTTCGCTTCGACTATGCCAGTCTTTATCCATCAGAGCCTGAATGAGAGGCTCCATTTGCTTTTTAATCTCCATATATGTTCTATTTATTCGCCATCTCTGATACAGGAAATAGCACTTTCTAAGGCTTATATTTAATCTCATCTCCCAAGCATAATCTCTAAATTTCCGTAATTTATACATTTCCAAATACAATAGGAGTATGCATCATTTTTTACGATTAATAAAAAATTTGGAGAGTATTTGAAGAAAATATGCTAATGGTCGGGATTCAATGCAATCTGCTCAGTCCGTCGCTATCCCTTCACTCAGCGTTTCCTGGACTATCTCCCTGACCACTTCCCTGAACTCCGGGTCATTATAATCGAACCCTGTAGCCTGACCGGGTTCCTGAGATGCCTGCTGGTCAGAATACCATGCTGAGGGCTCTCCAACACCTCTCACTGGTTCCGATTCAGACACGGAACCTTCCACAACCGCCCTGATCTCGCTAATATTCCTTGGTCCGATGTAGTTTTTACCCGATATTCCTTCCCATCCCGCACCTGATATTAACGGATTGGCTATTTGTGCCAGCTCCTGATAACGGGGATCCCTTGTGAACAATATGCGATTTTTGACCTCTTCCGGAGTTCCGGGTCTGAAACCAGCCACCAGACCGTAGCTTTTCATCGCCGCATAGTAAGCTGTGATCTTCTTGAGGTCGACCGGCTTCTCGATATCTTCCGGTTTTGCGAGTTCGGATCCCTTGCCGTAGCGAACTGCATACTTATCATAGCCGCCAATGTCCATTGGTTGGAACCTGGATAGATCCGTGCCCTGCACCGGCAGTTCGAACTCCTTCCCCTTCTCCGCATCCCGTAGCCCCGATACATTCTCGTACAGCGCCCTGTGCTCAGTCAGCACAGCTTCAATGATCTTTATCTGCGCTTCTGATGCTGGATCGCTGTATCCCTTTGCCCTGGCATCTTCTACTTTTTTCTTCTCTCCCCTGAGATCCTTTTCTGCGCTTCGTATCGCCGATCTGACTGTATTCAACTGTCGGTTATAAATCTTGATGTTTGCCGATTTCCTGAGATCGTACCTTTTCTTTTCCTTCTGGGCTTCATTCTCGGGACGGCCTCGTGTGTCCAGGGTTCGCGCATTTATCTCTTCCACACCAGTGGAATACTCCTGCGCGACTCTCCCCCATGCCTCATCCTGCTGAAATTCACGCTCCGGAAGATTCTCGATATAATTCTGCGCGCTCAGCCATTCCAGGTTTTCTTCCCGTGTCTGTGTGATGTAGTTCCAAGGCAGCGGCGGACCTCCAAGCACCGCTGGATAGACATGCCCACCCTGAAGCTGCTCGAACTTGCCGGATATGCCTGACTGCGCGCTTGCCCAATTATCCCTCTGCATTAGCTGCAGTCGCTGTTCATATGTGAAATCATTGGGCCTTGCGGTATATTTCCTATAGGCATCCCGGAGTTCTGTATCGCTCTTCTTTCTGATATCTGTCTTAGCCTGACCGACACCAGTAAGATATTTCACCCCTTTTTTCCCAGCATTCCTATCTTCGGAAACGTCTAAAAGCGTCCCAACATCCCTTCCGGTGCGCCCCACAACTAGGTTTGATTCAGCGCTGTTCTGTGGATTATACCATGGCAGGGCAGAATCGAAATCCTTGCCCGTATACGTATTGAATCCCAGGCCCTTCTCCAATGGATACTTTGCAAATGGTGTAGTAGCGGTGAAACCGTACAGCAATGGGTCGCTATAGGCATCCAGATCCATCGCAGGTGTGCGCATGTAATTGAACGTGCCTGTGGACTCATCCCATGGATACATCCATGTAAGATCTCCTTCGGTATACTGCGGGAGTTCCTGGCCGTTGACTGCGGCAACATTGAGTTTTCCGAACTGCACAAATTTTCCAGGGCTTTTGACCAACTGCTTCCCCATTAGCGGGACATTGCCGCGCATCCAGGCATAAAATGGCACCGAACGCTTCATATAATCGCGTTCGAATGGTGTGAATGATTCTTTTGAATACTGGAACTGGAACTCGGAGACCCATGACCTGGCTCCCTGTATCGTGTCTCCTTTCATTATCCTGTCGTTAAATAATGAAAAGCGGATGAAGTTCTCTTCATATTGGGCTGCTGTTATCGGAGCATTCGCTCCCTTCTTTGCCCATTCTATGGCTTTCTCCTTCTGTGTATCCGCTATCTCATAGGAGAGTTTCTGAATGTCCATCATGCCTGGCTGGCTAAGAATCCCTGACTCTCCTGCCACCTTCATCAACTGCTCTCCAGTATACTGGTCACCAAGCGCCGTCGTGAAGACTTTGTCTTTATCCCCGCCCAGCAAAAGCCTGGAGCTTCGATAGTAAGACTGTGGATCGATTTCGCCTAACCAGTTATTGAAAATACCGCCAACCACATTCGATGCATGATATGCGGGATGAGTTACCGTTGCACTGTATTTCCATGCATTCAGCGCTTTATCGTAAAGCTGTAACGCGGTCCCGGTATCTCTTTGCACGAAATCTTTCTCAATATCTTCCGCAATTGGTTTTGGCAGCCACGCTCCTTTTATATAATCTACTGAACTCTGCACATATTCATCCGGTGCTGCCCGTGCCACATCTTCTGATACACCGTACTTTTCTACCGTCCACTTCAAGAGTTTTGCCTGCTCCACTGCGTGTATGCTTTCGGCTCTTCTGATGGACGTTGCTTTGAACGGGTTCGCTTCGAAGTAATCAAAATCTACTCCGAGTTCCTTTCGAGCTCGCTCGTTAATCTCTGATACCGTTCCCTGTATGCTCCGTTTCGTTGTGAACTTGTTTTCCACAGAGAGCGGCGTGTACAATTCTGTCGAGACTTTCTTGCCTCCCTTTTCCAGGTACTTTTTCGCCTCAGGGGTCAAAGTGTGCCTCAGATACCCCGACATCTCGGTATCCAGCAAACCAAGTTCCTTCTCCTGCGCCGCGAATCCTTTATTGTATCCTTCAAGTTCTTCAACAATCGCTTGCTGCTCCTTGGTGAGCTTAGCAGATTCGCGGGTCACCGGTGTCTCTATCAGGTTAGAAACGATCTCTTCGTAATTCTCTCCGAAGGTTTTCCTTGCCTCTTTTGCCAGCTCAATGTCCCTCTCCGTGCCCTGCGCTATATCGAACCTGACCTTCTTTGGCAGGAGCATCGCCTTCTCAGCATAATCTGCCTCCATCGGAAGAAGTCTGGATGACCTTGGAAGACGCTTTACCGCTGCTCTCACCACGAATTTGTCTTCCAGGTACTCCTGCATCCCGACCGCTTTCTTGAATGTTGTTGGATGTTCCAGAGAGAACTGCATAGCGCCTGTTTTTGCAGCATTCGTTATCGGATCAAATACACTCCCAGGGATCAGATTCAATTCCTGCCCCCAGCCTCGAAGGTTTACGCCGCCCGCTGCAAGAACCTTTTTCTGGAATGCCGGATTTTGCTCTATATGGTGTGCGAACTCCAGGGTTCCCATCTCTTCGCCATACTTTTTTGTGAAGGTCGCAAGTTCCTTAACACCAGTCTTGCTCAGCTTCAGCGCCTTTGCGCCCTTTCCACCCACTGACCCGATCTTGACCGCCGCGCCAGAACCCAGTGAGAGGTATGTTGTCGGAGCAACCGCTATATCTAAGACTGTTCCTGCTGCACCACGCAAAGAGAAGAGACTCGTATCCTTGTTCTGGATGCCCAATGCCATGGATGGGGTTATCCGGTCTTTCCAGTCGTATCTTTTGGAATCTCCGTTGAGCATGGCCTGAGCGTTCAAGATCGTTGCGCCTTCAATGTAGCTGTCCATGTTCAGTATATCCACAGCGGTTCCGAGAATGCCCTGTTCTTCAGATGGCATCAGCGCCTGCCTGAACTGTTCCTTGTTCGCTTCCTGCTCTTCTTTTGGCAGGCTATAAAATGATGAAGTTGCTGCGATTCCTGCTCCAACACCAAGTCCTAAATTAACCCATGAAAATTTCTTTTTATCTGCGTTTCGTGCCTGATATTCGGCTGTTTCTTTTCCACCCTTGCGCTGCAATTCACGGATTTGTTCGATTTGTTCAGAGGTTGTTATTTCCCCGCGGGATTCACGACGGGCTATAATTTCCTCTACTGTCGTTTCTGAAATCCTATCGGTTTCAGTCTGTGCGGTTTTTACGATGATGGGTGGTTTTGGTGATATTTGTGCTGCATCCTGGGCGAAGGATATAGGGGCTTTTGGCATGTTGTCCCCCAGGAATGTATCCTGGAATATCAGGTCATCCAGTTCAGATCTCTCGGACATCGATAATTGCTTAAAGGACTTACTGGACAATTCTTCCAATCTTGATTTTGTAGCTGCACCCATTGGCCGGGCATCATACTCCGCCATGAGCCGGTCTATCGTCCATTCTTCATCTGGTGTTTCAATGAGCAGTTTTTTCACATATGCCGAACGTGACATACCGGCTTTTTCCCATGATGTTATATCCGGGCTTTTCCCAAGTTCGCCGACGTCATTTGCAAGGAACGACTTGAAACCCGGTTTTGTAAACCCCAACCCTTCAATTCCCCTGGCTAACTTCTTCGTCTTGGTGACGGCGCCTATTCCTATTAGATTGGTTGGTTGTGCAACGAGATCTGTCAGAATGGCTGCTAATGGATCTTCTATCCCAAAAACGTTCGATGGTTGAATTTTATTACGAATACCTCCCATTGCCCCAATCCCCGCATAACTTCCCCAGGCAGCCTGGTCTATGAATGATAATGGAGTTAATGCCGCCCCAACCGACTGCAGGCCGGTCCATGCAATATCTAATGGCAAGTATCTTCTATACGGTGATAATGTACCATCTTGCGCCTTCTTTTTAAAATCTTCGCTTCTTGCTCGATCGTCTGCATATACGTCAGCGAGATTCTGATACCAGATACTTCCGAGTTCTCCCAGATTGTTATATATTTCTGTGAGCGATTCCTGTATCATAGGATGCGTATTCATTTGCATCGGTTGCTGTGAATCTATCTGCGCCGTGCCTCCTGTTATATTGCTCTGCAGGAACGGTAATCCTGCGAATGGTAAGAATACAGCCATATCGCCTGGTTCATCTCCAAGTCGGACATTCTTTAGTTCTTTTGTGCCCGCTTGCTGGATCGGCGTCTCAACTACCTTCCCCGACTTTGTAGTGTAGGTTATGGTGCCTTTTTTGGCGTCTATTGAATACGGTTTTGAAAAATCGCGAAGTTCAACTTTGCTCCCTGTTATTATAAGCGGCGGCGCGGTATTGAACGGCATTGGTTTTATCTCTTCTATAGCTGAGAACTGGTTGACGTTGAGATTCCATCTGCCCTGCCACTCCTGGCTTGCGACATTACCGAAATAATAGTTCTTTCCCACCTCTACCTTCGGGATATTCTGTTGTTGATTCCTCCATACTGTGAACTTGATGCTTTCGCCCGACGAGTCCTTAAGGAGTCCTACCTGTGATATCCTTGGGCTGGTCGGGTCCCACAATTCTGTGACCTGTCCGCGCAGTGAAGCGAAGGTGAAGTCCTTTGTCTTAACACCTTTTACCGTCGTGAGTGCGCCCCATTTTGCAGTCTCGACCTCAACATCATCAGCGCGCGCTGCTACCTTCAATGATTGCATGTGCTCTTTCAGTCCCAGCGTACCACCCTTCTCTGACCAGTATTTGAAGAATGAGAACGGAGCAGTCTTTGCATATTCCGCAGCCATCTCAGGATCTAACAAATAATTGTTTATGAACTCAATTTCCTGCTGTGCTGCTTCTTTGTCTCTCCACTGCTTTTGCGTGAATATTGAGGCTTTGTTCAGGACTTTTTTCGGATCCTTGAAAGATAATATGTCAGAACCAAGAGTTCCAGGGATGTAACCGCCTGTGAAATATGGCCCGGACATTTCTTCGAACATATTCCGTTTTGTATATGCTTTCAGAGTATCCTTCCAGTCTTCAGGGATACCTCTTTTCTCATCCCATTGAGTTGCGCCCATTTTGTATATACTGTCATCAATGCTTTCCAGCTTCTTTGAAGTGCTCAGGTCAAGGGGCAGCCCTGCCTTCATCTGGGATATGCTTTTGTCTATCTGGTCTCTCTCAACTAACTGGGCTCTCACCAGTTCGTCGAGCTCCTTCTGTGACCAGATGCTTGTACCTGACTGCTTTAACCCGATAATCTTTTGAATATTTGATTCTATGGTAATCCGTTGGCTCGTTAATGTTCTCGCCGCGCCTGTTGTTGTAGCGAACCCCCCGATCTCTCTTTCAGCGTTATCTAATATATTTCTTCGATACTCCAGCTTCTTGATTACAATCTCTTTCGTCACCTGTGGTAGGTCTGAAGTGACGATTTTGTTAATTTCCCTATCGGTAAGCCTGCGTTGCACACCAAGCGGCGAGTAACTATTCAGATTGACATCGAACGCTCGCGGGCTCAATATCTCTGGCTCAGTTCGTTTGATGTCTGCAGACAGGGAATTCCATGTCGGATCCCATGGCGGTTTCCATCTCTCACCCAAAAGAGATGACTTTTCAAAAGAAGATTCGAGCAGTCCAAACGACTGGCTAACGTCAGCGCCGGAAATCATCCTTGCAGTAGAATGCTCTTTCTGTATCTTTTCTATTGCCCTGCCGACCTCCATCCTGACCCTGTTTGTTGTCTCCCCGGATCCCTGGAGTGTTTTGACAAGTTCCTTAAGCTTCTTGATTTCGGCAAAGCTCATTGGAATCAGCGATTATTGTTTCGGCTTAACTATCTGTACCGAACAGTTCCTGCGTTATTGCCATACCGACTGCCTTATATGTCCTGAGCGGATCACTTTTTAGTATCTCGACCTGGTCGGGTGTCAGTTTGCTCCTGGATATGACCGAGCCAATGAGACTTTGCTTTGCCTTTGCCCGATCTAAAGCGCCAGCAGGTGTGCCGCCGGTGATTATGTCTATTAGCAGGAAGTCCTGGACATTCAAAGACTCTAACTGGATCAGTTGTCCACCCAGAACTACAACCAATCCTGATTGCTCCGGCAGAGATTCCGGCGCTTCTGCGCCGATCTCCTGTGCCTTTTCAGCTAAGTTTTTTGGAGTTGGTTTGCTATCCAAACCGCCCGCTGCCTTCTCTTCCATCTTGTCACCTTATGTTGTCTTAAACGCTACTGGGTGTTTGAATGTCAGTGTGAAGGTTTCCATCGCGATCCCACCTGCTTCCAGACTGTCGTTCATCTCATTGACCCTGGCTTCCTTGAATATACGGTAGCTTACAGGCGTGGTATTTGAGTACTTTTTAGCGATGACCATAAAAGCATCGTTTTTCGCACTATCAGTAAACTTGGTCATCAGGTCGTGGTTTGTTGCCTGTGCAAAAGCTATGTTCAATGCTCCAGATCTTTGCACCACATCCACGGTCACAGCATCGTTACCCAGCTCTGCTATCTCTATGGTCTTTGTTGATACCTTCATCTGGATTGCCTGCTGGACGCTATATGCGCCGTTCTTGGCCTTTGGCATATATATCTGAACAATCTGGCCTACTGTGCATGCCGGAATGGCCACTACGGCAGGAGTCGCTGAAGATACTGTTATGTCGGCTGATGCGACCTCTACATTATCTACATAGACCCTGGTGTATTCCGGAGTTGTCTCCCCGGCTTTGTTTGCCATTGTGAAATCTGTTTGCGCTGCAGTTGCAGTGAATTCTTTAAATTCAGCGTCATAGGTCTCTATGACGACATTCTTGCCTTTAGTTACCTGTACCATATTTTGGAGTCTCCTTTCAAAGAGTGTACACTCTTTTTTAATGATATGCAGGGATTGTATTTAAATGTAACTTACTATTGTATTATCAGAGTAATATAACTCAAATCAGTTTGAAAACTAAAGGTAACAGCATTGATGCAAAGGACAGCAGTAAATGTCATGGAACACGGATTATACGGATGACGCGGATTCGTGGATATCTGTAAAAATGTAATGAATGAAAAAAAATGAGACGTGCACGCCAGTGGATATGGAAGCGTGACAGTATATAAGTGGGCAGCGTGCACTAAAAGTTTGAAATGTATTTGGAGATTTTCAAAGAAATTAATTTAATATAGTCAGAGATAAAGATATAACATACCAAACATATCTCGTATTCTCTCGATTATGACTGAAAAAAATCCCAAGATGTTCCATATTAAACGTGTAGCAAGAGCTCATAAATTGTCACTACTAAAAGCGATTTTACATAATATAAAAGAAGAAGAAGACAAAAAAATAATATTGAATGATATCAAAAATGTATTAAAAAATAAATATAATTACGATATTGAATTAGGGACTTTAGAAGAATATCTAATATTGTTGAAACAATTGAATTTCATAAAAGAAAATAAACTAATTGAAATTTCAGATTTGGGTCGGCTTTTTTTATCCGTTAGTGAAGACAATCTCGATTTAAAGCTTTCAGAACCTGAAAGATTATTATTAGTAAATAGTTTATTTAATTTAGAGCAATTTAGGCAATTTATGGGTTTTTTTTGTGATAGAGAGGAAGTAGTTAGTGTGGAAGATTTTAAAGCTAAAGCAAAGCCCAAAAATGTCAATAAAGCCTTTGCGGAACAAATTGCAGTAAATTGGAAAACCTTTCGTGTTATAAGAGGTTGGGCACAACAAATTAATCTAATAGAATATAATGATGAGAAGGATGTATTCTATCCAATAATTTATGAACAAGTAGATGAAACTACTTTCATAAAATTTCTAATTACAGAATATGCGAAAATAAAAGGCAATAAATATAAAGAAAGAATATCAATAAATGAATTGAGAAACGAAATTTGTATACGTTATGGGATTCGAAGAGAGAGATTCGATAAGCTGTTAATAGATGTTTGGAATCGGATGCCAGAGAAAATATGCTTAGAAAGAGTTTCAAAAACGAGAGGTAAAGAGGGAATAATAGATCGAAAATATGGTATGTATTACTATATCACCTTGAGGAATCTAAATGACAGACTTTGATTTAAGTGAAATTACTAAAGCACAGATTGATGTAAATTTTGAAAGATATTCGTTAATTAGCAATCCATTCCCGATGACAGGGGTTTCTAAAGAAAATCCAGAGTTTTATGCTGGAAGAGACAAAACCCTTGATGCATTGCGTCGATACATTATTGGCTCTTATAGTGCAATAGGATGGAGTGGCATAGTAATAGTTGGAGATAATGGAATGGGAAAAACCCATACATTAAAATTTATCCGGGATCAAATAAATCAACAACTTTCAACAAGGCCGAAAAATGAAAAATGCAGGGCAATTTATATAGCAATGCCAACATCATTTGAAGAAATATATATTAGGATTATTAAAAATATCAATCAGAGTGATTTTATTTCACTACTTTGGGATGCGGTTTCCGAAGATTTCAAATCAAAGTTTAATACCCAAGAATCACTGAATTCATTGATAGGTAGCATGGATCTATCATTTTTTGAAGATAAAATAGAAATTGAAGAATTTAATAAATATTTAACAGATTGGGGTTTATTCCATGAATTTTTAAATAAAAAATTCATATCTAGACAGAACATTTTAAAAAATTGTGAAGATTTTCTTAAAGAAATAATACATGATAAAAATATGAGACTAGTTTGCAGCAAATTATTGATTGAAAAAGGAGTGCAAGAAGAGTGCTGGAGATGGTTGACGGGGGGTAAATTGTACAAAGAAGAAAGATCTATGGTTGGGGTTTCTTCGGATTTTAATTCAAAGAATACAACTGAAGCATTAAAATCAGTGGTGAATCTATACCGAAAAGCTGGATATCGTCGCATCTTTATAATGATAGACCAATTCGAAGATATGATAAAACAAGGTGACCGTTCTAGGTTAAACTTCCTAGTAGAATTTAGAGATTTGATCGATTCTATTCAGCTATCCTTTTCAATAGTTTCAGCTTCCACACCAATGGAGTGGGAAACTGCAAAACAAACTCATCCAGCTTTTTCTGACCGATTCTCAGGACCTGTGAACTTGTATCCTTTGGACCAAAATCAAATGAAAGCGTTAATTGAGATGTATTTACTTAGTATGCGACCTAAGAATTATAATGGAGAAAAAATATATCCATTTACCGTAGAAGGCATTGAAAAAATAAGGGAAAAAAGTAAAGGAAATCCACGTCATGCATTAGAAACTTGCCATATATTAATTGAAAAAGGGAAAAATGCAGGATATAGGCCAATAGATACCAATTTTGTGATAGATAATGTTGAAGATGAAGATTAGTAGATTATTACCAAATGTATGAATTTTTCAAATATTTTTTCTACGTCTGAATCACCTTTAATGCAGAAAGGATTTGAAGTGTTAGATTATTTACTCCCGTATCTAATCCCAACCGGTATTTTCGGCTTTCTTCTAACAAAAAAGGTAACTTGCAAATGTATAAACACAGTACTGCAAATTCAAGGAAATTCTTTTATTCGAGTAGATACTTACGAAATTTCAAAACCTACTTTAGCAATTATTGCAGATAAAATAAACCTGCCGGTTAATATTAAACCGCCGACTATTTCATATCCGAATACGGATACAAGAGATATTATCAAAATCAAAAAGAACATATTAAAACCAAAAATTTGGAGTATAGAAGGAAATTCAAAAATTACAGTTAGAATACAGTATGAATGGTTTCCAGAAAAAAATGAATTATATATTACTAATCAGGATACACCACAAATACATCCACACGAGATTATAATCAATTATAAAGTTACAAATGTTTCAGATTATGATTTGCAGTGTTTGGAATTATCAGTAAATTTACCTTATGGAGATATAGATCCAAACCGTTTTAATCCAAAATTTCTTGAGATTATTGATTTATCAAAGAACCAAAAAATACAGAGACGCGCTGGAAAGCTAAGTTTATTGAACGATGATTTAGTGCATGCTTTAGAGATTATCTGGGAGGTGGAAATAGAGGCGAAAAAAACAAAGATTTTTGAAATACATTATATATTGAATAATGTTTAATAGCCCTCAATGTCCGTCCTCAGCATGCGCAACCTATCGTTTGCAATAACCTTAATAATAAGCATCATTCCACGTTACCACGATTGTACAGTTATGGCTCGAACTCGGGTCATCGCTGTAAACGAACGTATTCTTCCCAGGATCTGCCTCCAGCACTGTGCCGCTTATGTTGCCCGCTCTGCTGCCGTTTATTGATACCGTACCATCCTTTGATATGACCATGACATCGCCTGGATTAAGCGTTCCGTACCACTCCATCCTTTCTGCTCCATTGCTTATCGCTGGATTTATGATAGTGCCGTTAGCGGTCAACGTCCATTCTGGCGTTGTCGGCGCCCCGCCTTCTGACGTTAGCTGAATGTCCGCTGGCGATGATGTTACTGCCACTGTGGCTGAATCCCGTACTATGCTGTATTCCCTTGTGTCCGCAGCCAGCATTATTATTGTGATCTTGCTATCTTCTGGTTTTATTATATCCAGTATCTTTTTGAAGCCCAGGGATAGCAGCGTTATCTTTCTTTCAGGATGGAGTTTCAGGATTTTCTCTGTGTTATCGTATAACACTTTTCTCAGGTTCAGGTAAACCTCATCATTGCTGACATATCCTTCCCAGGTAATAGTCCTCAAACCCCTATCGTCTCTGGCAAACTGCCTGTTCTCATCCCCCAATTTGGGGATCGTATCAGTTTCAGGTTCCGTAGAATCAGTGATCCTGTGAGTGAATTGAACCAGATTTATTCCATTCAGTTCGAAGTATTTACATTCCAGTGTCATGCTAGCTCGTTGTTGATGACATACGCAGCCTCTTACTTCCTGTAATCTCAAGCCGTCCGGTTCTCAGGTCTTCTAACAGCGCTTCTCCCTTCTTCTCGTAGTATTCCATCACTTCCGGTTTTATGAGCGCGCCATTTGAACCGCGCTGAATATCCCGCATGGCCTGCGCCGTGCTCTTGAGCTTGCTGATCTTCTGTATCAACTGCGGTTTGTCAGCAAAAGGTGTCTGGTATCTTCTAAATAAGGTTGCGTCGATCTCTGCATCTACGTCTGTGATGATCCTGATTATTTCAGCATCTGTTATCACAGCTTCATTGCCGATGTCATTCTCTTCGAATACTTCCCTGATCTCGTCAACTGTGGAATACATTTTAGCACCTCACCTTAAAACGCACTCTCTTGATCGTGACGAAGTCTGAACTGTTTATTACTGTTGCCTTCGTGGTGTATGTACTCCCACTGACCGCAGTTGCCGGGATAGTGTAAGTATAGAAATAATTGCCTGTACCCTCTCTGGCGGCTGACCCGGTCGATACTTTGTTCCCTTCAGTGTCAAAAATATCTACAGTCACCGAACTGGGATCTATTAGATAGTCATACTTATCCCGCGTTTCGATCTCAATGTATGCTGTCTCCCCCGCATCATATTCTCTCATGTTCCAGCCACCTGTGATAACTCCTGTGTTACTTTATCCGGCTCTCTGAAGTCGATCTTCACCTTGTTTGGCTCGGTCAGTTTGACCTTTACTAACAATTCATCCGTCATCACATGCCCTTCTCTTCACGCTTTTGCATCAGTTCCCTTTTCCAATACCCGGAATCGGAAACGGCAGGTCTTTTGCTCTTTCAAGCAGCTTTTCGGCAATGAATGCCGACGAGATGCCTGCAACCACTGCTGTTGTTGGCGTAGTCGCTATAACAGCAGCAATCGCCGCACCGATCACCAAATTAGAGATCCCGCCCAGATGAACATACTTTGTACCATCCTTTGCTGTCTCGATACACGGCAGGGCAACCGCCCCTTTTTGTTCAGCAAGGCTCTTTATGAGTCCGCCTACCGCGCCTGCCGCCGCGATTATGATTATCAGTTCCATATTACTGTCCCTCCTTTGCGAGATCCATCATTTCATCAATTCAAGTTCCGTTTCTATCTTTGTATTCGGATGCGGGCAATTTGGACACATCGATTGAACAAGGAGCATCTTTGATACGATCAGGTCCACATTTGCAAGGTTTCCCCCATAAACATCGAGTTTGGCCGTCAGGTTCTTGATCTCATCCCGCAGTGATTTAAGAAAGAATATTGTTATCGATCCGATGGTCGTTACGACTGTGACGACCACTCCTACTATTATTTCAGTTGGTACCTCCATTGCTGCTGCTCCAGAGAAAAAAGGGAAAGGAGCTACCTTATGAGGTAGTTCCGACTTCTATCTCCACGAAGCCTTCATTCTTGTAAATTCTGGGTACAGCCCAGCCTTTCAGCTCAACAGGGAAGTTGCCGCCTGCTGCCTTTGGCAGTCTATCCGGATACGGGTTCTCACTGACCACGAACTCGGCTACGACCGGGTTCTTGACTGCAAGATATACCTTGCCTTCTGTGAAGCCATCGTTTATCTTGAGCCATGTTCCGTATGGATCTGCATCGGGGCTTGCCCTGAATAGCGGCGCGATCGTTTTGTAAAATGGCTGTCTCATGCTGTCCAGATTGAAAAGGAACTCCATGTCCAGTGAGTTTCCTATTAGGAACAGTGGATTGCTCTTATAGTTACCATCAAGGAGCCTCTTTGCCTTTACGATATCTGCATGTGGATCCTGAGTTGCGCTTCCCCAGACACCGGCATTATCAGCCGCAGCTATCTTGCCATTTGCGTTTGCCTGTGCTGCAGCTACGATACCGGTGATACCAAGTGAGGCATCGCCGTTTATTGTCAGACTGTCCTCAAGCCTGTGGACATTGTCAAGACAGATATCAACATACCTGTTGAACATCGCCGGATTTGATTTCAGATCTTTCTCATGGACGCTGAACCAGTCCATGAACTGCAAGATATCCTGTTTGGTCGTGGTCTGTTTTATTCCAGTCTTTCCTGTCGGGGTAGAACCTTTCGCTACTACCTTGGCGCCCGGACCTGTTCTGTCGTAATCCACCACGACGTCGATCTGTACGGCTTCGTCAACCTTTCTAACAGGCATCACGTTCCTTGCAAACATGTTGTCCAGGTTTACGTTCACCCATCGTGCGATTTCTCTGCTCCATTCTTCCAGATAATTATCCGGGATCGAGAGCCCATCATTCTGTATCATATTCACACCATCCTTGCCGGCACTGTTCCGTTTTCAGATGCCTGGTCTTCGACCGCCACAGCCCTGCTATTTATGGTCTTCATTCCGTCCTGT
Source organism: Candidatus Methanoperedens sp. (assembly GCA_049301735.1). Taxonomy (GTDB): domain Archaea; phylum Halobacteriota; class Methanosarcinia; order Methanosarcinales; family Methanoperedenaceae; genus Methanoperedens. The sequence continues at coordinate 23,521 of JBAQLI010000241.1, forward strand.
CCCGCTACACCGTTTGTGCTTACGGCTAACTTGCCGTCGCCCACTGGTTCGAGGTACTGGCCAGATAGTGCTGTCCCTGCAAGACCGACTTCGGCTTTGCCCTGGTCAATAATGTGCACGGGGTCAAACTGCGCGTATGCATCCTTGTCCTGCATCTCGTCTGCCACACCCAGGTATTCGTTACCCGCCCTGATGTCATCGATAAAGAGGGTCGCTGCACCCGGGTCGCTTGCGGCATTTATGCCGACTGAGATTAATGCATCCCTAGTCGTACCAGCTCCGGTCACTGCAACTCTTATATATCTCCATAAACCCGCAGCGAGTACGGGGATATTCAAGGTCTCATCCGGGCTTGCACATGCAGCGGTCTCGTCCAATAAGAGCTGTAAAACATTTGCTGTCACTGGGATATCAGACTTTATCCAGAACCCGATATACTTGGATCCTGAGAGGTCAATGGCTGCGAAGTCACGTGTGGCGACAAGACCGGTTGTGAAAGCTGCAGCGATTACAAGCTTTGCGCCTTTGGTATTGACCTTCCTGGCTGCTGCCTCGGCTGTTGCTGTGACGTTTACTGCTGCTGTCCATGCGGCCTGGCAATCGTCGATTATTTTCTCCATATGCTTTCCAATGGTGATTGCGCCCCTGCGCTCAACTGCATCTCTGAACGCTATGGCTGCAGCGGCTCTCTTTGTGCCTATACCGCTACCGAGTTCCTCTACATTCACTGGATTGTTTACCATTATTTCTCACCCACTTTTGCATACGCATCATCTATGATGCTTTTTGACGGTTTTTCTCCCGCTTTCATCTTCAGTTTCTCTGCATCAAGAACGCTTGCTGCGGTGTCTGTGAGACGTTTGAAGTCCCATAATTTGAGATCCTCTATCTTGAGCGCAGGCATCGCACCCGTTATCTGTTTGATTAACGGCGCCCGCCTCTCCTGTTCCACGGCGTCTATCTGTGTTTGCATTGTCGCGATCCTGGCTTCGCTTGCCGCAAGGGTCTTACCCTGGTCTGCAAACGCAACCTCTTTCGCATCAAGCAGTTTCCTGGTTTCGGTAGCTGTTTTCTGCGCTTCTAAGAGAGCTGCAGAATCGGCTACAAGTTTCTTTACCATCTCAGGCGTGTACCCAACGCCGTCGATTACTATGCTCTCTGCCATTGTTTCTTGTGTCTCCTTTATTTTTTTTTCATTAGTAATTGATGAGTTTGAATTGATTGTTGGCGGTGCCTGTTCTCCCAATGCTCCCTGTATCGAATCCAGGATACCGCACTTCGGTCTTGAACACCTGCCGACTTTCACCACCGCAAGATGATCGTACAGGACTTTCTTTTGCACCGCTTCATACGGCTCATCGTTGAATGTCCCCGGCTCGTCAATAATGTCAGCGTAATAGCCTGGGCTGAGATCCCGCTTTCCTTCCCTGATTTCATCTGCAAGGACTTTGTCTGTTATGAGAAGATCGCCTGTAGCGACATTATTATTGAGTTTGACAGTTTCAGGAAGAACCCTGCCTTTTATCTGCGATACATCCATTATCACCCTGGATCTCGGATGCTCATCGGTTATCATCATCCTCTGCATCGTTAACATTGAATCTGCAAGAGCTTCGGGGGATTTCAGGATCTTCTTTCCGTTGTAATCCAGCACCATCGCTCTGCATATTATTGCGTCTTTTACCAGGAGACCGTCCTTTGTATCAACCATTTTGGAAGCATCTATCTGTAAACCCATTGAATCAGTGAACATTACCTGGTCTCCGGAATCGGTTTTGATTATCATGGACCTCTCCACGTTATTTCGAGGAATTTCAGTGTTTTAGTCTGGAAAAACATTTAAGGTAAAATGGAAATCGTTTATATTTAAGCACTAACTTACTATTGTATTGTAATAGTACTATTTGTAGCAGAGAAGCCCCGCACACGGTGTGGATGTCTCGATCATTGCGAACGATAGGCAGTTTTGTGAATCATAATAGTATCATTAACAGGCATAGCAAGTGTGAAAATTAAATTCGGGCACGCATAACTACAAAAATGGAAGAGTAAGTGATTTTTTCAATTATACCATGGACATATGTTAAGTGTCTGTTTGTAAAACATTTTCAATTGGACAAGTGTTGAGGTTCTCAGAGGGTATCTTCTCATTAAGTATCGGTAACCCGATTCTACTTAAATAGTTTGAAAAACGCTGTGATAAAAATTCTCGAAAAAGTTGATTGATAGTAACCAAGTAGCAATCAGGATACATTCTAAACAAAGTGTCCCTTGGAATTGCATAGTAATGCTTAAAGTCAATAACCAGTTCTGGTACCTGCAATTTCTGCTCTGGTTCTAAAAAATGGAATCTTGCATTATTTTGTTCTTTTATTTGCTTGAATCTCTTACTTTCCCATTTCTCCATCTTCAACTCTAAGTCCTCTAAATGATTCCCATCTTTAAAATCCTCTGCGACGTAAGCTGGACATACTAGCACTGTTCGCAGATATTTATCGTGTTTGTCAGGGTTAGTTATAGATCTGTTTTTGAAATCATTATCAAGATCGCAATCTTGAGTCATTACTACAATATATGGTAAGGTTAATTCATCGTACACCAATGTGCCTACAGCGTCTTTGCTATAACTATCGATAACATCGACATCTCGTAGTATATCACCCTGACAGATTCGTCTGATAGTACGTTTAACATACCTTGAATCAATCTTGTTTGGGAACATAACGTAAGGTTTTTCTTTTTACTTTAGTCCTTTTGTACCTTTCTTCATCAATAATAAAATTTAACGGAGGCTCAATATCTTCCAATTTCTTTTGTTTTAGCAGAACTGGTACAACAGTTGACTCACTATAGTAAAAATCCTCTCCCGTTTCATCATTAGACATTTAATTCACCTCGCATAATTCGGTCTAAATTATCCAAAATGCTATACCTGAATAACTCCTTTATTGCAGTATGATATACATCAACTTGATTAAGGACGAAAGAAAGATCTGTTTCGTTTTTTGAATAACAATCATAATCAAGCATAAATTCTTTCTTAGCAATTGGGTTTGGATATTCACTATTAAACCAACCATACTGGAATTTAATTAAATAATCAGACCTGTTTAATTCAACTATACCGATTAATCTTGACAGTTCATTTTTCCTTTCAACAAAGTCAATACTTGAGATTAGAGGTTCTTTAATAAATCCTGTCCACTCAAGTGGATGCCCCTCATTAAGTATTATTTGATTAACATAGCGAAGTCCTACTCTGGATACTTTTGTAGATGTGTTCTCTATCTCTAGGTTTTGGATGACCTTTTGTACAAGCCTTCTGAACTCATCGTAATTATTATATTTTTTGATATTGAGGGTGACAGCGTTAGGTTCGAATGTTATTGAATTATTTGTTGTCGCGTTGCTAAAAAAATAAACCTTAATTCGCTTTTCTTCCGTGAGTCTTTGTGTCGGGTCCATAGTCATGTGCATGGATATTCGTTCTCGTGGTTCAAGAGTAGGAAAATCATCTGAGATTGCTCTCCTGAAGCTATCTATTGCCATCTGAGAAAACTTGATTTCCCCCAAAAAATCCACTTTCAATATGACAGTCTTTAAGAAATTTTCATTTGGCAACTCATTCACCACACAACACGTTTTTTCACTATGTATCAGACACCTCTACCTATAACTATAAAGCTACATCATCTATTAAAACATTGCTAAAATAACCAGATATACATTTTCCTTTTTGCTCCCCTCAATGAGGCTGGACGCAGATATAAACTTAGTTGTGAAGAAAGTGTGGGGCATGAGATGCATACAAATAAGTTCGATATATATTTATTTCATAAAAAATAAGTGCGGTTATCACATACACTTATCGTTTAAGGTTTCATGCCTTCTCATGCACTCATGCTGATGTCGCAGAACTTATTCCTGGCGGTCCGTTACTGATGAACAATCGTTGACGGCGCCTCTCTGGGCTCTCTCGATTGATGCGCTGCCCCCGGCGCAGTACCTTCTTTGACTTTCGTTTGCACGAACTTCAATAAGGTCAGCTGCTCTTGCGTCAGCCCCGAGCGGCCGTCCCTTGTCCTGATCTCATCCGGCGTCTCGATGTATGAGTTTACTTTGTTGTAATCTATTTCCGACTGTATCTTCTTTATTTCGAGCTTCTCCTTCTCGGTGAGCTCATACGGGCTGTTCCATGTCAGTTCCCACTCATTTTTCAAGTCTCCATTCGTGAAGCCTTTTAGAAGTTCCACAAGGAAGTTCGAAATCCAGTTCTGCTTGACTATTACTTTACTGTAATATGTGCTCCTGTCAAGCTGGCTGCCTGTTACTGCGCCGGTTGCCAGGCCATATAAGATGGATTTCGGGTATTCCGTCACTCCTGCCAGCTGCACTATTGCGCTCTCGAAGTACGGCGCCGGGTTTAGCACAGCGCTGGCAGTGTTGAGCACATTGGCTTTATAGCCATCAGGGAATGCCAGTACGGTCTTTGCATTTATGTCGCCCAGCGAGTCGAGCGCTGCATCCCTGTCTTCCGGGGTCGCATCTGGCGGCAGGTCAAGTCCCAGTAATCCCCCGCCTACGCGCCACATGGTCTGGCCTGCGCTCCAGAGCATGTGATCGATAACTGATATGACGTTGAAGGGGCGGTCAAGAACCGAGCAGCCTATTGTATCATTCGGGCTGCCTGTAATGTAATCTTCTTCCAGTCCTGGATTGACTATCATCATCAACCTTGATGCATGTATAGCAGTATTCTTCCCGAAGATGCCAGGATTAAGGTTGACCTTCTCTACTTCTTCAGGGATCACCCTGTACCCCGCTTCATCTTTCTTATATACGATTTCAGTAATCCAGTTCCGCGGGATCGCTTTTATGTATTCTACCTTCGCACTCTTGTTTGAAAGGGGTGTGTCCAGGTCCTGTCCGTCTTTCCTGCCCATCAGTAAGAAGTTGTATCCATAGAGCCTTGCCCATTTCAGTGCCTTGCCAAGTTCCAATTCTATTTTCTCTTTGTAAACCCTGGTGAGCGATTTTGTAAGCGCCTTCTCCGGCTCTTCCGGTGTGCTGATAATGTTGATGGTGAACCCATTCTTCAGAGCATCATCTATGATCTTGTCTACGATTGCCCCACCAATACCGCGTTCGTATTTCTCCCTACGGTCAGTATCGGTTATCTTCACTGCGAAAAGCGAATTTGCCGCGGTCTTTTTCTTGCTGGCATTCGGGGTATTATTGGGGAAACCCAACTCTTTTGGCGTATAAGACACACCATTATTCCAGGTTTTTGTTATTACATGCTTTACCAGGTCATCTGTATTGTTGAATACGGCCATTTGTTAGAAGTTATTGTCCTGTTTGTATATTAAATTTGACTTACTATTGTATTGCAATGGTAATAATTATATAAGATCAACAAATATTACATGGTATGGAGAATCAAGGAACTGAAGACATAGAACTGGTAGGCTTGCGAAATGTTAACGCTGAGCTGTACCAAAGATTTCGTGTGCGATGCGCAGAAAAGAAGATCAACTATGGGACTGGATTCGAACAGGCAATAAATGCATGGCTCATTGCTTCATCTAGTGATGATCTGCTGTCCCAACCGCCTTTTGATACGATTAATCCCAATGTTATAAACGAATTCAGATCGCGTTGTAAACGCCATGGGTTTAACATTCTCCCTGGCATCGCTGACGCAATGGTCGTCTGGATACGCAACTATGCCTACACCGATCCATATCCTTCCGAGGACAAAGGCAAGGTTGGCAAAAAGAAACGGAAGTCGTAGTATGGGTGGTGTGAATGTACGACGAATATTATGTTCCTAAATTAGCAACATTGAAAAATTCAATTAAAAGAGTTTATATTACAAAAAAATTATTATACGGCGAATATGATTTCTTCAAAATATGGTGGCTATTTTCCTTATATTAACTTTAGGGAAAATCAAGAATTAATGCTTGATAAAGTTGAAGAAGCCATGAAAAAAGATAATCATACTGTACTAATGATCGATGCGCCTACAGGAAGTGGAAAAACCAGCGTAATCGCACCGATTTTTGCCAATAAAGGCGATAAAAAATTTATTGTGACTGTTCGCACAAATAGCCAGATAGAAATATATTTAAAAGAAATCACTGAAATTTGCAATAGAACCACTAAAAAGCCCAGCATTGCATATATTGTTGGAAAAGAAAAACTATGTAAATTATCAGTAAGTTCAGCAATCTGCGGTTCATTAGTTGAGAATACAAGAAAGTTAATAGAGTATAAAATAAATGAGTTGCAACTTAAAGAATACAATCCATTATTGGATAAGAATCTCATTGAAGAGATGGAACGAAAATTCGATGAAAAACCAATAAGTATCGAATATTTTATTGATGAAAACGAAAATACTCTATTGCGTAATGAAAATGAAACGCTAATTTGTCCGTATTATCTTTTTTCAAAAAGAGGATATTTTATTGATGATAAAATAAGTATTTCGAATTCACTTGAAATTGAAACTAAAGCTCAAGAATTCTTATCTCATCCTTTACCCCCCGATCAAGCCAAGAAAATTTGCAAGAATGTGTGCCCATACGAATGCATGGCAACAGCTGCAAAAAACTCTGATGTAACCATTCTAATGCATAATCATATACTTGATGAGTCAATTCGTAGCAAAACTTACAGAAAACTTGGAGTGAATCAAGAAAATGTTGTTTTATTGATAGATGAAGCGCACAATATTGGAGAAGCAACAGAACGTAACACTTCCGAAAAATTTGATAAAAATTTAATTGAAAGTGCTATCAAACAATTAGAAGATTTATATTCTTTCAAGTGGGATGAAATTCCTGGAAAAGACACGTTCAAAATCATAGAATATCTAAAAGATAATTTTGGTTTCAATAATGTAACTGTGGATAAGAAAATCGAAGATTTTAAGAACATAATTATATCCACTGAAAATAAGTCTCTCTCATTTAGGCTTAACAATGACGAAACCAAAGCTAACCTAATAATTGATGATTTCACAACCGATGAATTTCTCGTAAATAAGAGAAATGTTTTACTTAAAGTATTCAAAAATATTGATTCTAAAAATGAAGCATTTAATAAAAATAATACGTCTGAACTTTTATATAAAGTACTCCTAAAACTTAAGAATATTCTTGATAAGGATGGAAATGAGCACTATTTTACACCTGAACTCTTAAATAATAATTTATTCAATAATTTGGAACAGAATGCACAAATTAGCGTTGTTGACAAAAGCCTAACTTATGCTAAGTTGCTAAATGATATAGATAATTCAGAATTTAATGAAGTTCAACCGCTAGGTAAAGTTGCAGCCCTTTTATCAATAATAAATCATTTTAATAATAACGACCAATATATTCTAAGGATAGGGAAAGATGAAACAAATAAAAAAAATATTATTCTAGAATTAATAAATCTTGATCCAAGTTCAACACTTTCTAAAATAGCAGATTCACATTCTACTACAATTATGATGTCTGGAACTTTTTCTCCTATTGAGTTGTATGAATTGTATTATTTTGGAAAAAAGGGGAGGGCAGAAATACACTCCGTTCCTAATTCATTCCCATCTCAGAACCGCTTGATAATTGGCATTAATGATGTGAGTACTATTTCAGCGAATCGAGACGACAAAACAAATTATAAGAAATGTATTGACATGTTTATAACCGATATTCCAGGAAATATTGCCTTATTCTTTACTTCATATCAAATGAAAAGAGATTATAGTACAGATTGTAATGATATAACTAAAAAAAACAAGAAAGAATTTTTCGATCAAGAGAATGGTATCGCAGATGAAATTTTCGAAAAATTTAAAAATGCAGGAAAAAATAAAGGAGGAGTGCTTATAGCTTTATGTGGGGGGACATTAAGTGAGGGTAAAGATTACCGTGGAGATGCATTAAAAGGGGCTATGATGATCGGTCTTCCACTTGGACCAAGGGGTACGTTTCAAGAAATGAAGGATGAATACTACATAGGGAGATATGGTGTGAATAATGGCGACTTTATCGCTTATAGACTTCCAGCCATGAATAAGGCATTACAAGCATTGGGAAGAGTTATCAGGGACAGAGATGAAACGGGAATTCTGATTTTAGCAGACAGCAGATTTACTAAAGAAGATAAATATTCTGTAAGGCAATATTTACCTTCTTGGATTAAAAATGAAATGATATTATGCAATTCTTTACAAATAGGGGATATAATAAGAAATTGGATAAAAAATACAAAATCGAGAGAAACACAAAGCGAGAGGGATGATCGAATAGTAAATAACAGTTCTTTTTTAAAAAATACAACCATAAAATATACTAAAATTCAGACAAATCCTCTACCTATAAAAGGTGGCTCCGGTATAGGAAATCTATTTTGTCCGAAGTGTAAAAGCATGATGTTAATGAAGAAATGCAGGAAATGCGGTTATAAATATTAACAAAGTTAGTTTTGGTCAAAAAGCACATCCAACGGGAAAAAATTAATCACCACAATTTAACCTGCGATATCCCTTTCATTACATTAGAAGAAATATTCATTACTATTTCAAAATAAATGCTTTATTGAATCTTGTTCTTTAATATGACCCATGGAGTCATACCAGTACCATCACGTTTAGGACGTCTTTCGGTATCCCAATTCCCTTCTCCAAAAACGTCATTAAGAGCACGAGGAACAATACTATAAGCAAATTTATTTCTTTCTTGCTGATCTATCACATCAGGCAATCCAGTCTCAAGAACTTTAAGAATACCCATCCAAGGCAAACCATTCTGTTTTATACGCTCGATTGTTGTCGTATCATTTTTAAAAGTTTCAATTGCTGAAGTGATATACATTTCGGATACATCTTGTGGCTCTTCAATCTTTTCACCGGATAAAAACTCTAGATCTTCAGGAGAAGATACAGCCTCATTTTCTTGATTTACAGACTTTATACTGCAACTCGCCCTTACAGCAGCTTTAAATGTTGTAATAATCTCTTGAGCGAATGTCTTCGCTGCAGGAAGATTATATTGAGGATCTCGCGCCGAATAGAGCGTCTCAAATGATAAGATTCGGATTGGAATCGGATAGCTTTTTCCTCCAGCACTACTCCAAAAAATGCCATGTCCCACTAGTGGTTCATTTAAGAGAACACTTAATAGATCATCACTAAAGTGGGCATTTGCTTTTTTGAGTGCATACAGATCACCGGAAGATAACAAATGGAAGACAAACCAATTATCTCCCTGACTTAAGATCTCAGATGCAATGCTGCCTGGTTGTTGTGTAATAAGTACAACTCCAAGATCATATTTTCGCCCTTCTTTTACCCATGAAACATAAGGTCCTTCCCCTGAACTACCGGAACTGCCAAGTACAGATTGCGCTTCCTCTACAACAGCTATTGTAGGAATCGTTTCAGGTTGAGCTGCTGTAAATTGTTGTTGATTATGATCAAAAATCTTTCGGAGAATTATACCTGATAGAATTAATGCAGGTGTGCCACGCATCTGTGAGACATCAATAATACAAATCTTACCTTGCTTAAGAGCATATAACAGCATGTCCATCATTTGACTGCTTGGATCATGAAGCATTTTTACTATGCCGGACATATTGGCTCGAGCCGCTACCATCTCAGCGCTTTGTTCTTTATCGAGATGTAGCAGTTTTTTTATTAATTCTGGATCTGCAGCATTATAATTTTGGTATATTTCATCTACAAATTGTCGCCATTCTTCATCATTCATCCCCTTAAGTTTTCTTACATTCTGTTGGTCCTGCTTTTCTGATGACAATGCAATAGAAACGACATCTGCCGGTTTTAAACGTCGAATATCAAGCTTAATATCGCTGGCTACAAAAGACTGATAGAACGGGCTTGGTCCCTTCTTTTTAGTAAAGACAACAATCTTATCTTCTAATTCTGGTACATCACATAAACCTGGACGATTTTTATCATCAGGCCAATAATATTCACCATCAGGATCAAAAATAACAGTACCGACAGGAACTTTTCGACCACCTCTTTTTTCTACGGTCGGAGTTTCTTTATATAAACTGCTGAAAAGAAGTTTATTAAGATTCGATTTACCAAAACCTGCCCTTGCAAAGACAAAAGATCTTCGTGAAACAAGAGATTGGACATTAAAACGTGGAATAATTGCAGGATTTTTAATTTTAAACCACGGCTCACTTTTTAAACGCTTATCTCCACCACTATAGATAAACTCTCCAAGTGCAAAGAAACCCAAATCAATTCCATCTAAATTATGGCCTGCGACTTCACGAAGCACCTCATCTGAAAGTAGTGCTACCTTACTTCCAACATGTGGTAGCCTGCGGTGAGAAGCAGCGAAAACAAGTTTTCCGTCCACATTACGTACTACCCCAAGGACTCGAATGTTTACGCGATATTTGAGATATTGTTCTCGAAGGTCTTCAGGAATCGGGCGGTCATCCGACATAGCACGTATGCCATAATCTTCTCCAGAACTTTCGCTGAGTCTTCCTTCTGAGGAAATCAATGTTATGCGACCTAATACACCTTCATCTTCTGTTTCAAGTTGAACAAGAAGGAATTGTCCATGCATTGGAGCACTCTGAAATTCATTACGGTAAGGCAAAACGATTTCTGCGTGGAATTCCATCCCACCTTCTTTGAATCCTCGAAAAATACCAACTAACTGTTTTTTTGGAAATAATTTCATCCGTACCTCGCTCTTGATAAATCCGACTTAAATCTGAAAGAGTCAATTATATTTTGTTTCTCCGGGGGAAGAAGATCACGTACTGCAGCGAAGATTTCATCTTGAAAAATTTCAAGATCAAAATCAACAACTTGTGCATGTTCATGTGCTTTCTGCAAACAACGTGGATAGAATGGAACCGGAAAACCATCGATAGCGTCTGAAAGAAGATAACCAAAAATCTCCGATGCCTTTTGACTCTGTTGAGATAATATGTCAACAGCCCAAACCGGATCACCGTTACGACGACCGAATCGCACAAGATACATATCTCCAGCTACGAATTTTGGCGCCTCTCTATTATCTCCTTCCGTTTCCGGACCGCGTGCATATATATCCCTAATATAAGATTTTGCCTCAAGTTCTCTGGGAATGCGAACATATTGCGCCTCACCAGACGGAAATATACCTTCAATTGCCATTGCTAATTGATAACGTGTAATGACTTTGCTATGTTTAGCTACGCCCACCAAGAAAACTTGTCTATGATCTTGATGATATATTCTTGCAATTGCCTCCTCTATTTTTTTTCTCCAGGTCATGAAGAATTCGCCACGAAAAATTGTACTTCTAAGGAGTCCATCTCTAACGATTAAGGTGTCTGTAGCGAAGGAATTATGGCAAATTCTTTCATAAAGTACAGCCCATTCACATAAATCGCGATAAACCAATACCCACTCTGGTTTATCACGTATTGTCTTGCCATCTGGAATCATATAGCTAAGCCTATTCAGGGTTGGTGGTTCAACTCCAAGTCCAATCATCATTTTTCCGAGGGCGGTTCTGGGGCTTCCATCAGAATTGAACTGATTCTTACTGAGTTCCTCTGTGTCCGTGGTAGGGGATACGGCATCAAGACATAGTTGTTTGCCATAAGAATCCATTACTCTGACAAGTTGAACATAAAAAGGATCGAATGTAAGTTTATTATTTCCTCCATCGCTTGCTACTAATGAAACAGCGGTTGTAGAACGCGGTTTAATGGTACGGACTTCACAAGCAAATGAATGAACTTCATCTCTGAGTTCGTCAAGTAATTTCTTATCCGCATGTGCCCGGGTTCTGATAGCTCTTTTCAGTGCAGGTATTTCTTCAATATCAAACATCTTTCATTGCTCCAATATGGCATGAAGATTTATCTCGTTCAGTGCATTTCCATTATTCTGCTTGAATTGCTCAGACTGTCTTTTCCCGTGCGTTGCATGCCCAGCATTTGTTGTCCTGTTGACTTCCCAACTATAATCTGCTTTTTTCAGAGATTCTCCCAGAAGTAAAGTTGGATTACAAACCAAAATTGGCAATGTACCAAAACGAATTATGAGATGAGCGCTTGGAACACAGACCTCTGCGGTTCTTTTCCAGACCTGTGATAATCCTTCTATGAATTTTAATTCGGATGTATGTGGAATCTGTCTATCATGTGCATAATTCACAGTACATTCACCACCCATAAACCAGTTGCTTAGCCGTTGCTCCGGAAAATAGGGAACTTTTTTGAGGCTGTTCAAGTGATTCTAAGCAGCCCGATATTAAAACCACTATGATTAATATTGATAATCCAAATGCACAATCAAATTTAATCATATTCTATTCCAGTTTTCACATGGCTATAAACAAGAGTGTGAGAAAAAGACTATTCTCAATTCCTAATTAGATTATGCAACAGCGGCCAATCATTGATGAATAAAGTCATAGACCAGGGCAGCACATCTATGCTACCCATGGAAAGAGAGTATTCCTGCCATGAATTCTTTAGGTATCCAGCATACCCCCATATACAAAAACAACTTGCAGCCTGAAAGAAACATGCTACCGATACCGGCGACTGTCCGAGCATGCGGCAAGCAGGACTGTCACCCAGATTGCAGCGACAATGACCGCAAGGCGAGAGCCGTGCCTGAGTGAACGCAGCATAGCGGAGTGATCCAAGGATGCGGTGATTGGAGCGTACGGATAACCATTGCTACCGGGATTCATTTAATATTCATATTATGTAATGAAACGCCGATAGGGTTTCTTGATGTATCAGGAGGAGTAACTTACAGGAGCTATAAACAAAATCAAAATTAAACGTCCTTACTCCCCGCAATACAACCTATACCCGCACTCCCCACAAGCCTTCTCATCCTTCGTCCTCTCAAACCCATGTTCATAATCATGCGCGATTGACTTTGCGATCTCGATCATATCCTCAACAGCCTTCTCATCAAGCCCCTCCATCCGCGAACCACCCGCGCTCTCAAACTTCCCATCGATCAGCTCAAATGTCCTGGGATTGGGAAGAGCAAGCTGTTCAAGTGTGAGTCTTTTCACTTTATATTGAGGATAAACATGCTCAATACCCCTGGCATAAAGCAAAAGTTGTTTTGAGCGTGCATCGGGTCCGGGTTCAGATTTTCCGGTCTTATAATCGATGATCTCAATTTCATTCTTTGTGCCAGGCATCAGATCTACCCGGTCAATGAATCCCTTGAAAGTAAATCCTCCCAGCGGTACAGCGAATCTTTGCTCAACCATCAGGTTATTTGCAATTCTATTTTTGTTCCGCTCCCAGAATACATCAAGCGCCGCGGTTGCAGCTTCTATATCAACACCCCTGAAATCAGGTTCTTTTGCGACCGTATCCCTGATCTCATACAGCCTTTCCTTCGTGTTTATCTTCTCACTCACCGCTATCTCAAGCACCTTATGAACAAAAGTTCCCCTGTTCATGGCTCCGGTAGAATCCTCAGAATCGCGTGTAGGCATCCTGAGAAGTTCCTTGAGTTCATACTGCCTTGGGCAGTTCTCATAGGAACTTATTGAGGAGTAGCTGAAAGTCATGCTTGCGGGATTGAATTTCAACCCGTTCTTATTCTCTTTGATCTTGCCCAGAATATTCTCAGCATCTTGTGCAGGATCTATTTTTTCCCAGTTGGAATTGAAAACTTCCTTGAAATCCAGCGCTTTTCCAAGCTTTAAAGCCTGATACAGCAGTGTATTTTTCATGATTTCATTAAAATCGCCAGAATCAAGCGACTCGATGAGTAGCCTTTTTCGCATTGCCTTTTCCCGCTCAAGCGCGCTGTCCTTTATCATTTTGCTGACTTTCGTATCAGTATCCCTGATATAACTGAGATCTCCAACTATGATATTCCCGCCAGCTCTCCAGTTGTCATATCCAATATCCATGAGGAACTCAGACGGCTCTCTTTCATCATCCTCGTATTTTATTGCCAGTGTTAGAAATAGATGTTCTTTTGCCCTGGTAAGCGCAACATAAGCCAGTCGTCTTTCTTCTTCTTTTTTGATCTCTTTTTTGCGCTCCCAGACTGCTTTATCAGTATCTTTGATGGATCCGTCTTCAAAAATGTCCCTGTACTGTTCCATCAATTCAGGGGGGATGAGTGGCTCTGCACCTCCCCGGTACAGTGGGAATTTATCTTTTGCAAGGTTCGTGAGAAATACGACCTGGAACTCCAGCCCTTTTGCCGAATGTATCGTCATCAGATTTATGGCATCCTCATCCGCTATTCTTGCAGGCGACGGATTCCCATCCATCTCGTCAAGTATCTCAAGATAATCTATGAACAAGCTCAGGTCTTTTCCATGGAACTCCTCAAAATTACTGGCTAATTCATGAAGCTGTCTCAGATTCAAAAGCGCTTCTCTGCTGCGCTTTGTGTCCGTGTGGACGAATTGCCTTGAGAGTCCCGATTGGTCATACACCTCAAGGATGAGGTCTGATACATCCAGATTCTTCTTCGAGCACAGTAAATCGATTCTCTTTTTTACATTGTTTATTGTCTCAAGTCCGCTCTTTGAAAGTCCGAGTTCTCCAATATGGTGATAAATGGCTTCCTGGAACGATACCCACTTTTTCTTAAGATATTCTCCTATCCTTATGGAATCTTCCTGGCTCAAGGCATTATTGTAATGGAATATCCTCCACCACGCCTCTGTTCCGCGCGCTGTGGGATGAGAGATATTGTTGATAATATACAGGTAAGCAAGAGCAGTCTTGATTTCAGGCTGTTTCAAGAAATCGGTATCATCTTTAACCCGGAAGGGAAGACCCCTGTTTTCAAGAGCCTGTCTTACCTTACGTCCCTGGGCATGTGTCCTGTATAATACAGCAATATCTTTTGGAGGGAAACCCTGTGCCAGATATTCTTCGATCTTCTCGACTATGGCTCTGGCTTCTTCGTTATCATCCTCAGTTTCGATGATACTGACGTTCTCCCCTTCAGTATCTGTGTGATTTTTGAGGAGCAGGCATTCCTTCCTTTTATCCTCTCCATAGTTCTTTTCGATCAGAGTATGGGAAACTCGGAGGATCTTATTCGTTGATCTGAAACTGACATCCAGTGACACGATGTCTTTATCTGGAAGAGAGAATTGCTTTTTGAATTCCTCGATATTATTAGTGTACGCTCCACGGAATGCATATATGGTCTGGTTCGGATCTGCCACCACTGTTATGTTCTTATTCGCTGCTGTGAGCTTCTTGATCAGTTCGAATTGGACATAATTGGTATCCTGGAATTCATCAATGATTATGTAGCGGAATGTGTTGTTTAATTCCTCCGTGCCATACACATCGAGATACCAGAGGGTGATCTTATTCAAGTCGCCATAATCAAGGGCGCCTATACCAGATTTCTTTTCTTCGTATTTCTCCCAGGCTGATATGAAGTTTGAATATTTCTGGTATTCTTCATAGATGTCTATGAATTCAGAGTATCTTTTCTTCTCTGTCTGTTTTGCCTTCTTATCTTCTTTATCTATGAATTCCTGAAGATGGAAGGTATTGAGTTTGAATTTGGATTCGCGATACAGTTCCTTCCATGTGTTCTCATCTTTTTCGATATCCTGAACTTGTTTTTTTAGCGTTTCCAGAAATTCTTTGAATTTATCTATCGAGATATTCAGGTCTTTGGCTTTTCCGATGGTGTTTGCGTACAGGCTGGCGGTACTTGCATCTGTTCCAAGTTCCCTGAATATGAAAATGGCTGAATCCATCTCCTCGAATATCTTGAAGTCGCCAGGAACTTTGCATCTGTCAGCATGATCCTTGATGAGTTCGGCGCAGAATGAGTGAAATGTCTTAACGATCACTTCTTTTCCCTGAAGGAGTTTCTCCACTTTTTCTCGCATATTCCTTGCTGCTTCTTTGGAGAAGGTGAGTGCGAGGATCTGGGATGGATCGATGCCTTCCTTTTCGACCATATATGCGATCTTTGCGGTGATGGTCGTGGTCTTTCCAGTGCCTGCGCCTGCGAGGATTAGCTGAGGGGCTTGGGTGTGCTTAATAGAGAGGAGCTGGCGTGGAGTTGGGGGTGAGAGAGGCAAGTTTAAGGGAATGGGTATCACCGTTAGAATCTTATTCAAAAGATAACTTTTTTTTCATTTGTTCCTCGACCTTGCTAAATTACAATACCTGTGAGTTAATCGAGCATTTTCAGGAATTGTTTTACCTCCTTTCCAATATTGCTCTATATGGTCAATATTTGTATCGTCAATATTGTTTATCTTTTGATTACAAATAGCACATGTAGAATCATTCTTATAAAGTTCTTCTTTTAATTTCATTGAAAAACATCGTGGCTCTTTTTGTGCAATCCCAATAATATCCTGGAGAGTTAATCTCCATTTATCAAATCTTTTTTGCACTGCTTGAATGGTGCTTGTTGAAAGTTCTATTGAATCAATAAATTCTTGATCATTAGTCATTAAGTATATCAATGCTTCTCGAATAGAGTCCAAATTTTGGTAAACCTTGTTTTTATCCTCTCTTGCAAAGCTATACATTAAAATATCATATAAAGAAGCATTGAATTTCTTGGGCTCCCAAAAACCATTTTTGTTCTTTTCGTTCCCTTTATAAAATCTTTTGAATGCATGTGTATCCAATAAGGTTCTTATTATTGAAACCGTATTCTTAAATGCTGTTCTCAATTCCGTTATCTCTTTTTCTTTTATGGATGTATACTTCTCCATGTCCTCATTGAGAAATCGTTTAATTGGTGGTTTATAATTCAGATATGTCGAATGATAGAATGCCGCAAATCTTAGAACAAATTCAACATCTTTCATTCTATCCTCAGGAGATTTTAAACCAAGAAGATACATGAAATCTTGGTCTTGGGCAAGTTCCTTTAATAAACTATTGTATGGCCCTCTATACATGCAATTTCTCAACTCCTGAAAATTTAATGATACAGCACCCGTATTTAATCTCTCAAATATTTCAAATTTTAAATCCAAATCAGATTCCTTCTTAAAGGTAATTGTTCGAATTGTGCAATATTTTATTTTATCTTGAAGTTCTTCACTAAGATCTTTGAAGGCTTTCTTTTTTAGGTCTGTATACACTTTTAAGCTCGTTAATTTGAAGTCTTTTCCATCAGGGAATTTACCATCCATAAATGAGAAAAAGGCAGTCAGTCGTTGTTGTCCATCTATTACGGTTTCTCTGCCATCTTTTTCTTCAGACAGATAAATAACTGGCAAAGGTATGTCTAAAAGAGCAGATTCCATTAAACGACTCGATTTTCCGGTATCCCAGACAAAACGACGTTGAAATTCTGGTTGTAATATGAGTCTTCCTCTTTTGTATTTTCCATATAAAGATTCCACTTCCGGATCGCTTTTATCTGTATATGTTTTTCGTTCTTTTGGTATCGTATCATTGTCTTCTTCTTGCGTTTTCTCTATTTCAATTTGATTTAATTCATTAACTTCTTCATCCATATTATTCCACCTGAATCTTCCATTCTCTTTAAATGATCATAAATTTCAATCTGGACAGAATTTGTTTCTTATTCTGCATACTCAAAATCCTCAGGTAACTTATCCAAGACCATTCGATAATCTTCTATTATTACCTTCTTCATGAATTTTACAAGATTTTCATAGGGATTCCTGATGACATGAATATCTGAATTAGAAAAAACATTTTGGACCACATAGAGATAGTATTCATCTTGAATTTGAGATGCTGCTCTCCATTCGTTGGATGTTATTTGAATGGGATTTTGTGTTCCAAAAGATTTCACCTCGATACATCTCTTTTTTCCGATAGATTTTGATTCGATATCATAACCTCGAATTGTTTCAAATGAGACATCTTTTGGTTCTCTCCCATGTATTTTTTCATATTCCATTACGGCTATCATTCCTTTAAGCTCAATTTCCTTCTTAAGTGCCTCTATATTTTCATTTTCTTTTTGAGAACCTTCATTTACATCAATAGAAGGTATTAGGAATGCAATATTTACTGGCCCACATAATTCCCATCGAATAGTCCCTGACTTTTGATTATCTGCTAACAATTTTTTAATTTCCGATTTCAATTCTGAAATTTTTTTATCGATACCGGATATTAAATAATTCTGACCTCTGCTGAGATGTTCTTGCTTCTTATTGTTCTGATTTTTTATCTTCCAATCATACTCTGCAAAAAGGAAATCATTTTCCATTTTCAAATCTTTTGAGTTCTTTTCTTGGACAAATTGTTCTATGTCTTTGATTTTATCCTCTATGAGTGATTTTGGATTTTCAAGAATTTTTCCAAGGATTTGCTTATTCTCTTCAATGTTTTCTTTTGTTATCAGGGGAGCTTTATTCTCTTTCATTTCCCATATCATCAGAGGATCTAGAATCTTTGATTCTTTGTTATTTTTTAATAAGAGTAATGGTTCTGAATATATTTCTTGATCCAGACCATTGAAAAACTTTAAAATAAATGTAACAAGAATACCTTTTTCTTTAGATGAAATCAATGATATTGAACTATATCCCAGTGAATCTTCAATAGCGGCTTCCAAGGCTGGATGACCGAGGGCTACATAAATTCCCTTACTTTTAGTATCAAATACACCTTTGAATTGGTGATTGGTGAAAGTGGATTGCTTTAAGTCTATACAGAGAGGTTTTATTGGTTCAACTTTAGGAATATCAAAAATATATT
>JBAQLI010000242.1:0-1693 GCA_049301735.1 Candidatus Methanoperedens sp.
TTTACATTATTTTAAAAGATTAATTTGAAAAGTTAAAAAGTTGATAAATCTATATTAAAAATATTGCATTGTTTTATCGTTTTTACCGGTTGAAGCTGTTCTTTTTTTTCATACCAGGTCACAGAGAGCACAGAGATTTTTTAAACACGTCTCTGTGTTCTCTGTGCTCTCTGTGGTTCATTCGGAAATATACTATTTATTGATTTTTCGGATAGGCACTAAGCAATCAAGACGAGGATATGTGCCCTGAAGTACATTGTTGACAGGCTTTCGCAGGATATCCCGAAGTTGCTGGATAAGTATTTGTAACAGGATTGAATGTTCCTGACACCCGTGCAGTTTGATGCTATACAGCTTTTCATAGGAGTGTAAGGCGCATGCAACCTCATTAACAATCGTGTCACAGCTATAGTTACAATAAAGTTATTTATTAATAGGTCATTTATATTGTTATGCCAGCACTTTCAGAGTCTAATAGAATTGCGCATGAGGTATACGAAGCTCATATTGAAGAAATTAGAAAGCGCAAGGGAGACATTGTTCTAATAGACCTCGATCAGAAAAAAGTATTAGATGTTGTACCTAGAGATAAGATGTTAACTTTGATGCAAAGGATTTCAACAGATGCTTTACATAAGCATTTATATCTTTTAAATGTTAATTCTGATAAACCTTTGGTGTGGGTGAGATGATGGAGTGGAAATATACAGGAGATATCCCACTCATCCCAGTTGAAATCTTAAATCCGTTTAATAGTCGTAAATCAAAACATCTTGCTCTCGTAGATTCTGGATCGGATTGGTGTTCATTACCAAAGGTACTGTGGGATGATCTTGGTTTTTTAGATATTGGATTAATTGAACTTGGAACTCCTCTGGGATGGGCTGAAGTTGGTTTTTCTTGGTGCAATTTGAATATTGTAGATAAGACAATTCCTGTTGAGATTCATTATACTTCTGATGATGAAATATTGATAGGTAGAAATGCGATGAAGCATTTCATAATTACTTTTGATGGCAAGAAAAGTAAAATAATAATTAAAGAATGAAATAAAATAATGAATGAACATGCAAAAATTAAAACGTAAATATATCGTAAATGAAAAAGGTAAAAAGACTGCTGCCATCATTCCAATGGAAGAATATGAAGAGCTTTTAGAAGACCTTCACGATATTTCAATCGTTGCGGAGCGCAGAGATGAACCCACAATTCCATTTGATAAACTTAAGGAAAGATTAAGAAAAGATGGAATTATTTGAGATTACAGGATAATTTATTCAGTGGAAACTGCAACAAAAATTGTTATCATTTATTATATCCGCCATAGAAAAGATGCATATCGTGTGTTATAAAAAAACGATTTTATTTTTTTGTGTAGGAAATCAAGACTGTTAGTCATCTTACATTAGGGCTATCATACCCACCATCTGGTTTATAAGGCTCTTCCCATAATGAACAGGATTTCCAATTCAGCGGGTAAGACTTTAGAAGATATGTGGGTTGCCCTGAAGTTCATTACTGACAGACTTTCGCAGGATATCCCGAAGCTGCTGGATAAGTATTTGTAACCCACATTCCGTACCTTTACATTTAGAGTTTTCTCTAATTAATTATGCCTCGCAGCGTCTTGATTTTTAAATTTCATAAAATGTTTATAGAATTAATATATTACATTATTTAATGTGTTATCTTT
>JBAQLI010000243.1:0-53903 GCA_049301735.1 Candidatus Methanoperedens sp.
ATCGGTTACATTGGTCAGGACTGTGCTGTCTGGTTTTGTCAGCGTGATATTCCAGTTAGCAAGACCCATTCCTGTGCCGTTATCGATCTTGAAGCCTGAAATGTTGAATGTTTCTTCTGGCGGTAATGATGTTAGGGCAAAGTTCTGCGTGACTGTGGCTCCAGAAGTTACTGTGACGCTTGTGCTGTTGCTCTGGTATCCGGCTGCACTTGCTGTTAAAGTGTATGTCCCGGACCCGATGCTTATAGTGTAGTTGCCATTGGGGTCTGTAATATTGCTCTGGGTGTCTGCTGTCACGATTGCATCTGATATTGCTGAGCCTGATGCGTTGGTCACTGTCCCCGCTATTGTGCCGTTAGCAGCAACCACTGCCGGATCAACGAACCCGCTTGCATCTCCTCCAGGGCCATTGTGGCACTTGAAGCACCAGCCACCGCTTGAAAAGTTTTGCGGGATTATGTTCGCATAATTCGGCTGTTTAAAGGCCAAGTTACCATGGCATCCATTACAGGAGGTGTCTGTGCCATTATACACTATTCCATGATTATTTGATCCAAGGATCCATGTCTGGAATGGATGTGTGATTCCGGTGGTTGAAAAGTTACTCAATTCCTCTGAAGTGTTAACTGCGCGCACTTCGATCTTGTTTGTAAGTGCCGAAACTATCACAAAGGGATACTTTGTTTCATTCGCGCCCGTATTGTAATTCACAACCGGGTGTCTTCCCCCCGACCTTGCCTTGATCCTGTAGATTATCGGGATCGTATCATTACCGATGACGCTATTTATCAGTCTCCTTCCGACGGACTGGTTGATGTCGGATGCGCTGCTGTCGATACGCGTAGGCACGCGGTCACCTGCAAGACTGTTGACTTCTATAAAGTAGTCATCCGGTGTTATGCCATTCAGGTCAAACTGTGCTGTCATGTTGTCTGGTAATACTGCTGTTTTGATGATTCCGCCCGCCCTGTCAAGCAGGACTGCGTTAGTGATGTCAGTCACTGACGCAGTCCCACCATCCAATGTGGTATTCAGGGTCAGGGTAATGTTTGGCGCAGCCGAAGCCATTGCGCCTAATATGGTCAATATTAATACTGATATTATTATTCTTTTCATATTCTCACTCCCTTGTTACTTTATTACGCCGTTTGATAGGATTTTGCCACCCCTACAGATAAAAACATGATTAAATGATCATGAAATAACTGTTAGATTTGATCCCACTAGCTTAATTGATCCCACTAGCTTAACGTTCCCACTCGTTTTTTGGCTACTAAATGTTATAGTTTTTACCTATTATAAACCTTACGGTTACTCTTTATAAACCTTGCGGTTACTTTTGGTTACTCTTTATAAATCTTTCTGTTATTCATATTCAAATTTATGATAATTTATTGGTAACCACTATGGTATTCCTGAGCGTTAGTATTAAGTTCCGCAGATCAAATACTAATAATATGGAAAAGTGGAAATGTACTCTTTGTGACTATGTATATGACCCGGCTGCTGGCGACCCCGACTCAGGTATTGCACCGGGAACGGCTTTTGAAGATCTTCCTGATGGCTGGGTCTGCCCCTGGTGCGGCGCAGCTAAAGATAAATTTAAAAAAATCGGTTGATTTTAAAGAACAAAATAATGGTAAGAAACATCATAATTCCCCATAATATTCGGTTGTAGCGCCAGACTTTTGCCCCATCAAGCGGTCCGAAAGGTATCATATTGAAGCCTGCAAGGAATACATTGATAAAGGCTGCTGTTCGCAGAACAACATATGCAATACCGGGTACTAACACGAAATTTGAACTAATATAAAAAATCGTTGCAAGAACCAGGTTTACCACAGCCCCTGAAACAGATATATATGCCAATTCTTTTTCGGTCTGTTCCATATTTGGGTATTGTTCATAAGGACTGTAAAATACTTTTTTTCCCCTGATCATCACTGCGCCAGGTGCTGCGAATACAAAATTTCCACCAGTGAAAATTGATAGCCCGATAGCCATTACCAATCCCATGGGACTTGCCTCGTAATCTGCTACATAGCCGTATCTCTGGGCTGTGAACTTGTGGGCAAGTTCATGGAGAAGAAAACCCGTACCAACACCAATGGCAGCTATAGCTAACGCTTCTATACTTGTACTGGGATAAGAAAACGCAATTGTTAGAACAAGTAAAGAAGCTACAAGATGTACAATCTCCCGCAAACTGTTTCTATCCATGAGCCTCAAGTTAGTTTAAAAATATATAAATCATACCATGCCGCATGCGAAGTTTGACAATAACTCATCATTCTGTGGAGCTTTAACGCCATAAAGGCATTGCCGTGCATCCTTATAATAGAGGCGCTCTTCCAGTATCCCTTCTTTCTTAAGTATACTCAGAGCATATCGCACAGTGCGGGGAGGAAGGTAGCTTTCAGCGACAATTTCTTTCTGTGTCATGAGTCCTTTAAATTCAAGCACTTTGAAGACAAGCTTTACTGAGGGTGATAATTGTAATATTTTCCGGGTATAAACGTTTTGCATTGCTGCAGTTTCAGAATATGTATATCCAGCTGTTGATTTTGTCATGTTAAATATTTGGATTACGATATGATATGATTTAAATCTTTAGGCAAAATATGCCTATATTGAAAAAACAAATAATATTTACTTAACGGTAAAAAAACTAATAATTCAGATAGGATATCCGAATTATACTATTGCCTTCAACAGGTCTTTATCGCGTACCAGACCCAGTAGTTTTTTTGTGCTGGTGACGATGGGTAGCTGATCTATTCTATGGCGCCTCATTTTACGAGCGCATTCACTTACCGACGAGCTTAACAATGCAGTTTCAGGTTCACCAGTTAACTTTATTATTTTTTTCACAGGCGAATTCGGAAGCTGTATCTTAGAGACGCTGTAATATAAGCTCATAGTGTCCCGCATGGATTCCCATGTCCAGGCATCATCATCAGATCCTGCAGACATATTGGACATCTCTGTCTTATCATCAATTATACTAGCACTAATAAGATCTTTATCAGATGCTACCCCAACCAGTGTAAGTGTCGAATCCAATATTGGAACAGCTTTAACATCGGCAAGC
The DNA here is from genome assembly GCA_049301735.1 of Candidatus Methanoperedens sp. Taxonomy (GTDB): domain Archaea; phylum Halobacteriota; class Methanosarcinia; order Methanosarcinales; family Methanoperedenaceae; genus Methanoperedens. The sequence continues at coordinate 3,092 of JBAQLI010000243.1, forward strand.
TCCATGATCTCACCAACTACGCAAAGGGGTGTTTCACTCCAGACCGAAACTACGCCATTTCCAATATGATCACTTATCGGGGAAGTGATATTCAGTCTTCCTATTGCGCCCACAATATCAGCTATTGTGATAAGGCCTGTAAGGATACTATCTTCAACAACCGGCAATCGCCGAATATTATTATTCAGGATTATCCGGGCCGCATCAACGATTGACTTGTCGGGTGTGATCGTAATAGGATTTCTCGTCATCAGGAGCGCTATCTGTTCCTCTTCGGGATGTTTCAATAGATCAGTTCTTGTTACGATCCCTACAAGTTCGCTACCCTTTACTATCGGAACTCCCGAAATATGCTTTGACTTCAGGATTTCAAGAACTTCATCCCTTGATCCTGGCAATTCAGCGCGGGCAACGTCCCGGACCATCACATCATCAACTTTTATGGTATGTGGCGTATTCGGCATTTTTGTCTCCTTTTTTGTTATTTTTTAGCGTGGACAACTAGCACTGGTATTTTTGAATTGCGAACTACTTTCTCGGCAACGCTCCCCAGAAGAAACCTGTCAAGCCCGCTCTTTCCCAGGGTTCCCATTATTATAAGGGAAACCGAGTTTTTTTCAGAATATTTTATTATTTCATCAGCAGGATGGCCTTCAATCAAATTTCCTTCAACTTCTAATCCTTCTGCTTTTGCTTTATCCGTCACATATTTTATGGCTGCATCGCCTTCCTGTTTAAGAAGTTCATACATGCTCTCCCACGCTGCATCCATCGGGATCGAAGCAAAAGCAGCAGTATCAACCACATAAATTGTAAGCAGCTTTGCTCCTGTGTTCTTTGCCAGGTCGATACCGTAATCAACCGCATTTTTTGTATATTCCGAACCATCTGTTGCAATCAATATTTTTTCATACAATCTACTAGCCATAATTTTCCTCCTTCAATTTTTTAAATTATTCTAATAATATCATCAGGTCTTGCCCGCCTTACTAAACCGCTCAATGGATTCCGTATTCCCTGCATATTATAGGATTTTTTAGTCAAGATCATCAGTCTTACTTTTTTCCCCGTTTTTATGGAGCCTGATTCTTTATCCATACCTAATAGTTTTGCTCCATTTAGCGTGCACAGCTTAAATACTTGTCTATCATCATAAAGATTTGTTTTAACAAGAAATTCCATCTCAGAAAACATATTAACGGAATTAAGCATTACATTATCAGTGCCCACAGCGACAAGAATCCCTGCATCAAGCATTTTCGAAATTGGGGGAACCCCCGACCTTGTGATGTAATTCGAGCGCGGGCAGACCACAACAGGAATATTGGCATCTGCGATATCCTTAATATTTTTTTGTCCTGCCGTCGTAAGATGTATCAGGAAATCCGGATGAAGTTCAATTGCACTGGAAATATCTGTTTGATCCCTTTCACCTGCATGTATTGCAAATTTCTTATTTTTCCCCCTCGTTTGTTTCACAATATCCCGGATGTATCCAGGTTCCAGGTCGTTCGTGCTGCTAAGTCCGGTTCCATCGCAAGATTCAAGATAATTCATACCTTCATCTTCATCACCCGGCCGTCCGAAAATTAAAGCTTTAATGCCTGAATGGGTTCCGAGGGCGTCATTAAGAGCCTGTATTCCGGTAGAACCGCCTTCACGAAAGTCACAAAAAGCGTATGTTCCTGTTTTTATCATGTCTTGAACGCTTGCCTTTATTGAAGAGACAAGGTCGGAATAAGAGGTTTCCCTTAATATCCTATGTTTTAAACCATCAGGAGGCTGCACGAGTTCAGGAAGAGGTAAAAAAGGAGGGTCTTTCAGGACAGAATCACCTATATGAGTATGCGCATTCACAAAGCGGGGAGCGATTATTACATCAGTGGCGACGGTACTTTCTTCAATGTTTTTGATTATGCCATCCTTAATAGTAATATAACCATCGATCGGTTCAAACTCATCGCCGTATATTATTGTGCCCTTGAGGGTTTGTTCCATGTGTAGTTATTTTTTCTTACGGTGCATTCCGATCACTGCTAATATCAGTAAGACCGAAACCGGAAATTCAAATCCTGAAGACCTTTTTGTTTGTGAAGGTTTAACCGTTGTAACAGTCGGGCTGGCAGTTTGTGCTGCTGTTGGCAGGGGTGTTGTTTCCTTAACAGCAGGCATTGAGACTTCCACAGTTCCTGATGAATACGCAAACAAAAGCCCGCTATGGGTTGCTGCGAACAGCATGTTGTCCGATATGGCAGGAGAAGTTATGTAATCCTTATCATTTTGGCCGGTTGAATTTTTCCAGAGCATTTTTCCTGAATTGGCATCAAGTGCATATATAAAATTATTTCTTGTCCCAAAATAGACGATATCATTTGAAATTGCCGATCCGCTAAGAACAGAGCCGGAATTTGGAAATTTCCAGATGACATTTCCGGTTAATGCATCAAGCGCAAAGAAATTTGAATCTGTTGAGCCAAAATATACTATACCATTTCTTACAGATGGAGAAGACTCAACATTATTATTTGTGGAATATTTCCATTTTAGTATCCCTTTATCTGTGGTAATTGCATAAACTGATCCGTCATTTGACCCGACAAATAATGTCCCGTCCGCTATTACAGGTGAAGATTTGATTTCAATCGCTCCCGTATCGTAATGCCATTTTTCTTTTCCTGTTGAAGCATCAAGCGCCACTATATCTCCACTGTCAGTTCCAAATGCAATAATTCCCTCCCCGATAGCAGGTGAGGATTCAGATGCTTTTCCTATAAGTGTGGACCAGATAATTCTTCCATTTCTTATATCAAATGCATAAAATGAGCCATCTTCCGGAATTGCATAAACCATATTGTTTGCAACCACAGCCGAAGCAGTATAGCCATCCAGGGCTGTATCATTCATCCATAGAAGGGTTCCATCTTTTGCATTTAATGCATAGAACTTGCGATCATCCGCGCCAAAATACACAACATCATTTGCAACCGCTGGGACCGATTTTACAAAACCATTAGTATGATATCTCCAGAGTTCATTCCCGGATAATATGTCCAGCGCATGGATACCAAAAGTTGTTCCGATATACAGAACATTATTAACTATCACAGGTGATGAGTCGGTTTCAAATCCGATATCTTTTGTCCATTTTAACGTGAGTGGCGGATTAACCGTATCACCTGTATAGCCGGAATGCGAAATGTCATTTTTGAACATGCTCCAATCGGCAGCATATACCGGCGTAATAAGCATAAGCATCGATAGAAATACCAGACTTATTATTATCATCCTATAATTTTCCATATTAAATCTCTCGAATATTTTATTATTATTTTGTTTTCTCTTTTTTAAAATCAGTGTTTTAATTTATGTCGGGCAAGAGTATGTGACGGATCCAATTCCATTACTTTCCTGAAGCAATTCTGGGCATCAGCATCACTTCCAAGTTCTTTTGTAATCAATCCTTTCTCATACCATGCATTAGCGCTATCGGGATTTATTTCAATTGACTTATCAAAAGCCTTGAGTGCTTCATTAGCCTTGCCAAGGTTATTGAGAATAACACCTTTTTCAAACCATAATACCGGATCATTTGGATTTAATTCAAGTGCTTTTCCATATGCGCCCAAAGCTGTTTCAAATGCTTTCATTGCATCATATTTCCGGTCTATTGAAACAAAGTCGTTGCCCTTTAATCCCCAAACCTTTCCTTTACCATACCATGCATTCCAGTTAGACGGTTCGCTCTTAATCGATTTTTCAAGTAAGTCAAAGCTCTCGGCGTATTGTCTTCTCGTTCCTATGATCAATCCTTTCCTGGCAAGAGCCCCTGCATGTCCCGGCTCGATCCCCAGTACTTTCTCATATGACAATAATGCATCAGCATCTTTTCCAAGACCTGATAGCATTAATCCCTTTTCAAACCACATTTTAGCATTATTCGGATCTTTCACTAGAAGCAGGTCGTAAATTTTTAATACTTCGGAATCTTTTTTCAATTCCTTCAATATCATTGCCTTTTCATTGAGCAATTTCATATTTCCAGGATCGGCTCCCAGGACTTTGTCATAAGCAGCAAGTGCCTCTTCCAGTCTTCCAAGATTCACAAGTATGAATCCCAGTTCATGCCATGCTTTCATGTTTTTCGGATCAATTTCCAGGATGGTCTTATAAGCATCAAGAGCCGGAAGATATTGTTCAAGGGTAAGGTGTATCGAGGCTTTGTCATACCATGCTTTAAGATTCTTTGGTTCAATATTAAGGATGTTCGCATAAGATTCCAGGGCACGGTCGTATTTTCCCGAATTCTTATAATCCTGTGCTTCTTGCATCAAATCTTTTTTCTTGAAAAACCCGCTTAATTTCATATATTATATACCTCAGTCTAAATCATTTAGAGTATTTATACAGTATATACCTTTCTATAGCCGCATTGTGAATATTCAGAAAAATTTGATATAAATGGATTATGGGTTTGGCCGAATTACCAATAAGAATATATAGACGTTCAAACATTACGAATTCAGCGTTATTAATAATCATTAATTGCCGAATGTTTTGGAGAATCTTAAATGCTCAAAGTTAATAATCTGGTTAAAGACTATGTGATCGATTCTGATACGATCAGAGTGCTTGATGGTGTAAGTTTTGATGTAAAAGAAGGAGAAATACTTGGTATAATAGGAAGAAGCGGGGGCGGGAAATCAACAATATTAAAGGTATTGCGCGGAATGGAACCATTCGTGGGCGGGAGTTTCGAACTTGATGGATTTACGATAAAACCGGATGCATCGATAGAAGATAAAAAAACACTTCAGAAAATGGCGGCGATCCATCTCCAGAGAAATTTCGGGCTATGGTCTGGTGCTACATATGAAAACGTACTGCGCCGCGTTTATGCCGAAAAATTCGGATATGAGTCGCTCCCGGATAGGGATTCTCCTTATTATCAAGAATGTTATGAAAAAAGTCTTGAGTACTTAAAACTTGTAAATCTTGACTCTAAGGCAGAACATTTCTCACAGGTATTAAGCGGTGGGGAAAAACAAAGGTTGCTGATTGCAAGGCAGTTAGCATCCAAACCCAAACTTCTTCTTCTTGATGAACCGGCCACAATGACATGCCCTGCAACAAAACAGGGGGTTCTTGACACAATAAAGAATGTCAATGAGAAATTAAAACTTAAGACGATTGTTGTATCCCATCTGCCAGAGATTCATTCATATCTTGCAGACCGCGTTTTATGGCTTGAAAACGGGAAAATAATAGATGAAGGCGAACCTGAGGAAATATTGAACAAATTCCTTAAGAAAATGAAACCCGCTATCCCGATGCCAGTTCGAACCCTGGATAAGACTGTGATCAAGGTAAATAACCTTTCAAAGAGATACTGGCTTATCAGGCAGGGAGAAGTGCTTGACCTTGATAAGATAAATCTTGAATTCAAACAGGGTGAGATGGTTGGACTTATTGGCCCAAGCGGAGCCGGAAAGACAACATTGCTTCATGCTATGGATGGGCTTATTTATCCGGATGATGGAGACATAGAATTCCGTGTAAATGATGACTGGGTTGAAATGTCAACGTATTCTCCAAAAAGAATGGAGGTCAGAAGGATTACAAGCATAATGTACCAGGAATTCGCTCTTACACCGCACTCAACCATTAAGCAGCAGCTTGCATTCAGGCTGGGCGTAAAGGGACAAAATGTTGTTGAAGAAGCAAGAAAACGTGCAAAGGAGCTTGGTATATCTGATGTGGACCTGGATGAAATGTACAAGATGACCGATATGCCCGAAGAAAATGGGAAGGAGAAGCTTGCCAAGATGGGCTATACTCCTGCGATCCTTGGAGTCCTTTTCCCGAGCTATCCGCTTACAGAAGTTTTAAAATTTGCGCAACCGGTTTTTGAGGCAGTGGATTTGCCTATTGAAGTTCTTGATGTAAAACCGTACCAGATAAGCGGCGGTGAAAATGTGAGGGCTGCTCTTGCTCTTGCTCTTTCTACTCAGCCGTCCATACTGCTTCTTGATGAACCGTTTGGAGACCTTGATCCGATTACTTTGAGGGATGTGGCAAATGCTCTTAAGAATGTCAATAAGACTTTTAACACGACAATTATATTCATAAGTCACCACATTGATTTCATAAGGGAAGTCGCACAAAGGGCGATATTGATAGATAAAGGACATATTGTCATGGACGGGGCTCCCGGAAAAGTATGTGATGAGTTCATAAAAGCAAGCCATGCAAAATACCTTGACCACTGTATTGAGGAGAAATAAATCCTAATAGCATTTTTTATTAAAATGACACAATCATCAAGAAAAATCATACAGTTTATTGTTATTGTTCTTATATTATTGTTCATAATAGCAGGCAGCTTTTATCTGATGGGGGGTAAAGATCTCGGTATTTCAAAAAATCGTGTTGAAGTAATTTATGTACAGGGAGAAATGCTGACAGGGAGTATTCCCACTGGCTTTGGGATAGCAACATCTGAAGATATTGTAAAAAGCCTGAAGGATGCTAACGAAGATGAAGGCGTTAAAGCCATTGTTATGCGGATAAACAGCCCTGGGGGTTCTCCCGCATCGGCAGAAGAAATTGTGGGCGCAATGAAAAAAATCGATAAGCCAATTGTTATCTCGATGGGTGATGTGGCGGCAAGCGCTGCTTATTACATAAGCGCTCCTGCTGATAAGATAATTGCTAATCCTGATACAATGACAGGAAGCATAGGTGTTATATGGGAATTCCAGAACAGGTCTAAATTTTACGATAAGGATGGAACATCGTTTTATATTGCAAAATCAGGTGAATTAAAGGATATGGGCGGTGACTGGAAAGGATTATCAGATGAAGAAAAGCAGTATGCAGACCAGGTGATCACTGATGCTTACAACCGTTTTATTAAAGAAGTGGCAGATGACAGGAACCTCTCTTTGGGCACAGTCAAGGACCTTGCTGACGGCAGGATATACACAGGCGCAAAAGCAAAGGAACTGGGTCTTGTGGATGATCTCGGAAGTCTTGATGATGCCATTGAAATCGCCGCAAGACTTGGGGGTATTGTGGGAAAACCCGAAGTGGGATATTCCAACCGGCCATTTCTCTCTCGCTTATTGTTCGGCAGTGAGAAAACTGATGTTTCGGTATTTACAAGTTATTTTTTTGATAATCGTTTCGGACGGCTTTTATCTATTTTAGCACTAAACCATAACCGGGAACCGTAAGTATTATTTACCTACACATATATACTGATGGTGATGGTTCAATAATTTTTCGGATAGAGGAAAATTTTAAAAAACAATGAAAAAGAAATTTAACAATAAAATTCTCATTATCGGATATGGTTCAGTTTCACAATGCACCCTGCCTGTTCTATTGGACAAAATCGATGTTCCGTTAAAAAACATTACAATAATTGATTTTGATGATAAATCAAAAGCCCTGAAAAAATATACAGATCAGGGGTTAAAATATGTTTGTGAAAAAATTACCCCTCAAAATATAGATCATGTTTTATCAAAATATCTGGATAATGGGAGCCTGCTAATTGATCTGGCATGGAATATAGGCGCCAATGATATTATTAAATGGTGCCATGATCACGAAGTATTGTACGTTAATACATCTGTTGAACTGTGGGATCCTACTGAGGGAGTTTATACAAAAAGCCCTTTTGAAAAATCACTTTATTGGCGGCAAATGCAATTGCTCAACCTTTCCCGTGATTGGAAGGATGCGCCAACCGCTGTTGTTGACCATGGCGCAAATCCTGGCCTCATTTCTCACTTCGTCAAGGAAGCTTTACTGGATATTGCTGCGCGTATCATTCTTGATAAAAAGGCATCTGTACAGGATGAAGAAGAAATTGCCCAGCTTGCAAAAGACAAGAATTTTCCCAGACTGGCGAAAAAATTAGGAATTAAAGTAATTCACTGTAGCGAGCGAGACACTCAAATTGCCAACAGGCCAAAGGAGGTAAACGAATTTGTAGGGACATGGAGCATTGAAGGATTGCGGGAAGAAGGGACAGCTCCGGCTGAGATCGGTTGGGGGACGCATGAGAAGAAGCTGCCACCCCTGGCGAATATACCTCCGTGCGGACCGAAAAATCAGATATTTTTACCCCAGATGGGCATTAATACATGGGTCAGATCGTGGATACCGGATCAAGAAATTATCGGTATGATGATCCGGCATGGTGAAGCATATGGCCTTTCGGATCGGTTAACTGTCCTGGAAGATGGTCTGGCGATTTACCGGCCTACCGTAAATTATGCTTATATGCCCTGTCACGATACGCTTTCCTCGCTCTGGGAATTGCGAGGCAGGAATTACGAACTCCAGCCAAAGATCAGGATTATGACAAATGAAATTATATCTGGCGAGGATACGTTGGGAGCTCTTTTGATGGGGCACCCTTATAATTCCTGGTGGACAGGCAGCTCTTTGAGTATTGACGAAGCCAGATCTCTTGCTCCCGGTCAGAACGCTACGACCCTTCAAGTAGCTGCAGGTATTGTTGCAGCCGTTCTCTGGATGCTTGAAAATCCGCGAGAAGGTATTAAATTGCCCGATGACCTGCCTCATGATTTTATCCTTGGTATTGCCAAACCTTATCTTGGTAAATTTATTTCGACCCCATCTGACTGGACGCCTCTTAAAAATCGCAAAATATTTTTTAAAGAACATCCGTCAGCGAAATACAATCCTGACCCATGGCAAATTGAAAATTTTCTTTTTATAGGATAATAAATATTAATTAATATAATTATAGCTAATACTATTGGATGCAATAATGATAAACAAACAAAAAACAATGTTGGAAAAAATTGCCCGGGAACACGGTACCCCGGTTTTTATCATAGATCATAAAAAAATCAGGGAAAATTATAATGAATTCAGGGAAAAACTGCCTGACGTCCAGGCATATTTCGCTGTCAAAGCCAATTCCAATCCGGAAATTGTCAAAACGATGTACGATATGGGTGCAAGTTTTGACGTAGCTTCTTTCCCTGAATTTATGCTTGTTTATGACAATATCAAGCATTTACCCGAAGAAGAAAGGCAAGATTTTATCTGGAATAAAATTATTTATGCTAATACCATCAAGCCTGCCGAAGTTCTGGCTAAGTTAAATGCCTATAAGATTTTAGTTACTTTTGACAATATTGAAGAATTAAGAAAGATAAAAAAATATGCTCCGGATGTTGGCCTGGTTTTAAGGATACGTGTGCCTAATACCGGTTCCATGGTTGAACTGTCTTCAAAATTTGGAGCCCATCCGGGGGAAGCAGTTGATCTTATAGCAGAAGCCATAAATTTTGGGCTTGGGGTTGAAGGGATTAGTTTTCACGTTGGCAGCCAGTGCAATAATTTTGATAATTATTCACAGGCTTTGAATTTTGCCTCCTCAATTTTCAAGGAAGCACAATTAAGAAATTATCATATTGGGTTTACTGGCAAGGAAGAAAAGAAAAGAAAAATATTAGATATTGGCGGTGGGTTTCCGGTAAAATATACGCCGGATGTAAAATCTTTTAGCTCTTTGTCTGAAAAATTGAATTCGGAAATAAAGCGTTTGTTCTCCAATGATGGTATTCAGGTTATTGCAGAGCCCGGAAGATTTATAGTGGCGACTGCCTGTACTTTGATCACGAAAATTGTTGGCAAAGCTGTCCGCGACGGGAAAACATGCTATTACCTGAATGATGGTGTTTACCATACTTTTTCAGGACAGGTTTTTGATCACCAGCCCTATCCGCTGCATTCCATAAAGGGCGGAGTGAAAAAAGTCTGTGCTACGTTTGGCCCGACTTGCGACGCGTTCGATACTATTTCCCTGGCCGATGAGCTACCTGAGGATCTGCAAATTGATGACTTGCTTTATGCTGAAAATATTGGGGCATATTCGATCGCTTCAAGCACTTATTTTAATGGTTTTCCGCCTGCTAAAATAGTGCATTTAAATAAACTTTAAGCGCAGCCAGTAACCTCATCATTATACCCGAAATTCCGGTTCATATAATCTATGATTTTACTCAAATTTCCCTTTCTCAATGATACCTTCCTCCCCGACCTGAATAGCTTATATGCCTTCCACTCTGAATCGCTAACCTTTCTTATCATTAATGTGTAAGATAAAACATTACCCTGCAATCTATAGTCTATTTCATGTCCAATTTCTTGCTTACTGTTATCGATTAACATTCTTGATCTCATTCCAAAAAATCTGAGGTATAAATAATATGCCGACATCATCAGGAAGAATAAAAACAAAACAGAGAGTGGCACAAAGATGTTTGTTACTGTGTACTCACCAGGATGTACTCCATATGTTCCCAATTTAGATCACCCTTTAGAATTTATTATGTTATTATGTAAATCTGTTACAATAAATAATAAAGTTTTCCATGTATCAGTACTTCCGATCTCATCACAAATTTTATTGATAGCTACCGCTCCCTTCTACTTTATATTTTTCCAAGAAAAAAAGATGTCCTCAAAAGAGGACCGTTTAATGGCCGCGTGCTGCCATTGGTACGCTGTACATCCACAGGGCTATCAATCCGAACATCAGCATCAACACAATGTAAGGAAGAACCGATGCCTTCGAATTGGGATTATTCTGCGATATCTTATATGCTGTGTAAATACCTCCCAGAACACCCAGCACTGAAAGAATATACTGTATTATCTGAATCGTTGGCATATTCAGGATCGATGGATCACCTGTAATATTCCACCCAGCGAGAGAAGCTGAGGTATATATCACAGATAACCCTTCACCCAGGAAATGCTTTGCATTGTGAGCAAGGTGTACTCCAAGTCCCAGGGGGATAAGAGCGTATCCATAGCGAATGAAGCTGGAAACTGTTGTTTCCGCAGGAACATCCATATCAATATTCAATTCCGCAGACGAGTCAGATATAACATTTGTATTCTGTGTTTTTTTCGGCAATATACTCGAAACAAAACTTGCACCCAGCATCAGCAAGAGAGGTATTACCATTGCTGCTGCAAATATTATAGTCCACGCGATTGTGAAATTGGCGATGCCGGTCGTATTTTCAAACCATTCCATGAATGGCCCCCATACTTCAAGCATAACCACAGTCTGAACTACTACTATCCCGATCAGGGCTGTTGCAAGGAATGATTCCTCAAATCGCGGTTTCTTTATGAACCAGAGCTCACTTGTAGGAGGTCGTGGCGTTATTCTTATGGCATCAGAATGGCATGTTTTTACGCAGTTTGAGCAGAAATTGCAGAACCTGTTTGAATCCATCGTTCTTGGGTACTCGAACATTGAGCATCCGGCAACCTTCCCGTCTCCTTTAAAGCATGTCGGAGTCTTGCAGGTCTTGCATTTTTCACTGTCAGCCCGGAGTTCCAGAGCTGAACTCATGGAATAATTGCATGAGAGGCCGCCGAGGAAACAGAGATAACGGCACCAGGCTCTCCTTTCATATACTGCGCCCATAAGGACTACGCCTGCGAACACGAAAAGCAGGAGATAGCCGGTGTTCCTTGGATTTTCCACAAGCCCGAGTACTGAATCAACCCAGGTTATTATCAGGAAAGCAATTATTATGATCCAGACGCCATAGGTCTGGAGGAATTTTGGAACTTTCTTATGCATCCCCACATTTTTTTGCACTTCATCACTGACTCGTGATAGAGGACAAACTGAGCACCACAATCTTCCGAAAACAAGGAACAAGACAGGCAAGATTGGCCACAGGAGTATCCATACCATTACCGAGCCGAAATTAAGAGATGTTTCTTCAGGACCAAAAAATAGCTGGATGACAAGGATGCCAAATATTAACATTGTTGGCAGAACAAATATTAATGGATACCATTTGCTTTTTAAAAGAGCTTTAAGCTGCGGATTATTAAGGAAATTTATTTTACTGAGCTTCCCGGTGTTGAATGCAACAAATCCTAAAGCCACTGTGCCAAGTAGGAATAAAGCTATGACTAACCAGTTGACCTGTCCTTCCATGGAGTGACCGCCTTCACTTGTTGCGGCGGCATGATCTGATGCAGGCATGTCACCCATATCCATATCCATATTTCCCATGTCCATATTCTCTTCATTTGCAACTGCTGGCAAAACGAATGCAGCCAGAAGTAAAATCGTATATAAGACTAACAATTTTTTAGGTTTCATATTTTTCATAATCCCAGTTTATACTCATCGTGTATTCTTTCACCCATCGTGTGTGCTTTACACTCATCGTGTATTTTTTACACCCATCGTGTGTGTTTTACATTCATTGTAAACAAGTCTTATTCATAATTCCCGGTATATAAAGTAATATCATTTAAAAACTTAATTATAGTGTTTTTTGCAGGAACAAGCCACAGCTTTGCCTGCTGCAAATCGTGATATCAATGGTTTTAGGATGGTTTGGATAAGTACCCGGATACTTCTGAATGTTTTTGAAAATACTTATAAGCTTTACCAGACAAATAGTAATTAAAGCATTACAAAAAATGGTGAAACGTAATGCTTGTAATATATGGGAGGAATTATATGAAAATATGTAACTTCAATAAATCAATAATGGTAGGATTGTTGATATGGCTGTCGCTAGGCATCGTATTGGGTTCAGCCGGCACCCTTACTTCTGTAAAGGTGGCAGATGCACCGGTTATAGATGGCACACCTGAAGCATTGTGGAACCAGGCAACTGTCATGATGGTGAATGTAGCTGGCGGAGCAAATACAGGCTCGCATGTAGTAACTCTGAAAAGCGTTTATACTGATGACTCGGTGTATTTCCTTGCGACATGGAATGACCCGACCGAAAGCTTAAGGCGTGAGCCCTGGGTAAAACAGGCGAACAATACATGGCAGCAGCTCAAGGATCCGGATGATAAAGGTGGAGACAACAACAAGTACTACGAAGATAAGTTCGCTCAAATCTGGAACATAAACTCTCCAGGATTCGATACAACCGGGTGTTTTTCAACATGCCATGCTGGAGAGACTGGAAAAGCATATGGTAATAAATATACTGCAAACCCGGGTGAAATGGCGGATATCTGGCATGCAAAACTTGTGCGAACAAATCCATCTGGTTATATAGATGACCAGTATGTGGATTCCACACGTTATGATAAAGACAATGCGCCGGATGCGGGGAGGAAGAGTGATCCCGGGCTCGTGCCTTATTATACTAATATCAATGCTGCTGGGACAGCTCCAAACTTTACATCGGCAGACCAGCCCGCTCCGCCCTATTGGATTATTGATGCCGAGAAGCAGCCCTTCATGGATACATACATGGCTAATGACGAAATAGCCGCAATCATAGCGAGACCTCCTGACGGGGACAGGGCAACTATAATGGCCAAGGCTGTTTATGCTGATGGCAAGTGGACAATGGAATATGGCAGGAAGCTGACAACAGGAAGCCAATATGATGTACAGTTCCAAGACATGAAAAAAGAGTATTCCTTTGGTACTGCGATCTTTGATAATGCCCAAGTAAGGCATAGTTTCGAGACTGGCGTGAGCAAGCTGGTATTTGCAGAGCAGGCTACACCAACACCAATCTCAACTTCCACTCCAACCCCGACAGAAACGGCAAAAGCGCCAGCTTTTGAAGCGCTCCTTGCTATTTCAGCGCTGCTCGCGGCATTACTGGTAAAAAGAAGGTAAAAAGATACCTTCTTTTTTAATTCTTTTTCAGATAAAGAATAAATGAGCTCCCTTCTGTTTCAAGTTCCTTGATCTCATCATCTGATTTCTTTGTCCAATACCCTTTTGTTTCCTGAAATCTGATTGAAAAAAAAATCAGCGTTCTTTATCGCAAATCAATGCAACAGTCAAATTACACTGAGCATTTTTGGTGTCAAATTTGCCGGGAGATTTTTGAGGAAATCATAGAAACTAAATACGGTAAGGATAATCAACCACAGAGGACGCAGAGATCACAGAGTTAATGTTTCTCTGTGTCCTCTGTGTGCTCTGTGGTTTTTTCCGTACAAGAAGAATTAAAAAGTTTCCTAACAGGCGGTGGCATAGCTTTCAGGATAATAGTTTTCCGATGACACAGCTTCCTGTTTTTTCCCGGATATATTTATCTACCGACAGTTCGCCTGCGCCATTGATCACAAGATATAACGCCATCAAAAGCAGCGCGAATGCATATTCAAATCCTATCTTATCGCCTGCTATGAAAAATCCCTGCGAAAGGTGGACCGTGAACAGCGCTACAGCCATGGTTACAGCTATACCTGCCGCACCGATGCGGGTGAAGAACCCAAGGAGTACCATGAGCCCTCCGAAGAACTCAGCCAGGATCGCAAGCGCGCCAAGAGCAGGCGATATGCCCATCTGCTGGAAAAACTGGACGGTTGCATCAAAACCATATCCTCCATACCAGCCGAGAAGCTTTTGGGAGCCGTGGGCGAAAAAGATTACGCCCAGGGCTGCACGCAGAAATACCAGGCTGAAATTTTGCGTTTTTTCCGACATCTGGCTCACTCCACGGATTTCAAAGCCTGCCTTGCCATACTTACCGGGCATTCGTTGGTGTGGCTGCTGCCGCAGTGCAGGCATGCATTGTTTATAGCATTGATTGCTGTTTTTATTTTTTCTTTGTCAAAACTCATATTTAAAAACCTCAAATCCCTATTAATTATTATATTATATTTAAAATTAAAGTTACCAACAGGTAACCTCATGTAAAAAGGCCATCATGTAAAAGACCAAAGATATATTATATAACACTTATATACACCGAATTGTGACTCCCGGTACATCAACTTCAAATAAAGAGATCTGTCCTGTAGTAGAATCGATATATACAATAGGGAATAAGTGGTCGCTTGTTATTACCTATAATTTAATGAAATCACCAAAAAGGTTCAATGAATTGAAAGCCTGCATTCCAGGGATTTCTTCCAAGGTTCTCACCCAGAATTTATTCGAACTTCAAAAGAACGGCATTATCGAAAAAAAGACAACTCTGGACCAGCCCGAAAAAACAGAATATGTACTTACAGAGAAGGGCGAGGACCTGAGAAAGTTAATGCAGGAGGTAAAAGCCTGGGGGGAGAAATGGCTCACCGAGCAGCAACCGCAAGAGTCATGCCAGGGGCCGGAAATGATAAGTGACCTCCTTACCATCCCTGCTTAATATGTATAACTTTATTTTCTTTGCATCATTATCTTTTCTGCGAGTTCCTTTCCTACTGATATTTCCGACCCTGTCACCCTGATAAGAATCGGTCCTCCGAAAGGAGCGACACTCTTTACTTTCACTTCTATCTCAGGATATAATCCAAGACTGCCCAGATACTGCAGCATCTCAGAGTTCTCCTCAAAGACGCTTATAATAACTCCTTTTTCATTTGCTTTGAGTTCTGAAAGCTTTACAGTATTATCCTGGACTATAAATCCCTCTTTATCAGGTATCGGATAACCGTGCGGACATGTTTTGGGATTGCCCAGTTTCTCTTCGATTTTTTCCTCCATCTCAGAACTTATATCATGTTCAAGCCTGCATGCCTCCTCATGAACTTTATCCCATTCAAAACCCAGAATATCCGTAAGCATGCGCTCTGAGAGGCGATGTTTTCTTATCACTTTCCTGGCTTTAAGTTCACCTTCTTTTGTCAATACCACTCCTTTCTCAGCGTACTCCACAAGTCCTTTCTGTTCAAGCTGCTTTAGCATCTCTGAAACGGATGAAGGGGCTAACTCCAGGCGTTGGGCTAATTTCGAGGTTGTGGCGGATTCATGCATCTCCTGCAGTTTATATATATATTCAAGATATTCTTCTATCCTTGGGGATTCTTTTGTCATCTATGATTTCAGTAGGCTTCTTGATGATTAATACTTTACTTCGCCATGTGATATCCGGATTATTTTGTCCCCTATTTCGCCTATCGGGGGAGGATAAACGAAGTTACTGAAGTATTTAATCGGTCAATGCAATCCTGCTTTAGTCTGAATCTGATGCATGAACTTGAATACTTTTCTCCCAAACTTTCTGTGATAAAAGTGTGGTCTAAAATATTCCAGCATGGTATTAACCATTACTCCCATAGTTACCCAGAAAGCAAACATAGCTCCAAGGCTCTCGACCCTGTATTTCCATAGTAAATCTGAAGGAATTGAAGGTATGTTGGAATTAGGGGGAAACAATGAGAATGCAGTGATAATTATGACGACAAAGGCAATTGCTCCTGTTGAAAGCCCGGACATGGGATTATATTTCCGGGATAAACGTGAATAAATAATCCAGAAGGCTATTGAAGCAAGAATACCAGCAATGATCATAGCGATAAAGATGCTCTGCCTTGTCATCACAGATAGCGAGGTCTCCATGCCAGGCGGGTTAGGCGGCAGATAGAGAGAAGGGACAAGCACCGCTACTAAAAAACCGTTTAAAGCCAGAATCAGACTTTTAAACCCAACATTTTTTACAGGAATCCTGTGTTGAACCATAGTATACACGAAAGTGAATATTATAGAATAGAGGATTCCAAGCATTATTGCTCCAGCGAATGTCCAGAAGTGAACAATATTCCTTGGAATTAATGGATGGGAATCAGGTATCTGGATTTCGTAAGTTTCTGCTTCCAATATGATTGGCGTTAGGAATAAAAGGAGAAGTCCTCCAAGGGCTACGCCTGCAATTATGCCTGTGAAGATGCCTGCTTTCAGGATTGATAAAAAATTTAGCGAGGCTTTAATGGCAGGGGAAGCCTGCTGCGTGGCGTAGGTCATGGAATCCCTCGTGGAGTGCTGGGAAGTTCTCAAAGTTTGCGAATCCTATGATATAAATCGCAAGGGCGATGGTAAGAAAAATTATAGCAAGCTTTGCGAGCATTGCATAGTCCAATTCATATCGATACTCATATACATACCTGTATTCACTGCTCATTTCTGTCATTATTATACCTCAATTAACTTAGATAATCATAAAGGAGTAAAATATTTAACAATTCAAGCAATAGTTGTTATCCATATGGCTAACGATATTTTTAAAGCACTCAGCAGTACTACGCGATTGAAAATGCTGAGAATATTGGCTAAGAAAGAAATGCATATCACAGGTATTGCAAAAGAATTAAATCTCTCTGTTCCGGTAGTGGCTAAACATGCTAAGCTTCTGGAGAGAGCAAATTTAATTGAAATAAGAAAGTTTGGCAAAACCCATGTGCTTGGCAGTAAAATAAAGAACATGTATGGTATGCTTGATGAACTTGCCGACTCACACACGATTGATCTGCAAAAAGGTGCCAGTATTCTGGAAGCCCTGAGAAAAGTATCCGGGGTAGAATTAAAAACGGTTGGCTGCAAAGAGTTTGTTATGGCTATCGACGGAGAAGAGGGGCTTTACCTCTATGAAGTTAACGGGAACTCACCAAATTCAACAACTGAGGATTTTAAGATAGAAAAAGATTGCACAATCGAATGGAAAAAATTAATACCCGTAACGAGGAAGAAGATTTTTGTCAAAATCAAATAGAAAGCGGATTAATCATAAGGTTCCAATATAATTAATACTTTACTTCACCGTGTGATATTCGTATTATTTTATCCCCTATTTCGCCGATCTCAGGATTGTGGGTTACGATCACTATTGTTCTCCCTTCGCTGTGGAGTTTCCTGAATATATCAAGAACAGCTTCCTCATTAGTTTTATCGAGATTTCCTGTAGGCTCATCCGCTAATATTATCTGGGGCTGGTTGATAAGCGCCCTGGCTATGCACACGCGCTGCTGTTCCCCACCGGAAAGCTGGGAGGGCAGATGATGCAGCCTGTGCCCCATGCCAACGCGTATAAGGGCTTCTCCTGCTTCTTTCTCATCCTCGATGCTGTGGAAGTACTGAGCTATCATTACATTCTCAATTGCGGTAAGATGAGGAATCATGTGGAACTGCTGGAAAACAAGGCCAATGTTCTCGCGACGAAAACGTGTTCTCTCCTTCTGGTTAAGTTTTGTTGTCTCAATTCCATTCACAAGCAAAGAGCCGCTTGTCGGGGAATCGAGGCAGCCTATCAGGTTCAAAAGCGTGGTTTTTCCGCTGCCTGAAGGTCCCATTATATTAACCCATTCTCCTTTTTCAATAGTGAAACTGGCATCTTTCAATGCACATGTGGTATCGTATTTTTTGACAAGATTTTTTGCTATTATCATTTTTATCAGTCCTATTCCCCGCATTCAAATGCGGGGTCTCATTCACCTCTTAGTATTATGACAGGATCGATTGAAATTGCACGCCTGATAGGCAGAAGACTTGCGACTGCTGCGACCAATATCGAGATTAAAACGGTGAGAACGAACACTTCAGGCTTTATCGACACCTGCATATCAAATATCTCTATTCCTATAAATTGAGAAAGTAAAAGCCCGACAAAATATCCGGGGATGCCGCCTGCTGCGCCCATCGCCCCTGCCTCGGCAAGAAACATGGCTGCAAGCCTGCCATTTCCGCAGCCAAGTGCTTTCATGAGCCCTATCTCCCGGCTTCGCTCAAGCACGCTTGTTACCATTGTGCTAAAGAGGGTGAGGCTCGACGCTGAAAGGACAAAAAAGGCCACGAGCGAGATCAAAAGTTGGGTTTTATCAAGAAGAGCTTTCTCGCTCTCGGCCACCTGCCGGATCTTCTTTACTTTATAGCCTTCATTCTCAAGATACCTGATTACTTCATCAATATCCCCAAGAACACTCACCTGTACCAATGTAGCCCCACTCTTGTCTGATATCTGTTCCGCAGCCTCCATGGTGATGAAAATCCTGTTATCATCGGATGTGCCTGTATCCAGGATACCTGAGACTTTAAAAGATTTCTCCCCTACGATCAGAGGATCACCGATTTTAAGCCCAAGTTTTTTTGCAGCATTAATGCCTGGCAGCAGCTCTTGCTGTCCAGGAAGTACTCCTTCAATATGCCACCACGGGTTCATTTTTCTGGCTGCTTCAAGGTCTGTCCCTGCAAAATCTATCTTTTTTGCATTAACGTCGGCTTTGAAATAAAGAAAAGGGACAGAACCTATAATAGAATTATGCGTGGCATTGAACTGGTTGATATATTCTCCTTCGCCTGGAAGGACAACTATATTGGCTCCATAGCTTCTAAGCTCCTTACCCATCTGCTCCCTTATATCCAGGGAAATAGTTAGCAATGAAGTCACCATGGCGGCACCCAGCATTACTGCAATTACAGATATCAACAGCCGCTCTCTTCTTACCCGGAGTGATTTTGTTACCAGACGGGTGAACAAATTTAATCACCCCTGAGTATGACGGATGGTTCTATTTCAACAGCTTTTTTCACCGGCAGCATGCTGCCAAGAAGAGCAACCGCCAGCGATAACAGCCCTGAAATCAATACAGGGAAAAGGGAGGGATCTATGATAGCGCCGAATACCCACATGCCCACCATTCTGGCCAGTGCAATACCAATAAGAATTCCAATTGCTCCGCCTATGATGCCGATAACGGTCGCCTCTGCAAAGAAAAGCCCGGCGATTTGATTTCCATCGGCACCTATCGCTTTCATCAACCCGATCTCTTTTTTCCTCTCGAAAATCGAGGTATTCATGGAGGCTGCGACCCCGAGCGATGCTGTGGTCATAGCTATACCTGTGATCAGGAACATAAGCCATTCAAATTTTTTAAGCAGCTTTCCTTCGTTGTCCGCCACCTGCCTGATGGGCCTGGCATTTGCATCAATCACCTCTTCGATCTGGAACATTATGGAGGAAATATACGGTGTGCAGTACCAGATTTCATATTGCTCAGGTGGGAGCCTGGACGGGTCTATCTCCTCCACAGGCTCAGGTTTAGTTAATGCACTGACCACGACCCGGTCAACCATGCCCTGCTTCCCGAAAAGCATCTGTGCATCCTTGAGGGATACTGTCACCTGCTCATCTTCATCCCCGCCAGTGGAGAGAATACCCGATATTTTGAAAGTTTCATTGTTATTGCCGAACTCTGCCCTGAAAAGATCTCCTTGCTTTAACCCTAACTTTTCAGCAGCATTGACACCAACAAGCGCTTCCTTCGGCGCAGGCCATTCTCCATCTACCTTCCACCAGGGCGCGATTGTTTTTATTCCTGTCCTGATAGTTGCTTCTTTCTCTTGCGCTTTCCTGTTCCCGATAAATGTCTTGTTGAGCCCTGGTATCCTGATCTCCTCATCAAAATAGGCGCCGTTCAGTACTATGTCCGTGTCTTTTATTTTTACAGTATCACTGAGGTAGGGAGAATATCCTATTATATTGTGCCTCCAGAAGATGGTCTTAATTTTGTAGAGTTCGCTCTCGTTTATGAATGCGCCTTCGGATGAAGGCTGCAAAAGAATGTTTGCGCCGTAGCTTTTTAACTCCCTTCCCATTTTATCATTGATGTCAAATGATACTGTAAGAAGGGTTGAGGCTATGGAGGCGCCCATTACTACAGCGAGTACTGCCAGGGCTATCCTGAGCTTTCTTCTTTTAATAGCTGAAAAGAGTAAGCGATAGAACATGACTACTCCACGAAAATTCGAATTATTGGAGTTTTTGGATCGTACTTGTAGAACTCATTCTGGATCTCTACATTTTTGGTTTTATTATTGCAATTTACGAGAGCGAGAATTTTACCAACGATGAATTCTGCATCTTTTTCGTTTTTGAGATTTATTCTTAATGCTTCTATCATGCCATCACCCCATAGCAGGGGATATACCTAGCCCTAAAAAACAGTCTTAATAGATAGGATAGGATTTGGTTCGGGTTAGACATATCAATCAGTAATTGTTTTGTTAACATATAAATCATTCGGTATTGCGAATTTATTGTTTAGGATAGCCTAATAAGGCATTTGTGTTAAAAATTTGTCCCTTATCCCTGCACTTATAAAGTCGATGATCAATACCACTGCCAGTGTTAGCAGAATTGCTGTTGTAAGTCGCTGGTACTGGAAAAGCTGGATGTAGTTCATCATGTAGAACCCTATGCCTCCGGCGCCTACAAAACCGAGTATGGCAGAAGACCTGACATTGTATTCGAACATGAAGAAAAGCTGGCTTAAGATATGGTTCATCGATTCAGGGATAATTACGAAGCGTATTTCCTTCAGGCGGGATATTCCCGTTGCCCTAACAGCCCCGATGACTTCCTGGTCAACTGCCTCAAACGCTTCGTAGTAGAGCTTGCTCAGGTAGCCAACGGAATATATCGCAAGACCTAATGTTCCGGGAAGAGGCCCAAGGCCGAAAGCTACGACAAATATTATTGCCCACAGCAGCGCAGGTATGGTCCTTATAGCTCCAAGTACCAGCCTAACAAATGCGCTTATGCTTCTTCCCGATATGTTGCGGGCTCCAAGAAGTCCAAGAGGAAAAGCTGCAATAAATCCCAATACAGTGCCCATAAGAGCCATCTGGATGGTTTCGAATAATGAGTAAAATAACATTCCAGCAACTCTGAAATCGGGAGGATAGAGGTCGCCTGAAAAAACGATGAGATTTTTACTTCCCGAATAAATTTTCTCGGTGTCGAAAAATCCTATAGAATTAGCCAGATATAATACAATTCCTGAAAAAAGTACTGTACGAACTATGTTATGTGAAGACATCCTTTACCTTATCCTGGTCAAGATCCCCTGAACTTATCTCTCCAATCCTGGCTCCATTTTTCATGATCACGGTGGTTTCACTATAATCACGAGCCAGATTAATATCATGCGTTGCAATTATTAACGTAGTATCCTTTCCTTTTATTTTTATCATCATGTCCATTATCTCCCTGGCAGTTACAATGTCAAGGTTAGAAACAAATTCATCTGCAAGAATAATCTCCGGTTCCTGCATCAATGCCCTGGCTATCGCTACTCTTTGCCTCTCCCCACCGCTTAAGGTATAGACTTTCATGTCAGCTTTGGGTGCAATGCCCACCATGTTCAAGTATTTCAGAGCAAGTTCCAC
Source organism: Candidatus Methanoperedens sp. (assembly GCA_049301735.1). Lineage (GTDB taxonomy): Archaea > Halobacteriota > Methanosarcinia > Methanosarcinales > Methanoperedenaceae > Methanoperedens. The sequence continues at coordinate 25,044 of JBAQLI010000243.1, forward strand.
TTCTTTTTTCGGGAATACTCCAAGCAAAGTACCCGTAAACCCTATTCTGGAGTGGGCGCCTATAAGGACGTTCTCAAGAGCTGTACGGCTTCGAACCAGGCCGAGCTGCTGCGGGATATAACCGACTTTATGTTTTTCAAGCTCGCCAATGCTCCCTTTGATACATACTGACCCGCTGCACGGTTTCAGGAGACGGGTGATTATCTTGAAAAGCGTGGTCTTTCCGGAACCGCTTGGCCCGATTAGAGCAATGCTCGCTCCGCGTTTTATCTTTAAGTCAATATTCTTTAGAGTGTGGTTGCCCCTGTCAGGGGAATACCACACATTGCGAAGCTCTACCGCATATTCTTCCATGTTATCCCAGTTTTTCTGTGAGTTTGTAACCCGTAGCATTCAGGGCGGCGGATAAACCTGCAAGATGCTCCTCATTGCTTGTTTTTTTGAATCCGACGAAAATCGCCGAAACCAATTTTCTCATCAGGTCATTGTTTTCAGGTTCATTCAATTCCATGAAGGCGTTTATCAGTTCTGACCTCAAAGGCTCTTCAAGGTTTTTGCTGAAAACCACGCCATGCGAAGGAATGGGACCCTGCGTCTCTATTACGCGAGTATTATCCATTATCTCCTTAAATAGCGTCCCTGAGACGTCGCCAGCTATCACGCCTACATCAGCCTGACCCCGCTTCAGCGTATCCCATGCGGGACCATAGCCACCAGGCGTAGCAACCGTGCCAAAGAATTCCTTTGGATCGGCTTCTTTTCCTGGGGCTGGTGTTGATATTAAGCCTTTCTCAATCAGTTTTGCAACCGGGAACAGGTAGCCTGAAGTAGAGGTCAGGCTTGCATATACAGCTCTTTTTCCTTTCAAATCTTCCAGTTTTGTGTAGCTGGAATTTTTCATGACAACATAGTATGAATAATAATATGTTTGGTTGGTCTTTTCGCCGTCGATTATGACCTCTCTTTCTTCAGCTAGCACAACCTCGGTTCCTGCCAGCTTTGCTGATGCAGCAATTGGCCATGCGCTCATCAAGCCGACCTGGGCATGTCCGAATCTGAGAGCTTCTACTACAGCAGAGTAGCTCATGGGTACATACACATCAATATCGGCATTTACCCTTGATTCCAGGAAATTTTCAAGCTCCTTTGCTTTTGGCATTATTTCTTCAGCTTGCTGCGTGGGCAGAATAGCTATGGTTATTTTTGGTTTGGTTACTTGCTTTGTTGTTTCGGGTTGTTTTTGTTCAACTTGCTTTTCCTCTGGCGTAACGCAGCCAGATAAGAAGATCGCTGCTATGATTAATGCAGCAATTATTATCGTTTTTTTCATTTTTAACTCCTTTAATTCTTGAAAAGGTCAGCCTTTTCTTTGATATCCCCGGTTTTTATCACAATCTGTTCACCCTCAAGTGTGGAATTAAGAGGGATGGGATTGCATCCTCCCCCCATTTCCAGACTATCACGATTAATGGGTGCGCCGCATCGCTTGCATATCAATTCGTCTCCTTCCTGTACATACCCTGCAGCGCCGCACAGGGCACAGGCATCATAAGCTACGGCAGCGCTCCCATCGCTCTTTGTCATTGCCAGGATCCTCACATTTGCTTCGCCTGAACTGCCATGCATCGGGCAGGCTTCACCCGCAGCGTGCTGCATATCGCAAACGTATTTATGCAAATTTCCGTCAGATGCGCTTGCTGTGGGGATCTTTACCACGCCTCCTGCTGCGCTCACTTTTTCAGGCTTTGGGTCTACTCCAGCCGGCAGCGCCGATATCTGGGAGCTCACGAAAGCAAATATTAAAAATGCTGCTACTATGCCCACTGTGATTTTCCTGTTTCTCTCTTTACGCATGGCACCGAGCGCTTTTCTTTTTTCAATGCCTTCAATACCCTCAGTGTTAATCTGCTTCCACGGTACCATTACAAATAACAGCACAAGGAAACCAAGCATGATTCCCGTGAATAGAATGGATGCAGACTCCTTCACCAGAGGACCTATTATGCTCATTCCGGTCTGGCTCAGGTTTATAATTCCCACTTCCGACCACTCATGGATACCACCGATTATCAATTGGAAGATTATTACGGCAAGCATCACACCAGTTATCTTGAAAAATCTTCCGAGGTCCATCTTAAGGCTACCTTTAATGAACAGGTAACCGAATATCGCAGCTAAACTTAAACCAGCGGCGCCCTCCAGTACAGAGAATATATTTGCCTCTTTTGCTGTTGCAGACAGGAACAATACTATTTCTGCTCCTTCCCTGTATATCATAAAAAATGTAAGCGCCAGGACTCCGAGCGCCTGCCATTTATCAAGGGCGCTTTCGATGCCCTGCTCTACATCCTGCCTGATGTGTTTCGAAGTGCGGTGCATCCATACAAGCATTGTTGCAAGGAAGAATGCAGCTATGAAGAACATCAAGCCCTCCATAAACTCGCTCCATTCCGCCAGAAGCATCCGGATTGCTATGGCGGTTGCGATGCTTCCCACTACAGCCGCAATGATTCCAGCGTACACATATTTCTTCAGCGCCTCTTTATTGGTCTTGCCAAGATATGCAAGTATTATACCAATTACAAGCGCTGCTTCTATTCCTTCTCTTAAAGTAATTGTCAGTGTTTCAAACATTATCTCACCTTTGTTAGGTTTACCTAATGTTTTATAATGCAATAGTAGTTATTAAATATTTCGGTTAACCGAATAGTATGTTTCTGATGAGCTTAGTATTAAACAATCTTAGAGCGCAAAGGTCGCTCTGGATGAAAGGATGCTGATTTTATTCCAAAATCTATTTATAATAGAACGTATGAACATATATACATATGTTACATGGAGATTTAACCACTGCAAAAAAGTATTTCTTCAGCGCATTGAGCGATGAAACCAGGCTTTCAATACTCTATGCATTGAAAGAGAACGGCGGAATGTGCGTAAATGATATCTGCGAGGTGACAGGAAAAGACCAGAGTCTCATCTCGCACCATATGGCATGTCTGCGAAACTGTGGGCTTGTAAACACCGAAAAAGATGGAAAATTTGTAGTTTACTCGATAAAGAACGAGCTTATCTCACAAATTCTTGATCTTTCGGATAAGCATGTGAAGGAAATGTTTGAAGGAATTCTTTCTTGCGAGGTTGTAAAAAACAAGAGGAACAGTTAAAATGACAGCTTTAATTGAGATACGGGATTTGAGTATAAGTGCTAATGGCAAACAGATTCTCAAGAATATAAGCCTGGACATAAATGAAGGCGATAGCATCGGTATAATTGGAAAGAGCGGTGCAGGAAAAAGTACTCTTTTACATTTGCGTCGAGGTTTTGAGGAATTTGAAGATATTTCTGGCGAGGTCATATTTAACATTTCCTTGTGTCCCAAATGCGGTAAAGTAAATCCACCAGGTAATGCAGGCAAAATGTGCTTAAAATGTAACCTGAAAACAGAATTGAAAAGAGTGGATTATTTTGATTCTAAAGACATGCACAGGAAGATCATGGAAAGGACTGCTATCATGATGCAGCGAACCTTTGGATTATATGGCGATGAAAGCGTTCTTGAGAATATCATTCACAGCTTTGAATATTCTGATATTCCCAAAGAAAAACGTCCCTATGTAGCAGCAGAATTAATAGAAAAAATGAAACTCAGCCATAGAATGACTTACACCGGGAAAGAACTCAGCGGGGGAGAGAAACAGCGCGTAGTGCTGGCAAGGCAGCTTGCGAAATACCCGATGCTTTTGCTTGCGGATGAACCAACCGGGACACTTGATCCAAGAACTGCAAAACTGGTGCATGATAGCATATTAAAAGCAAAACAGGAACACAACATGACCATGCTGGTTACTTCGCATTTGCCTGGCGTTTTACATGATCTGACAAACAAAGCGATCCTTCTGGAAAATGGAGAAATCATCGAAATAGGAAAACCGGATGAAATTATTGAGAAGTTCTCTGCAATGACAGGAGTTGTGAATGAGGGCAAAGCAGTCATCGGTGAACCGATCATTATTCTTAAGGATATGAAGAAAAAATATTACTCCTATTTAAAAGGTATGATCCCTGCGGTGAATGGCGTGAACTTCGAAGTCAACGAAGGAGAAATTTTCGGTATACTGGGTATAAGCGGAGCAGGTAAAACAACACTCTCTAAAATCATAGCAGGCATTATGGAGAAAGATAGCGGAAAAGTGGATGTAAGGATCGGGGATATATGGGTTGATATGACCGAGAGAGGAACAGATTTCAGGGGACGCGCAAAACCGCATATTGGTTACTTGCATCAGGAATATTCCCTTTATCCTCACAGGAATGTATTGTCTAATCTGACCGATTCGATAGGTCTGAAACTTGAGCCTGAACTTGCAAGAAAAAAAACGATTGCTGCATTGAAAGCAGTGGGCTTTGATGAAAATACAGCACATGAGATTTTAGAGAAGACATCATATGAGCTCAGCGTTGGAGAACGTCAAAGGGTGACAATGGCGCAGGTTCTCATAAGAGAACCCAGGATTATTATTTTTGACGAACCAACAGGAACAATGGACCCAATCACAAAGAACGAAGTTGCAAACTCGATCCTGACAGCAAGAAAAGAGACGGGGACGACATTTGTTATAGTTTCTCACGACATGGAATTTGTCAGGACTATTTGCGACCGCGCTGTGCACATGAAGCTCGGCAAGATAACAGCGATGGGAGATGCTGGTTCGGTGCTTGAAGAAATTAAGATCGAAGAAAAAGCAGACAGGGAAAAGACCCCTGATGACAGAAATAATGACCTGGAAAGATTTCTAAAAAGAGCACAGCAGTGCATAGATCTGAATGTTTTGTCAGATGTTGATTTTTATGTATCTAAGGCAAAGGAGACTGCCGTAAAACTCAACAAGGATATTAACGGAGAGCTCGAAATGCTAAAGCCAGCATATGAAAAAGGAATCTCTGAAATGCTTAAAGAAGCGGAAAAATATGCATCAGAAGGGCAAATCTATGGAATGCATGTGTATATAGAAAATGCAATAAATTATGCAGCTAAAGCAGGTATCGATATTTCAGGGGAACTTCCGAAATTTATGCATACATACGAGGAAGGCCTCAAAGAGGCTTTGCAGGAAGCAGAAAAGCATGAAGCTGAAGGTTTCCTTGGCATGTCGTATCAATATATTCATAGAGCAGGAAATTATGCCGAAAAGCTTGGAAGAGACATAGAGGATATCTTAAAATCATTACCGTGGTATGAGAAATGGACGCTGACAGATATACACATGAAATCCAGCAATTTTGAAATTGTGAGCGCAGAGAGATGAAGAGTTGCTGCTGTGAACTTGATGATGTTGCATATTATCAGGGACAAACAAAGTCAGGCGAAAAATGGACTCCAGCCTTTATAGAATATGTTGATACGGAAAAATGCAATGGTTGCGGAATGTGCGTGAGGGTATGTTCAAGAGGAGTTTACGAAATTCAGGAATTAAATGGCAGGAAAATCTCAGTTGCAGTAAACGCTGGTAACTGCGTGGGGGATGGGAGCTGCCACATGGTATGCAAACCGAATGCGATGGTGTGCGTACCAAGGAAAATAACATAATCAGTGGATACAGAAATGAGGTTATAACATGGAAAAATATGACTTAATAATCATAGGCGGCGGCTCTGCTGCTTTTGGGGCGGCGATAAAAGCTGTAGATCTGGGAGCAAAGGTGGCTATGATTGAGAAAGGTACAATCGGAGGCACCTGCGTTAATGTTGGCTGTGTGCCAAGCAAGCACCTCCTCAGGGTCGGGGAAATCAACTATTATAAGAATCATGGTCACACTGGATTGGACGTTACCTCTTCCCTTGATTTCGCTGGCACGATAAACGAGAAAAGAGAGATTGTGGAGGGCTTGAGGAAGGGCAGGTATATTGATGTAATTGATGCTTCAGGGATAACTCTTCTGAGAGGGCAGGCTGTTTTTGTTTCCAAAAACGAAGTAAAAGTGAACGGCAGGACTCTACATGCCGATAAGTTCGTTATAGCCACAGGTTCCTCTCCACATATCCTTCCTATAGAAGGTATAGACAGCGTAGATTACCTGACCAACGTAGAGGCTATGGAGCTATCCGAACTCCCTGAATCAATGATAGTGCTGGGCGGAAGGGCTATTGGTCTGGAATTCGCACAGATGTTCGCTCATTTTGGAACAAAAGTTACCGTGCTCCAGAGAAGTCCCAGCATAATACCTGAAGAGGAAAGCATGATCGCGGATTATCTCAAAGCCTATCTTGAGGAGGAAGGCATAAATATTCAGACCGGGGCAAATGTAAGAAGTGTCAGGAAAGAGAACGGTAATATCGTAGTAACTGCATTTTTTGGAGAAGAAAAAAGAAAATTTAAGGCTGAAAAACTGCTGATGGCAACAGGCAGGAAGCCCAATACGAGGGATTTAGGTCTGGAAAGAGCAGGTGTTCAGGTTGATAAGAACGGCGCAGTAATCGTGGATGATGAGATGAGAACCACATCACCAAATATCTGGGCAGCAGGTGATGTTATAGGCGAACCAATGCTTGAGACTGTAGCAGGCAAAGAAGGCTCAATTGCAGCCGAGAATGCTTTAGCTGGCAGAGGGAAAAAGATGGACTTTTCCGCAGTGCCACATGCCGTATTCACCATACCGCAAGTGGCGAGTGTCGGTCTGACAGAAAAGAAGGCAGAAGAAAAAGGTATAACTTGCAGATGCAGTACAGTCCCGATGGAACTTGTGCCAAGAGCAGTACTGGCAAAAGATACACGGGGACTTATCAAAATGGTGATTGATGCAAAAACCGAGCGCATAATCGGTGTACATATATTGGCTTCACTTGCGGCGGATATGATTCATGAAGGAGTGATTGCTGTAAAATATGGAATGACGATTAATGATATTATAGACACAGTTCATGTTTTTCCCACAATGACAGAAGCAGTAAAACTTGTGGCACAGTCCTTTAGAAAGGATATCAGCAAGATGAGCTGCTGTGCTGAATAGAGCAGAAAGACGGCAATTAAACAGAAAACGAGGTGTAATATGGAAAAACTGATTATTGATATCGCTGGAATGCGCTGCGGAACGTGTGCAGTGGGCATAGAGCTTATGCTCGCAAAAAAGAAAGGTATCAAAAGTGCGAAAGTCTCCTTGAACGAAAGAATGGCAGTCGTAGAGTACGATCCTGCAATAGTGGGAGTATCAGACATTGCAAAGGCTGTAAACGATCTTGGATACATTGCAACAACAAGAAGTTAAACAGGGCGATTGAAAGTAAGTGAGCGCTAAAATTTGAAAAATAACTATTTCAGGTAATCAAGCATCATAGAGTATTCTATGGTAGTTATAAGCATATCACTCTCAGGCACAGAACTAAAGGAATTCGATAATATCACGAATAAAATGGGCTTTTCCAGCCGTTCGGATGCAGTCCGTGAGGCCCTTCATAGATTCGTTGCCCAGAATAAATGGATAGAGCATATTGATAGTGGTACTCCATTCATCGCAACTATTGTTTATGATGATAAGAGAGAACAGCCAGTACACAACATCATACATGATTTTAAAAATATAGTAAAGTCTGCAACCCACACGCATTTTGGCGACAGGTGCGCTGAGTGGGTAATCCTTCAGGGAGATAATGACAGCATCAAACAGTTTGTAGAGCGCATATCTGCAGTAAAAGATGTTGTGATCTGCCGTTGTTCCGTCTGATTTTTATTAACTTTCAGCCAGTTTCTTAGCACAACCTACTTTTAAAAGCATGTAATACAGGTCTGCATGGTTGAGCTAAAGGACTTTGAATTAAAAATCAAAGGCATGGACTGCCCTTCCTGCGCCATGAACGTGGAAAATGCGGTCAGGAAACTGAACGGTATCGCTGAGATAAACGTGGATTTCATTGTTGGTAAAGCAGCGATAAAGTACGACCCATCCCACACCAACACATCAGAAATTATAGAGGCGATTGAAAAAGCCGGATATACCGCACTTGAAGATGGGAAGGATGATCACGAAGTAAGCTGTTCCTCATGTTCAACCGATATTTTTGAGGAAAAACTTCCTCTCTGGAAACAACGGAATATACGTATTATAGCACTTTCGTCCATGTTATTGGTTCTTGGGCTTTCCATAGAATACGTAACGGGATTAACAGCTTTATCTCACATTCTTTTCCTGTTCGTAGGAGTAATTTCAGGATACAGCATAGTTAAAAGGGGCATATCTTCTCTTCTGAAAAAACGCTTGGATATGAATTTCCTGATGACAATTGCTGCCGTTGGTGCATTTTCCATCGGCTACGGGGAAGAGGGGGCATCTGTACTTTATCTGTTTTTCATTGCCGAGTTTTTAGAAGATTATGCAGGAGAAAGGGCGAGGAAATCTATTGGGTCACTTGTTAAACTAGCGCCTGACACTGCCATTGTAATAAGGGATGGAAAAGAGGTCAACTTACATGTTCATGATACGAATATCAATGATATTACAGTTGTCAGGCCAGGTGAGAAAATACCTCTTGACGGTACTGTGATTAGCGGGGAATCGAGTGTAAATCAGGCCACAATTACTGGTGAATCAATGCCAGTTCATAAAAAGATAGGCGACCCTGTCTATGCGGGAACGCTGAATGAACATGGCTATCTTGAAATAATAGTCACAAAAAGGTCTGAAGACACAGTACTTTCAAAAATCATCAGGCTGGTTGAGGAGGCTGAACGAAAAAAATCCCCCACTGAAAAGTTCGTTGATAAATTTGCCCGCTATTATACCCCTGTGGTGATCTTCCTGGCAGTGAGCGTAGCTACAATTCCAAGCCTTGTTTTCGGTAAGCCTTTTGATGAATGGCTTTATAAAGCACTTGTGCTCCTGGTTATATCCTGTCCCTGCGCCCTTGCCATTTCCACGCCCGTTTCAATGGTTTCTGGAATAACAGGCGCTGCAAAGAACGGGGTCTTGATAAAAGGCGGAAATTACATAGAGGAGATGGCGAAGGCAAAAGTTTTTGTTTTTGACAAGACAGGCACCCTGACCGAGGGAAGACCGGTGGTAACAGACACGATAGAAGTTAATAATTATTCATCCAGGGAGATTCTTGAGACAGCCGCATCTATAGAGGCATTATCTGAACATCCGCTGGCAAAGGCTATAGTTTCAAAAGCCAGGAGCGATGGAGTAAGTTTAAAACCTGTCAGTGGATTTAAGGCTACTCCGGGCAAAGGTGTAAAAGGTGTTATAGACAAAAGCGTCTATTATATCGGCAGCCCTATTATGTTTTCTGAGTTATCAATTCCGTTCCCGGAAGAAAAAGTCAGGGAGCTTGAAAGTGATGGTAAAACTTCAATTCTTATAGGGAACCAGGAATGTATGGGAATTATTGCAATAATGGATAAAGTCAGGGACGCTGCGCCTGAAACCATACGCTTGTTAAAGAAAAAGAACATGCGTGTGGCGATGCTGACAGGAGACAATGATAGAATTGCAAAGACGATAGCTAACAAGCTTGGGATTGATGAATACCATTCAAATCTCCTTCCGGAAGATAAGGTCAGGATGATTGAAGAACTGAACCAGAAATACGGTAGGGTAGTTATGGTAGGCGATGGAGTGAACGATGCCCCTGCGCTGGCAAAGGCGACTGTTGGTATAGCAATGGGAGCAATCGGCAGCGATGTTGCACTTGAGACCGCCGACATAGCGCTAATGCATGATGATATATCAAAGCTTCCTTATTTATTTGAGCTTAGTAAAAAGACTTTTTGGATAGTTAAGCAGAATATCTTTACTTCAATTGCAGTAAAAGGAAGTTTTGCTGTTCTTGCTTTTCCTGGCATTGTGACGCTCTGGATGGCTGTTGCGTTTGGAGATATGGGCCTGTCTCTGCTTGTGATAGTGAATGCGATGCGGCTGGCGGTGTTTAAATGACTATCTCTCCTGATACTGGAATTCATCTTATAGAGAACCCTACAATATTAGTGTTTATGCATTATCGGCTGCCCGAGCACCCAGAGGTTAAACACGAAAAAGATTAAAACAAATATGAGAACAGGGATATACGCGGAGTCATTTCCGTGGAACGTCCGTTTTGAAATATTCTTGCCAACCGATACTGAAAATACCAACCCGATTAACATCAGCAGCAGCTGGATGAGGAGAATATTATTACTATCAAGAAGCGGGGCCGGCATATACCTGGAAGTCCCGAATAAATCCCACCCAAATCCAAAAGGGTCCGAATGAACAATTTTGAAATAGCGATAGCTATTGAATAAATCAGAATAGGAAGAATCGCTGCTGTAATAAATAAGATGAATCGAATAGAATCATAACTGGCGCCAGTATATACCATTAGATCCTGAGTGAAACCCGTCCACGGTCTTATCAGAACCAGTGTCTGGAATATAGTCACTCCAAGCAGCACCAAAATAAACAGTGCTTCATCCATTCTTGTTTTTGTTAACGTGAAAAGATCTCCTGCAAAGGAACGAAGATTAAAGGAGATATTATTCCTGTGACAGGTTTTTACACACTCTGTACAGAGAATACAATTAGCATTTTTCTCCATTGTACCCGGATATTCAAATACCGGGCATGCGTATCCATTTTCATTTCCCGATATGCAGTATTTTTCTTTGCATATCTTACAGGTTTCCTTTTCTTTTGCCCTCAATTCAAAAGGAGCGAACATTGAATATAGGCCTATCAATCCTGTTATGGGGCATACATACCTGCAAAAAGAACGGCGTTCGAAGATGATTGATATTATCACGATCAGACCGAGTAAAGCAACGATAAAATACGCTGTGTACATCGGGCTATTCACAAGGTTGAACTGGAAATCTGCCCATGTAATGATTAGAAAAAAGTATCCTGCAGCCCCGAAAGGGCACATAAGGCACCAGATCCTCCCAAACAGAGCCAGGCTTATTATGAGAAGCGACCACCAGATAACCCAGATTGAAATGGTTGCCAGGCTCTTATTGCTGTTCTGGATTCCGAAAAAGCCTGCAAATACGGCCAGAACTAAAAGCAGAATTGCTGGCAGTTGGAATAGAAACCGGGTTTTGCGGTTTTTGAAGACGGATCTTATTGATCCATTCTCAAGCAGGTCGTATCTATCTGTTTTATCTTCGTTTTTCATTTCTCATTTTTCCTCTCAAAAAACTCACTATTAAAATGGAAAAAATAACAGAGCCCAGCACTGGACCCAGAAACACCAGGCCTGGTTTTGTAAAAGAGTCTGTTAAATCATCATTTACTTTTACATTCCTGCTGAATTCCCAGTCCTTACCGTTGTATATTCCATTTGAAAAAAATATATCTCCGGCATCAGTCACATATTCCCCAGATACATTATAAGGGGTCTTTTCTGCCTGCCACACAGTGTAGATATTGTCCTGCGATATCTCAATCTGTGGATCGTAATGTTTGCCGCTGACATCGTTTACTTTGATATTGTTATCAAACTCAAGACTGTCATTTCTTCTGATGCTTCTTGAAAAATAAATATTTGATGCGCCTTCCCTTTCATCCTCCCATACAGCAAAAACCTCCCCGTTCCTGACTGCAATTGAGGGGTGCATTTGATCTTTATTTCCTGTATCGTCATTCATCCGTATGTTTTTATCAAATTTCCAGTTGTCCTCTAACCTGCCTGTTGAGAAGTATATATCAAAATCTTTATTTCTGTCATCGTACCAGGCGATATACACACTTCCACTCTCAAATGCCAGTGAAGGAGTATAATGGGAAGCGTTTGTGGAATCATCATTTACCCTGACGTTCCGGCTAAATTGCCAGATCCCATTTTCCTTTACTCCATGTGAAAAATAAATATCATAATTGCCATTTCTCGCATCAAGCCAGGCAACACATACATTTTTTTCATCATCCACAGCAAGCGATGGCGCATAGTGCCAGTTACCTGCGGGATCATCATTTACCCGCACCGGTTTATCAAACCTGTAAACACTGTTGGTAGAACGCCCTTCTGTGAATTCTATATCCCAGGTATTCTTGTTCATCATTGCCGCAGATACGGTATCATTCAGGATTGCAATGGAGGGCAGCACCTGGCTTCCTGCTTCTTCTATGACTGGTAAATCTTTTTTAAACTTTATATTGTTTTTTTCAGCGTATGAAAAATAAAGCTCTTCAAATCCATATCTGTCATCTTCCCAGACTGCATAGATATTGCGGTTATCAACAGCTATCGAGGGAGAACCGTGCCCGGTAGTGCCTTTAATTTCATTTATCCTGATATTTTTATCAAAAACCCAGCCATTCTTGAAGCTTCCTTTTGAAAGATATATGTCCCCGGATTTATGGGGGATATTATTCATTATCCTTGTGTAATTGCCATTTCGCTCATCTGCCCAGACAATGTAAACGGTACCATTATCAGCAGCTAAAGATGGGAACCACTGGAGGGAAGGAGCAGGTTCTTCAGAAGAGATGGCATTTCCAGCAAAATTTATATTCAAGGCTATAATTGCAATTATAAGAATAAGGAATACGCATTTTTGTTTATTCATGTTTTTTTGCCCTGTACAGGGAAAGCGTACCAAAAAGCGTCATAAATCTTGCAGTCTCTTCTACCTGCTCAAATCCGGCTTTCTGGAACATATCGGGCAGCAGCCCATCTATGTTCTCTTTTGTTTCCTCAAGATGCCGCAATACCAGGGAGATCAAATACATTAGCGCGTTCTGGGGTTTCCCGAAGTCTGCAACATGCAGTTCTCCCCCTGGTTTCAGAACTCTGAATATCTCTTTAAATGTGCGGGCTTTGTTCTCTGTTGTCAGATGATGAAAAACCAGGCTTGAAACTACACGGTCGAAAGAACAGTCAGGATATGGCAATTCAAACGACATCCCAGTATCAAGAGAAATGTCAAGACCTTCTTTTGCGACTTTTCCCCTGGCTATCCCAAGAATTTTTGGATCTCCGTCAAGTCCTGTCACTTCGGTGCCAGGATAAGCTTTCTTTATAAGAATAGTCAGGGTTGCAGTACCACAACCAAGATCGAGTAACCGATAACCATTTTTGATATTAGCCTGTTCAACCAGAGTTCGCTTGAAGATGGATTCGCGCATTAACAGCATCACAGGGTCATACAGAGTGTTAAGCCATTCAAGTCTGAGCGCTGGAATGTATCTGCCGTTCATATCTAAGTTGATTTCTTACTCGTTAAATAATTAAATGTCTACTCATTAAACCCTGGTAAGCAGCTTAGTGTATTTCTTTTCAAATTCGCCCTGACAGGTGGTGCAGCAAAAGAAATGGTCTTTGTCATCGAATTTCTTTCTTACTGCATCTCCTTTGCGAATGCATTTTTTACTGATAATATACGGATGTTATTCACATCAGTAAGATCTATTCTCTCCTGTATCGCAAGAATCCGCTGCATATCCCCTGCTACTCTTGACACGATGGCTGTATCAGAATCAGAGGTTACATACAGCTCCTTAACCTCTTCAATCCCCCGGAGCTCTTCAGTTATCCTCCTGACAGCGCCTGGCTTTGCATTTACAAGGAGTATCGCTTCTGTTATCCCCAGCTTGCCGTTATCAATATCTATTGTGAATTTATTGATAATCCCGAGTTCAAGCATCCTGTCCACACGGCTCTTGACCGTGGGAACGCTTGTAAGACACCGCTTTGCGATCTCCTGGAATGATTCCCTGCTATTGCTCTGCAAATGTGCCAATATCTTTACATCGAGATTGTCCAGTTCTATCATATAGATATTTACAAGGAGTGTAAACTTAAGTATTTTATGGTAAATTCTTGAGTTTCTTTAGCCTTTTCTCGATTACTCCAGGCCATATTGAAGCCGATACTATCATCGAAAGAATGAACGCATAAACCATCCCCGCATACACATCCGTATAACTGTATTGGGTGGATGGGCCAACTTTCTGGATAGCAAATATATAAAATAATACTACGATCAATATCGATGTTACCGTACTTGCTGCAACGCTGTAAAATCCTGTTTTATTCTCCATATTTCACCTTTAAAGTTTTATCCTCTTCATCAAAAGCGTGTTCAATGTCACGGAAACCGAGCTTGTAGCCATTGCTGCTGCTGCAAGTGCGGGATTGAGCAAAAACGGCGGATTCGTGAACGGATAGAGAATTCCTGCAGCTATGGGTATTCCCACAATGTTATAGAAGAAAGCCCAGAACAGGTTCTGCTTTATCTTGTTCAATGTAAGTCTGCTAAGGCGTATCGCTTTTGCCACATCGCGCACATCGCTCTTTATCAGGACAATTTGTGCTGACTCGATCGCAACATCTGTACCGCTTCCGATAGCGATACCAACATCAGACTGCATGAGAGCTGGCGCATCATTAATGCCATCGCCGACCATCGCCACTTTTTTACCTTCGGCCTGGAGTTTCTTTATCTGGGATGCTTTTTCCTCAGGCAGCACTTCTGATAATACAATATCGATACCTACCTGTTTTGCGATAGCATCAGCAGTACGCCTGTTATCTCCGGTGATCATGGCGACCGTAAATCCCATCTTATGAAGTTCGCTCACTGCTTCTTTTGAATGATCTTTCAGTGTATCCGCAACAGCGATCATTCCAACTATTTCATTATCGGATGACACAAGCATGGCAGTTTTCCCCTGGGTTTCGAGTTCTTCCATTCTGCTATTTAGTGGTTTGATGTCCATATTGTTCTCAGTCATCAGTTTTCGTGTGCCAACAAGGACTCGCTTTCCGCCGGATTTTACTTCTATTCCTCTTCCTGGAATTGCCTTAAAGCTCTCTGCATCGGGGATTTCAATACCACGTTCTTTTGCGCCATTCAAAATAGCCTCACCAAGCGGATGCTCCGATCCTTTTTCAGCAATAGCAGCAAGTGTCAGGATTTCAGCCTCTGTTCCTTTAATGGCTATCACATCGGTGAGAGAAGGCTCACCTTTTGTAAGCGTTCCTGTCTTATCAAATACAATAGTATCAAGTTTCTGCGCACGCTCAAGCGCCTCACCGCCCTTTATAAGAATACCATTCTCGGCTCCTTTTCCAGTGCCAACCATTATCGCAGTAGGTGTGGCAAGCCCCACGGCGCATGGGCATGAGATGATCAGGACTGTTATGGATATCAATAGCGAGAAGAGGAACGGTGATGTCATTCCCATCCCGAAAGTTGCGGGAACATTGAAATATTCAAATCCGATAAAGAACCAGAAAAAGAATGTTAGAAGCGCAAGCACATGGACTGCAAGAATGAAATGCCCTGCAACAATATCAGCAAGTTTCTGGATCGGTGCCTTCTGGGTCTGTGCGTCTTCCACTAATTTGATTATCTGGGCAAGCGCTGTATCTGCTCCAACTTTTGTGGCCGCGAATTTTATCATCCCGGTCTTGTTCATGGTGGCGCCGATAACTTCTGAGCCTACCGTTTTCTCAACAGGTATGCTCTCGCCTGTCAGCATTGACTCATCAATTGCGGTAAGACCATCCAATACTTTGCCATCCACAGGTATTTTCTCTCCCGGTCTTACGATCACCACATCATTGACCATGACATTTTCCACAGGGATCTCTTTTTCTTCACCGTTCACAAAAATTCGGGCTGTCTTTGCACGTAAACCCATCAGCTTCCTTATTGCCTCGGAAGTTTTTCCTTTGGTTAGCGCCTCAAGATACCGCCCCAACACAATGAACATGATAAGAAGCGCAGCAGTATCGTAATAGGTATGTTTGTATGCTTCACCAAGGTCAAGGAAAGTTGCTGCGGCGCTAATGACATACGCAGCTCCCGTCCCTGTTGCGATCAGGAGGTTCATGTCAGTGACGCCGTGTTTTAAACCTTTGTATGTACCCTCGAAGAACTGGCGCCCAGGGAATAGCATTACGATGGTGGCAAGAATAAATAGCAAGTAATCGTTTTTCAGTATTTCGGGAACAAATTCCCAGCCAAGGTTTCGTCCCATATCGCCAAGTGAAATGGGAATTGCAAGAACGAGCGCGATTATGAAATTGATCTTCTGTCTTTTTATCTCTGACTCTCTTGCTCTTTGCTCCCTGTCAGCCTCTGTCTTATCGACTTTTTCAGATGCTGTATAACCTACATTTTCAATGGCTTTTTTTATTTCCGGGATTGAGACTAATTCGGGATCATAATTGATCTTTGCCTGCTCAAGAGGAAAACTCACATTTGCAGAGGTTATGCCGCTTGTTTTCTTAAGAGCGGTTTCTATATTAAGAGCGCATGAAGCGCAGTGCATCCCTCCTATTTTTAACGTGATCTCCGACTTTGCAACCCCGTATCCGATGCCTGCAATAGCGGTTTCAAAAGCTGCCGGGTTCACTTTTCCGGAATCATACTCGATCGTTGCTTTTTCAACTGAGAAATTGACTGTTGCTTTTTTTACCCCGTCTATCTTATTAAGAACTTTCTCGATATTCTGGGCACATGATGCGCATGTCATTCCTGTAAGTTTCAAAGTGGTTTTTTGTATTCCGCCGGATTTAACTTCTTTTTTCACTAATGGCAAAGTGACAGCCTGTTTAAGAGGTACAGGGCATGCTTCTTCTTCATCGATGACCTCATACCCGGATGCTATGATCGCTTTTTTTATAGATTCAAGATCTGTAATAGAAGTATCATACGAAACCAAAACCTGTCCTTTTTTATAATCCGATGAGGCTTTTGTGACACCTTTAACACTCTTTGCTGCTTCACTGACAGTTTTTTCACAGTGTCCGCACATCATGCCTTTGATTTTTATCAAAACGTCTTCCAATTTAATTCTCCTGGGTTTTTTGAATTTATGCAATAATTATAATACTTCAATTATCTCTATCTTTTATGTTTCTTTTGGTTAAAATAATGAAACTTTTTAATGCAGATTGTTGTTTAATAATAAAATCAAAGCTTGAAATTTTGCAGAACATAAAATGAGACGTTTTCTGAAGTGGCTACTGCCAGGAAGCGCCCTGGATCACTGCCTGCGCCAACTGTATGTATCATTTCGCGACTTAGACAGTTTGTTCTTCTGTTGTAAACCGCAAGCCTTCTTCGCATGAAATGAATCCAGGAAAGAATAAAAGTGAAAAATTTAAAGGAAAATATTAGAAATCACTATCCTTACTGCTATGGAAAATGTTCTATTTCCCAAAGACCTTCTTGATCTGGCCGGTCTTTTCTTGAACTTTGCCGACAATTTTTTCTGCTGTGCCTTCGGCTTCCATTTCAGGATCATCGAGGAGCTGCCCTGCAGTTTCCTTGATTTCACCCTTTATTTTGTGAGCTTTGCCTTTAACCTGGTCTTTTGTGCTGCTTTTCATAGTATTCCCCAGTTTCTTAGTTCATCTGACTGTTTTTACTTATTTGTGCTTCGATAAATACTGTCGCTCCGACTAAAGTGATGATTTAAACTCTCACGATTACTTTTCCGCGCGGCATGGTTGGATGGATTGTACAGCTATACTCAAATGTTCCGGCTTGATCAAATTTATAACTGTATGTTTTACCTGGATCGATACTTCCTGAATCGAATGAGCCTGATACTGAAGTTACTGTGTGTGGAACATTATCATCATTAACCCAGGTCACGGTTGTTCCCACTGGGACTTCTGCAATTGCGGGAACGAAATTAAAGTCTTTAATATTTACCTGTTGTTCGGTGGATGTCTGTGCTGGAGTTGTTGCTTCAGGTGTTGTCGATGCGGGTGTAACCGTAGTCGTTGAAGTACACCCACTTATTAACACAAACACCACTAACAATCCAATAATCAATGTCTTTTTCATAGCTAACCTCCTCAATACAGAATATTTGTATTAACTGCATATATTCTTTTCGCTTGCTTCAGTACTTCCGAATCCTGACTTCCGAACAAAATATCACATTCAACCATTGACACCATAAAGCGTCCATAAAATATAATACTTATATTATACGATCTAAATATATAGAAGGGATAATAACATGAGACTTGCACCGGAAATACAAATAACCAATCTCCTGGCTTGTTTCAAAGATTTGTTCCGATTATATCATTCATCCAGGAAAATGCTGCAGCTGCTGTGGAGAAGCCGACAGTATCGACCAGGAGAGCAATCGTATGATAAATCTCTTCACTGGATGCCCCTGCTGCAATTGCCCTTCTTGCATGCGAATGGGCACCACCCTCTGACCGCAAAGCAACACATGCTGCAAGCTGTATTAGATGTCCAGTCTTTACATCAATTGGGCCCACATCTCTAGCAAGGGTACCTGCATGCTCATGAGCCTGAATTAGTTCAGGGAACATTTCCTGAAACGTCAAATAATTCTCGGGATACTCTATCATAACACACTCCTCTTAATAATTCTTATTCAAACTATCTTGTCAAAACCATTTAAATCTATGTTTCAAATTTCAATTCTTTTTGAGAAATTATCCTTTTGAATAATGGGTAATGTCCTAGTTTAGAATAGTTAATGAAAAAAATTGCTGCCAATTCCATTGATGATCGGCTAAACCTTCCAGCATTGCAAGAGTATCAGTTTTGGTCAACTTATCCATGAAATTCCAATAAAAATGTTTCATTTTTAAGTTCGGGTAGAAAATTAAGGTTATGATTATTAACTAAATTACATAAATATTTCTTAGAAACGAATAAATAGTATTAGGCAGTTAATATTATAGATTATGATTACCATAGTGATAAATTGAAAAAAGGATTAGTAACGATTTTCAGGTGAATAAAATGAAAAAAATAATAATCATACTTTTAATAACAATTGGTTTGTTCATATCAGGATGCTTAAATGAAAACACGCCTATGACCATAAGTAATGATGTTGAACCAAAAGTGACTTCTAATATCGCAACTCCAATCTCCACTCCAATTCAGGATTTATCTATTAAATTTGAAGAGATGCAAAATAAATTGAACAAACTTGAAGAAAATATCTCTATTCTGCAGGAAAAAGTAAATAGTGTAGGAATATTAACTCCAAGTAAAAAACAACTAATTCCACAAGTTCCATTTAAATTAGAAGCAAGGTATGCAGATTGGCAAATGCCTATAACATGGAAATTCAAAGAGAATGGATTTGTAGATATAGATTCTGATTTAGATGCTGCAACGTATAAATTATATAGAAATAATAATACGATAGTAATTGAATCCAAAGCTTACAATTATTACGGGCTTGTTATTTATGATGATTATGTTGCTGCAATTTTTAAAAATGGATGGCCTGATTGGGTTTATAGATATACTTTGTTTCCACCAAGATATAATCCCGAAAATCAAAAATACGAATTGAATTAGTTGTATTTCATTGAAGTCTATTGGGGATTAAACTTTTTTTCAATGAATTCGTCGTCATTTAATTTTACACATCATAATTTTAAATTATATTAGGTACGCGTTATTGTAATAGTTAAATGTGGATAAGTGATTATTCTTACAATTATTTCATTTCAAAAACTCTGAGTAAAAACTGTATAATTCTTTTGTAATTGTATGTTTAAGAAATACGGTTTGTTTCATGAAATTCCATCTCATAATATTAACGGTCAATTATTTTATATGGTCTTCTAAGAGGCGCACCGCCCCAAAGCTTCTTTTTCCAACCAAGAATGTATTCTTACCGTGGTACTATTGAAGTAAATTTACAATGCGGTCATCTTACGGTTCCTGTATATAACCCCCATAAGTATGCGGAGGATGGGATTCGAACCCATGAACTCCTGCGAGACAGGACCCTAAATCCTGCGCCTTTGACCTGGCTGGGCGACCTCCGCGCGAGCCTTCAGATGATTCTTATTACATAAAGCTTTGATGTTTGGAATAATCCGGAAAATTCTTAAAATAGAAATAATTATGATGTGCGTGGGCAGGTAACCGATTTTATTCTTAATCCTCACTCCCCAACCTGCCGCAGCACTACAATCATAGTATGTAGTAGCACCGGGAAATAGCTAATTATCATAGGAGTGCTACCGGAACACTAAAACATTTTTTAGACATCGGATGAAAAATCCAAAAAGTCTTAAATTGAAGCCCAACGCCAGGTTTCATCAGGTATATATACTAATAAGTATTAACGCGTTCGTGTGGTGATGTTATGGGTATAATTGCAGTTTCGGATGTACATCTTGGTTATGATAAATCAGATGAGGATGCTTTTAGAGATTTTCTAGTCCTTGTTTCCGAAATGAAGAATATAGATAAATTTGTGATATGTGGCGATTGTTTTGATATGTGGAGAAGGGATATAGCTGGGGTAATTATTGAATATATGGATATATTCCAGCAACTTCAATTGCTTAAATCAGAAAATAAGATGGAGGTACACTATATTGTTGGAAATCATGATTATCATTTATTAAATCCAGATTATTTTGAACCTTTGTCTCTTGAAGATGATGGCAAAATCTTTCGCTTCACTCATGGGTATGAATATGAGCCTATCATGAGAGCAAGCAGGCATGCTTTTGATATGCTTTGTTATTCCAATGATGAAATTGGCGGTTTTGGATCCGATGTATGGGAGCGCTTGAGTGGATTGTTTATAAACTTGCAGACAAGAGAAATAGTTCGTCCTGCAAAAGAAAGGCTAAACGATCAAAAAATAAACGAAATAGAGAAAAAAGCTTCAGAAGTTAGATTACGAGAAGGTGAGACTCTCGTATTTGGCCATACTCACAAACCTTTCATAAATAGAGAGGGAACTATGGTCAATCTTGGGTCCTGGGTAAAAGACTCCGATGTTCATAATACTTATCTTGAAATACAAAATGGAACAATGACACTGAATAAATTCATATCTAAAGAAGAAATCGAACCAATCGAACCAATAGGGTAGTTGCCAATTAGGAAAAGGGAAAAATTCGAGATGAAGTTATGGAATCTGAGCTGGATACTATTGAACAAGAAACTTTCTCAGATTCCGTATCCACATCAAAACAATGGAAATGTATGCTTGCATGAAAATTGAAAAAATGTATAGGTGAGGGGTAATAGGTATCTCGGAAAAACGGCACTTTCAATAAAACAACAAAAACAAGGATTGAAACTCGCGCCTGTCAATAGCTCGGCGAGTACATTCTTATTCGAGAGCAACATCCCACTAAAATAAGGATTGAAACAAAAATGAGTAAAGATGGAATGAACTCGAAAGTCACAAGTGCGATTCTACTGGTACTTGCGATAATTGTAGGAAGTTTATTGGGAGCATATCTATTAGCCTCTGTTACAGGTACCGAATCATATCAAGAATCGTATCAAGATCCTGTGTATAAGAACTATACTTATGACGAACCCATCTATCGAAATGTATCCTATCAGCAACCTATATATGGAACATTATATACAGGAACAATAGGTAAATGGAATTATACTTTTGGTGATGTGAAACAAGCACAAGAGTATACAATTACTAATGCAATTTCAGGAGTATGGAATGAGAGTGGAACCAATCATGGAGCTAAAAAATATACCGTCTATATATGCTGGAGTTTATCTGACTGCCAATACTATTACGATATAGAGTTTAGTAATTTGAAAGAATCTCATGGAGTTATAAGATACGATACGAAAACAAATCCGGTGGTAGACCATTATGAAAAAAAGTCAAAAGATGTAATAGACCATTATGAAACGAAATATCAAACTAAGTATAGAATAGTGACAAAGCAAAGATGGGAGTGGATTGTAGGAGTAAGCCCATGATCTGTTTTCATATTAAAACTGTCTTAAATTTTGGACGAGTTTTACTGCAGGAGGTTTGTGGACACGAAGTCTAATTGAGATAATTGAGAGCCAAAAACAGCGAAAAGATTATAAACATTCATTTCAAATAATATCTATGTGGAGGTTATATAATGGATTTAGTAGAAACATTAATTGTGATCCTATTGATTTTATGGCTATTGGGGTCGCTCGGTTCAGTTGGTGCTTTAATCAATATATTGTTGGTCATTGCTATCATCATGATACTGGTCAGAGTCATCGAAGGTCGTAGGCCGTTATAACAGGCTCGACCATCCTAAAGACGGTTATTACAAATGATTTTAGGACTTACGCTTTTGATTGTAGATAATCAGCATCCGCATATCGAATATTAGTCAATGTGGAGTATACAATGCAAAAAACGTCTAAAGATATTGAAAATAACGTTTCAAACGCGTAACTCTTAAATATATTAGCTAAGATTAATATTTGATAATTCCTTATTTATTTTTTTTATAACAGGCATAACAAACAGGTTTTTCATAAGTAGTATTTTCAAATTTGTTCCACAGCGAATACAGAAACCATCTCCGTTATCAAAGGCTAATTTTACGAAATTGGCGTTTTTCCGCCTTAGCTATAACCCCAATATAGATGCGAGGGATGGGATTCGAACCCATGAACCCCTTCGAAACCAGCCCCTCAAGCTAGCGCCTTTGACCTGGCTGGGCGACCTCCGTGCGAGCCTTCGGATGATTCTTATTACATAAGCTTTGATGTTTGGGATAATCCGGAAAATTCTTAAAATAGAAATAATTATGATGTGCGTGGGCAGGTAACCGATTTTATTCTTAAACCCCACTCCCCAACCTGCCGCAGCACTACAATCATAGTATGTAGTAGCACCGGGAAATAGCTAATTATCATAGGAGTGCTACCGGAACACTAAAACCTTTTTTAGACACCGGATAAAAACCAAAAACATCAACGAATTATTCAAATAAGGATTGTAACTATAAAGTTCAAAAATGAAAGGTACATATGTTCTTATCCTCAAGTTGAATAACAACATCGACCTGACCATAGGAAAACTTGGGAATTTCCATTTCAAGTCCGGATATTACTATTATATCGGCTCAGCTCTTGGAACCGGAGGATTCAAGCGCGTCACAAGACATTTCAATGTGGCTTCTGGTAAGAACAGCACGAGAAAATGGCACATAGATCACCTTCTTCCCCAGTCGGAGGTGATATGCGCCGTACTATTGCCGACAGGTGAAGCTCTTGAATGCAAAGCTGCACAAACACTTATGGAATTTTCGCAATTCATCCCGGACTTTGGGTGCAGTGACTGCACATGCAAATCGCATCTTTTTTTCCATGAATCGGATATCACGAACGATCTAATAAGGATCGCCAATAAGCTTGCAGGAAACGAAAGTATAATTATTTATCCCAGCATGTAGGGATTACATGGACATCGGAATAATCGGAGGCTCCGGATATACAGGCGGGGAATTGATGCGGCTTCTTTCCCAGCATCCGGAAGCAAACATCAAAGCAGTTACTTCACGCAGCAAAAAGGGACAAAATATCAGCGATACACATGCCCATCTTCGAAAAATTGTTGACCTTGAATTTGAAGACCTGACATCCGTTGAAGTTGCCTCACGCTGCGATATCGTTTTTACAGCCGTTCCTCATGGCACAGCTATGCAGGTTGTTCCTGCACTTATTAAGGCAGGTGTCAAGGTCGTAGACCTTAGCGCCGATTATCGTCTCAAAACCGATGTTTTTGAAAAAACCTATAAACTCAAACACATAGACCCGCGCGAAGCGGTATACGGAATACCGGAACTCCATCCGGAAGTATCATCACAGCAATTTATCGCAAATCCAGGCTGCTATCCCACTGGTGCCTCGCTTGCTGCTGCACCTCTTGCCAATGCAGGACTGATCGAGCGCGTAGTATTTGATTCAAAAAGCGGAATATCAGGCGCTGGAGTAGAGCCAAGTTCGGTTTCCCATTATCCGAACATGGCCGAGAATATCCAGGCATACAAGCTCACAACACATCGCCACCGCGCCGAAATAGTGCAGGAACTCACACGGCTTGATGGCAGCCTGAAAAGCATCAGCTTTACGCCGCATGTTATTCCCTCTGTGCGGGGGATTCTCACAACGGCGCATATTTTCGTGAAGAAACAATTAAGCGAAGAAGATGTCAGCGCGATATACAGCGATTTTTACATGGATAAACCATTCATAAGGCTGATAAAGGGCATACCCATGCTGGGAAATGTACGCGGTTCCAATTTCTGCGACATAGGTTTTGAGGTTGAAAAGGGAAGCGATAGGATAGTTGTGATATCAGCAATTGACAACCTGGTAAAAGGAGCATCAGGCCAGGCTATCCAGAATATGAACCTGATGTTTGGCCTTCCTGAGACAACAGGTCTCTGGTCGTCCGGTTTTGCTCCGTGAGGTATTATTATGAAAATAAAAGATGTTATGAATAAAGACGTTATCACATGTTCGCCTGGTGACTCATTAAGCTATATTTCGAACCTGTTCAAAGAGAACCATATCAGCGGATTGCCCGTTGTTGATAAAGGAAAAGTAGTAGGACTTGTTTCCGAAACTGACCTCTTAAAGTTATTCAAGATGCCGGAATTTTCAAATGAATTGTGGCTTCCAAGTCCATTTGAAATAATTGAGATACCCATACGGAATCTTGTCAGGATCGAAGAGACTAAGAAAGCCCTTGAAAACCTTAAGCTTCGGCCTGTAGAGGATATAATGACAAAAGATGTCCATGTAATTTCCCCGGAAGATGAACTGGAAGATGCTTCAAGTATTATGGTAAAATATAAAGTTAACCGGCTGCCAGTTATCGATAATGGAAAGCTCGTCGGAATAGTTGCCCGAAGTGATATATTAAGGGGCCTGGCAGGATCGGCGCAATGACAATGAAAACAATAAATGGCGGCATATGCGCCGTAAAAGGCATAAGAGCTAATGGGATAAAGCAGGGAAAGAACGGGCTTGCGATCATGGTTGCAGATGCCCGGGAACTTGAAACTGCGGGAGTTTTTACGAGAAACAAAGTGATAGCTGCACCGCTTATTGTAACAAAATCTTATCTTGAAAAGGGGAATCTAAAAGCGATAATTGCCAATAGCGGATGCGCAAACGCGTTCACAGGTGAAAAAGGCATAATCGATGCGAAATGGATGGCTGAGATACTTTCAAAAAAATTGAATTGCAAACCTTATGATATAGGAGTAGCCTCAACAGGCGTGATCGGGCGAAATCTTGACAGGACATGGATCGGAGGGCATCTGGATGAGGTTTATAACCAGCTTTCAGATACGGAAGGATCAGCCAAAGCTGCCGCAAGAGCCATCATGACAACTGATCTTTCCATGAAAGAGATAGCCATAGAGCTAGATAATGGTGTGAGGATCGGGGGTATCGCGAAAGGTTCAGGGATGATCGAACCGAATATGGGTACGATGCTTGCTTTTATATTTACGGATGCCACTTTATCTAAAGTCACTCTTGATGCTGCCTTGAGAAAGGCAGTTGATAAGAGTTTTAACATGTTAGTGGTTGATGGTGATACAAGCACAAATGATATGGCGCTGTTAACTGCAACTGGATTTAATGAATGCGAAGAAGATGTTTTTCAGGAAGGGCTTGACCATGTGTGTATCAGCCTTGCAAAAATGATAGCAAAAGACGGAGAGGGAGCAAGCAGGTTGATCGAGGTAAGAGTTACAGGAGCAAAAAGCGCAAAAGATGCACGAAGGGCCGCTAAGGCAATAGTGCGTTCGCCGCTTGTGAAAACTGCGATATTCGGTAAAGATCCCAACTGGGGAAGGGTAGTCGCAGCCGCCGGATATTCAGGCGCTGATATCGACCAGGATAAGATATCGCTTAAGTTCTCTGATACTAAAAATGAGGTTGTGCTTGTTGATTCAGGAAAAATCGTAGAGGGAAAGCTCGATGAGCTAAAAGGAATTATGGAAAGCAAAGAGATCATAATTGAAGTGGATATTGGTCTTGGGAATTTCGGCGCGATTGCCTGGGGCTGCGATCTGACCTATGATTATGTAAAGATCAATGCGATGTATACGACTTGATGAAGGGTTATTTTTTTTGCTATCGATTATTCTTGTTGGTTTACTCAAACTCTCAAAAACGAATATAGTAAATATTACTATATATTTGAAATATTACAATACAATCTCGAAGATCAATCTTATATCAGGAGGCATAAGCGAGATTGCGCCACCTTAATTGAACAGGTTTTCTTGATATTTAGTAAAAAGCCACCGATAGATAATTTGCTTAGGGATCGATACCGTTTTTAGTCGCTTTTTCTAAAAGTGATGGGCCCGTTGCGATTTGAACGCAAGACCTCTCGGTTATCAGCCGAGCGCTCCACCTGGCTAAGCTACGGGCCCGAGACTACCGCCCATATTACGCCATCCAATTTAAACCTTATCTTTGTGAAACAAATATCGAGCCGCCATAACTCAAAACTAATCGATACCTTTATCATTTATTAAGCACTATGCAACTCACCTTCTAGGGCCGGTAGCTCAGGGGTAGATCGCTCCCTTGGCATGGGAGAGGCCTCGGGTTCAATTCCCGACCGGTCCATTGACTTTTATCTGAACAGGAAATGATTCAAGAGCCATTATTTCAATACTCTCAACAGTGGCATTGCCGTAAATAAATTTTTTAGTGTTATTATTCCCCTTGTTCGTAGAATCTGATTCATCGCCCGATAATAATGTTTCTGTTGTTTTTAATTGTCCGTTTTCCATCCAATCGAACTGGACCGATACGTTTACATCTGTTTTTGGTATGGTCTTCTCTCTTAAATATTCTGAATCAAATTCCATTACATTCCCTTTGTTCGCAAGTAAGTCCCCTCCGACCGGAACATTTTTCCTGACGGTTTTATTGTGTGCCGCATCTGTAAATATTACCGTAGCAGTCAAATTTTTAGCAATCAGGTTCCCGTCGTTCCAGAATGTCCCGTGTACCTTTATGCTTTCCATTTCTGCATTATTTTCTACTGTCCCCTGCGAAATACCGACTTCGCTAACAATATGTACATATTTACTTTTTTGCAGAGGGGCAAACCATACCAGTACGATTATGGCAAAGACTGCAAATGCGATGAAAAATATTGTTTTTTTCTTCATTTTTTTCCTGGTTCTATTCTTTCAATTGATAGCTCTCCATCATTGAGCCAGACTACCCTGCTCACATATTTCATATCATCAGGTTCATGAGTTACCATCTGAATAGTCAGTTGCATCTCTTTATTTAATTTCTGAAATAGCCCAATGATCTGTTTTGATGAGGCACTGTCAAGATTTGCCGTGGGCTCATCTGCAAACAATATATCCGGCTTGTTTATCAGCGCTCTTGCGATCGCTACACGTTGCTGCTCACCTCCTGACATCTCACGGGGGCGGTGATGCAGCCTTGTGCCAAGTCCGACCTGTTCCAGTACTTGCGTCCCGGCTTTTATATAATCCTCCTTTTTCCTGCCCAGCGCCATTGCAGGAAGATAGACATTTTCAAGTGCAGTAAGCTCAGGCAAAAGTGCATACTCCTGAAAGACATAGCCAAATTTTTCAAGACGGAATCTCGCCTTCCGGGATTCAGAAAGACATAAAATATTTTTTCCCCGGAAAATGATCTCGCCAGACGTAGGGGTATCGAGCAATCCCATTTGATGTAGCAGTGTAGATTTCCCGCTTCCGCTCTTACCCATTATGGCAGCAAATTCACCTCGTTTAATGTCCAGAGTAACGTTATTCAGTGCTTTTACCTTCACCTCTCCCATAGAATAAATCCGGGAAAGGTTTTTTATTTCAATGAGTTTTTCATCTCCAGTCATTTCATTCACCCCATATCGCATCTATTATCGTTTTACGGACAGCTAACCACGAAGGTATAAAACCAGCCGCAAGCGCAGCTATGATCAGGCTTATTGCATTCATCGATACTCTTTCAGGAAGAATCATTAATGAAGCAAGGCCAATGGGAAATTTTAATGGATGTTCGATGAACCATGGTTTCAGGGCAAAAAATATTATTATCAAACCAATAAATATGCCGCTTATCACAATGAAAATTGCCTGGAAGATATATGATTGTATGATCACTGATTCTTCTATTCCAACAGCCCTTAAAATTCCAATCTGCCTTCGCTTGCTGATAGTACTGGTATAGACAATAATAAATATAGTAATGACCGCAACGAACAAACCGATCGCAGATATCATCATTGAGATCATATTAAAGCTGTTTGTTATGTTTTTTACCATGCCGGCATAGACAGTCCATGGTTTAATTTCTTCTTTAATACCCATCTCTAAAAACTGTTTTATGTACCGGTCTTCATTTCCATTATCTCTGGTCTTGACCAGTATTTGTGAAGCCTTGTTTTCCAGGCCGACTACGGATTCCATCTCTTTCTGGCTGATGTATGCCATCGTATTGGTTTGTATGAAATTCGCATCAAAAATTCCCTTTACCCTGTAGCTCTTTTTTATGCCATTATTGAACAGCACATCTATGTTATCACCAACTTCAACTCCAAGCGAATTATATTCAATATCACCTCCATATCCTCCTGCAATCTCTTTTCCAAGCAAGATCTCGTTCTCGTCAAGCCTGCTAAGGTATTTGCCGGCAATCAGATATTTATAATTTGTAGTAACTTTCATCTCATTATCCGGATTAATGGAGCGAACGGTCCAGGTTCCATGTTTATCCTTATATGAAAGTGTCGCACCCGTTACATATTGTGATGAGATGCCCACTACACCTGGAACGCCTTTTATCTTTTGTTCCAGGGAATAAACATCGTTTATATATTTTTCATCTGTTTTGGGTTCGATCACTACGTTACTATATAGCGAGTTGATTACCTGATTGTTAGTTGCCTCAGTCACTCCAAGAAAAATGGAACCTATAAATACTAAATTTACAAAGATCAAGGACATTATAAAGAGATTGTCGTTTAACCCTCATAATTTTATCCCCCGGATATGATTTTTACCATTTTCTTAAAGAAAAATAGATTTTTCTCCTCAAAACCAGCTTAAAATCCTAATAATTACCCTCGGTTTGTCGG
>JBAQLI010000244.1:0-13446 GCA_049301735.1 Candidatus Methanoperedens sp.
CTTCATAAACCATGGTAACTCTCTGTGTTATGAAGAGTAATGTTTTGCAAACCGTATTCTGTAGACCTGTGTGATATTCATAATGTTTTGTTTATGCAAGGTTTACCATTACTTTTGAAGAGGATACCATTCTTCGTATTACAAGAAATTTAATCGCAACTTTTTAATATCAAAATAAATAATTGTAATCCTATGTTAATTGGTAATAATAAAAGATATATTGAAGCCCCCTTCCTTGACGAAAATGAATTAGAGCAAGTTATAGTAGACAATTATGAACAAATATTTGGGGCAAGTTCAATTTTTTTACCAAAAACTAAAATTAAAACCTTGGATGGAGCTGGGACAATCCCTGATGGTTACGCTATAGATTTGAAATCTCAGATGTGGTATATTGTTGAAGCTGAATTAGCACAACATAAAGTTTACGACCACATCGCTTCGCAAGTTGGAAAACAAATCGGTGCAGCCCAAACACAATTATCTAAGAAACGGATCATAGAACTTTCTATTAATCAATTCAAAGATGACGCGATTACCAAAGATAAGTTTTATGAAATGAATATTAAAGATATTGATGTAAGACATGTATTGAGTCAAATATTAGATAAAGAACCAATTGTTGGAATACCAATTGATAAAACATCTGACGATTTGGAATCTTGGTCAAAACAACAGAAAACCGAAATTAAAATTTGGGAAGTTATAAAATTTGTCAATTTAAATAATAAACAAGATATTATGTATCACTTTCC
Source organism: Candidatus Methanoperedens sp. (assembly GCA_049301735.1). Classification (GTDB taxonomy): domain Archaea; phylum Halobacteriota; class Methanosarcinia; order Methanosarcinales; family Methanoperedenaceae; genus Methanoperedens. The sequence goes on from JBAQLI010000244.1 coordinate 756, forward strand.
TATAGAATCTAAACCCATATTAGATACTGGAAAAGAAAAGCAAATAAAAACAAATGGGATAAATAAAGATAAATATGACATATTAATTTCAGATTTAATCGAAAAGGAGATACTAAAGGTTGGAGAAAAATTGGTTATGGAATATAAACCTAGACAAGGATATGCGAAAGTATACGAAGCAACATTAAATCAGGATGGGACAATCAACACATTAGGTCAGAATTATAGTAGCCCAAGTTACGCTGCATTAGCGGGAATTCAAAATGCAGGTAGTAAAAGAAATACTGTAAATGGATGGACAAGCTGGAAAAATAAACACGGTACGACACTTGATGAATTACGGGAAAATTATTTATATAATTCTGTCAATATGAATAATAAGCAAGACAGTGGTACGGTAAAAAAGACGGAGTCTTTTGTAAATCCTTCTAAAATGGAACCTGAAAAAATTCAGCCAAATAAAAATGAAATACATACAACAGAAATTTTCGCTACATATAAAAAAATAATTTACAATGCAATATATTATTCATATAATAAAATTCTATTTAATGGAAAAGAATATCCATCTCCTACTGCTGCTGGTAAGGCAGTAACTAAAAAACCAACATGTAACGGACCGACATTTTGGAAATTTATCGATAAGAACGGAAAAAAACAATCATTAGATAAATTAGGATGAAATATAAAAGAACTATCTATACGAATTTTAATAAAAGATTTGTTGAATGGTTATTTTATATTTAGACTGTAATTTCAAATGATAGAAAAAAATTCTATAAACTTTATAAAAATTCCTGGTTTTTAGGTCAATTTTATTAGATGTGTTGCACATTGACCTAACTACCAACATGAATTTAAATTAAAATTCAATCCATGTTGGTGAATAAAATTAGATACAACTAGCAGTATAACTATGTAATATAAAGGAAGCATAACCATCCCACATTTTCAAGCTCTGCTTTGCGATCTTGCGTCCTTTGCGGTGTGCAAATCACACTTTAAACATAAAGCATGCAAAAAAATAATACTATAATAATATAATATGTAACAGTCACGATAAAACAAAATATTTTATAAGCATAAACTACATACTAATAAGATAGGGGGTTATCAACTTGGACGAAAATAATAATAACAACACCAAAAAAATCGCTATTGCATGCCAGGGCGGGGAGGCCATACTGCTTTCACGGCAGGCGTGTTAAAAAGCCTCCTCCGGGAAGAGGAGAAGAAATTTGAGATAACAGCATGGTCTTCGAAGGTTCAGGAGGGAAATCCAAATTTTTGATAACTGATGAATTAAAAAACAAATACATTGGCTGTATGCTTGGGGCCGCAATAGGTGATACCTTGGGAAAACAAAATGAAGGAGTACGAAGAGAAGAAATTCTCAAAATGGGGTACATAAAGGATTATGGCAGGGCGCCAAAAGGGAGCCCTGGAGAGAAATTAAGGGCAGGACAATATACGGATGATACTGAACAAATGCTTGTCCTTGCTCAGTCTTTGATCGCCCGCAATGGTTTTGATGCTGTTGATTTTGCCAGAAGAATTGCAAAATGGGGAGAAGAATTCCGAAATGATCCTGCAAGAAGTCCATTTCTCGGGCCTTCAAGTTCTTCTGCTATTGACAAATTAAATTCAGGTATTTCCTGGAAAGAATCAGGGAGTGATATACCATCCTGCGGTAGTGCAATGAGAGTGGCCCCAATCGGACTTTTTTATGATCGCCTGGAAAACGTGGAATCTAATGCAGTCCTTTCCTCAATACCGACGCATAAAAGTAAAGGGGCAATTGCAGGCGCAGTGGCAGTTGCGGTAGCCGTCCGATCTGCAATTGAGGGAGACGATCGCTCTGAAATCATGAGGAAAGCCTGTGAAAGAGCATCAAAATATGACATTGATCTTGCAACGAAAATAGAACTGGCTTGCGAATCGCGAAACGAATTACCGGATATTGTTTTTGCCAGGCTTGGAACATCATATTACGTGTACGATACCGTCCCTTGCGCCTTTTATTGTTTTTTTAGATATTTTGAAGAACCTGAAATGGCGATCATCGAAGCTGTGAACGCTGGTGGGGATACGGATTCTATTGGATGCATAACAGGCTCTTTGTGCGGAGCGTTCCATGGTATTGAGTGTTTTTCTAAAAAATGGATCAATGGCCTTGAAAACAAGGACCTGGTGGAGAATATCGCTATCTCACTTTTTAAGACATTTTCCCATTTCTTGTGATTCTAACTCAAAAAGAACCGGATGCTTCAGAATTTTGATATGGATTTGAAATAATCCAACAATCTTTAAAGAGAAAATTTTGAGGTTGGGTAAAAAAACAAATTTTGGATAGGATAGGTCTTTTGCCACTAACCCCAACCTCATACTAAGTCTGTTTTGTCATAGTAATAAAGCTTATTGGCCATAATAAAGAAATTTGTTTCAATATCGTTCAATGATATTATACAATGTATCTCTTTTTGCCACAGGACGTCCCGATTTCCTGGCAGCATGGATAAATTCGTCAATGCTCTTGCTGTGAAAAGGCACACCTGCGGCGCGGACAACATTTTCTTCGATCATTGTCCCACCAAGGTCATTTGCGCCAAAATCCAATGCCATTTGTGCAACATCGATGCCCTGGGTCACCCAGGAAGCCTGGATGTTCTGAATGTGACCATCAAGAAGAATTCTTGATACAGCAACCATTTTGAGGTAATCTATTCCGGTTGAAGTCCCGATCAATCCCATATTCTCGGATTGGAAAGTCCAGGGTATGAATGCCGTAAAACCATGATACTTTTTCTGCATATCCCGCACCCTGATTATGTGTTTTATCCTTTCTTCCAGGGTTTCCTCATGCCCGAAGACCATTGTAGCAGTTGTCGGGATACCCAGTGAGTGTGCTGCCAGCATTACTTCCTGCCATTTCTTCCATCCGATCTTTTTTGGCGAAACAGAATCCCTTACCCTGTCATCAAGTATCTCTGCTCCGCCGCCTGGTATTGAATCAAGTCCCGCCTCATGAAGGCGCGAGATCGTTTCTTTTATCCCGGCGCCATATAACTTTGAGATATGCACGATCTCAGGAGGGGAGAATGCATGCATCTGGACATTGAACTTTTTCTTAACCTCTTTTAGCATTTTTTCATAATATTCAATGGGAATATCAGGATTCAATCCACCCTGTATGAGTATCTGGGTCGCTCCCAACCTGACAGCTTCGTCAACCTTTTCAAGTATCTTCTCAATGCTTAGCACATAGGCGTCTTTTGCATCGGGTTCACGGTAAAAAGCACAGAATTTGCATTTAGACGTGCAGATATTCGTATAATTTATGTTGCGGTCAATAACGAATGTGACAAGATCCCCTGCACTTTTTTTTCGTAAAGCATCTGCAGCTGCTCCTAATAGATTAAGATCATTACATTCAAGCAGTTTTTTTCCATCACCCAGATCAAGTGGATCAATACTATTATTTATATTATTATTTATATCAAGTGATCCGTTATTCACTGCACGATCAAGAATTTCTGTAATTTCAGTGTCATCGGATAATTGTTTTATTATATCAAAATTTGTCATCCTGGGAATAGCTCCTCTTGAATTTCAATGCAATTTCAGCTTTCATAAGTTCTCTCCCCAGATAAGCAGCATGGTCAAGACGTGAAATAAGTCCGCGTTCGATAATAGTATCCAGTATATCCTTTGCGGTCGATCCGGCTATTGGATTATCTTTGTCAATAACATTTCGCACTATTATTTTTCCAGGGATTACCTTACTGTTACGGATCATATCATCTGTCAACTCTATCTTAAAACATCCAGCCGGGTCAAGCTGCCATTTTTCACTGCTTTTTGCTTCTATAATAGATCCGGGCATCAACCCAAATTCCCTCCTGCGCTTTTCCTTTATTACCAGCATGTCAACTCCAAGATCCTTTGGCGCACTTTTCCTGTCCCTGGAAAGCATCATCATTATTGAAGTAGTCTTTAATTCATTGACACTGTCATGAGCCTTATGGCTGAATTCCGGTGTAAATAAGATACTTGCATCAAGCTCCATTGCAATGCTTGAAAGAATCGCATGGATCCCGATAGAATCTGCATCAACAAGTTCAGTCACATTACCCAGACCGAAGAATAAAGGCGTAGTCCTGTTGCGTTTCCTGAATTCATAATACCTGTTGATCGACTGTGTAAGACCATGACCTGCAGGTTCAAGCACAGGGTCAGCGATAATATTCCTGATACCAGAATCCTGCGCTGATCGTATGTTCCGGAAAAGACTTTCAATATCACCTGTTTGATCAGGAATTAAGACCGAAGCCGTGTGATGCCGGATTATTTTATCCTTTACTTTATCGATATTTTTTGAATTAAGGCTCAAAACAATATCTACCCCTGCATCAACCGCTTCATTTATTGATTCAGGATCAAGCGTATCGATGGAGAGGGGAATATCAGTTACGGATCTTGCAGTTTCAACAGCAGTCCTGACCTTACCGATCGATGTATCTAATGAAATCCCAAGGTCAATAATATCCGCCCCGCATTCTGCAAAATAAATTATTTTTTTAGTAAGCTCGTTTTTACTCATTGAGCCGGCATCCACAATTTCAGCCATCACCTTCATGCGGGAATTCCCGCCGATCTTCACTGATTTTAACGATAAAGGTGAATCTGCTGTTTGTTCCAGTTCAAACACTTTCCGGAATGCGTTGGAACGCTTTTTCTCGGTCAATAGCTCACATGCCGGCATACTTGATGAAAAATCTAACCCTTCTGAAAACGAGAGTACAAAACCAAGATCCACCGCATGTTTTGGTCCAAGTCTTATTGGGATACCAACCTCCTTTTCAAGTCCTGGAAAATCACCGTTTGCCAGGCCGGGAATAAGTATCAGGTCATATTTTTTTGGTGGGAGGGAACGCCTCAGCAGAGCTGGGGTTGTAAATGCCGCGACCTCGATATCAAGAACAAGGACATCAGCCCCGCCATTAACAGAAGCTTTTACTGTATTGCTTGCAAGCTTTCCTGTAACTACCAGGATATTCATTTTTCTCATGTAGTCTTTAACCCGCCAGTTTAAACGTATAAATATTCCATATACCATCTGCAATAAACCCGACTGCTATGGCCCCGAGGAAAAGACCCATAAGCCGTGTCATTACAAGCATGCCTGTCATTCCTACGACCTTTCTAAAATAATCTGAATATCTGAAAATCAGGAAAGTAATGATAAATATAAGTAGTATTGCACCAACTTCAACTAATATCACTGTTTGCAGATTGAGAGAATAATCCTCAATTCCTTTCGTTAAATACAGGATTATTGTCGTTATGGCCCCTGGTCCTGTCAGCATGGGCATGGCCATTGGAAAAATTGAGATGTTTTCCCTGTGTACAGCATCAGATAATTCTTCAGATGTAATACTTTCTCTTGAGGTTCTCGCAAAAAGCATATCCATGGCGACAAGAAAAAGTAAAATTCCACCTGCTACCCTCAGGGAATCCACAGTAATTCCGAAAAATTCCATTATATAATTCCCTGATATCGTAAATATTATCGCAATTATACAAGCAATAACTGCAGAACGCTGTGCCACATAATTCTTATCCTCTTCTTTCATATTGGACGTCATGGAAATAAATGCCATCACTCCGCTGACAGGGTTTATGATCGAAAATAATGCAGTGAAAACAGAAATAAAGAATGTGGTCTCAGAGGTCATTTCTTCTCCCATTTTTCAAGATATAATACTTCAGAAAGCGTTTTTCCCCTTGTTATTTCATCACGTATTCGCCGCTCGTTCTTTTCAACCTCCACCGCCCGCCTTGCTATCTCATATGCCCGTTCCCGTGGTATTACGACAACACCATTATCGTCACCTGCTATGAAATCCCCTGGTTTTACGGTCTGCCCCCCGCACTGTATTTCGGTATTTATCTCCCCGAAACCTTTCGGCTCGCCTGCATTCGGGACAATTGATGTCGCAAAAATAGGAAAATTAAGCCGCCTGATATCATCAACATCTCTTACTGCGCCATCTATTACAACGCCTGCCACGCCTTTATTGATGCTGCTCAACGTTGCAAGTTCTCCCCACGGGGCGACATGAGTGCTGTTGTTATTGATAACGATAACATCACCAGGAAGTGCAACATTTATTGCTTCTACAGGTTTTGCCCAATCTCCGGGAAATGTCTGTACTGTGACAGCTCTTCCCACTGCTTTTGTCCCTTTGCAAATCGAATGGATATCTTTCATAGCGCCTTTCCTGTGCATGGCATCCGAGATATTGGGGGTGGAGACATGTTTTAGAAGTTCGATGGTTTTCTCATCGATCGATTTTTCCGGTTCAATTGATAACTGCGGCAAATCCAAACTTTCGCGGATCGCTCTTGCAGATGCTGTAACATTGGATGACCGGACAATATTTCCGCCGACGATGATGATACTTGCACCGGATAATACTGCTGCTGCTGCGCTCTTTGCATCAATCCCACCTGCGACCGCAATGGGTACATTTATCTTAAGCGACTTGAGGATCGAAAGAGGATCTTCGCCCGTCATCTGCTGGTCGATCCCAACATGAATATTTATATAATCGATACCGAGTTCTGCAAGTTCTTTAGCTCTTTTTACCGGACTTCCCGCAGAAATCAGGTCGGCCATTATTTTCACTCCATATTTGCGCGCTGATCTTATAGCGTCCTGTATCGTGGAATCATCAGCGCTCCCGAGCAGAATAACAATATCAGCACCGGCTTTGGCTGCCATTTCCACTTCCATTGCCCCCGTGTCTACCGTTTTCATATCAGCCAGGATAACCCGGTCAGGGAATGCTGCTTTTAGTTTCCTTAAAGCATCCATGCCTTCGCTTTTGATCAACGGGGTTCCTGCTTCTATCCAGTCAGCGCCACCAGTTATCGCTTCTTTGGCGATCTGGATAGCGCGTTCTGTCTCTAAAACATCAAGGGCCACCTGTAGTACCGGTTTGATATAAATCACCTTTTCATAAGTTAGCGTATGTGAATAAAGAATTAATGGTTAATTCATATGTATCATATTTCATTTTCCTATAGCATCATTAAAATATAGTTACTGAAAATCTCCGTCTGTATCTTGGCTGTGCTTTCAGTATTGTTCTCGAAAACCTGATCCTGCGCAACTTCGGGATCTGCAAGGCTCTTTGCAAAGTCATCAATTACTTCCTGGGGAACGCTCGTCCCCTGCCGAGCAGATAGACATACCTGGGAACGAGATAGCGCGTGACAAGGTGATCGAGATTGACCTCGATATTACTTTTCAGATCAAGCATTCTCGTTAGCGGCTGAAGCGGAGATGTACCCCATGTTGAACCCGCAAGCCTGTTCACAGGTATGTGAAGAATCTGTTCGATCGTGAGTGTGGAATCAAAATCTCCTTCCGTGTACTTCCATCCCTCATGCCTTCCAGTCTCCTTATTCTTTTGAACAGTAATGTATCTTGGACTTTTCTGGAAATAAAGTATTTTGGAACGTTTTAACACGTCCAAAAGAGCAGAAACAATCCATTCCTGATCGCAGATGAGTGCTAGTAAAAATTCCGCTCAGTCCATCAGGTCATCCTTGACTGCCTCAGAGTCGCGGCATGGATGTCACAGTACCTTCTTTGTGCAATCTGCAGGTATGGGTGGAACGCCTCAACAAGTTCCCAGGTTCTATTGGCGGATTCTGATCTTTCTTTCTTCAGTTCTATCTCAGCCAGCAATCGATGGAAGGAAAGGATTATACTATTGGAGGGGAGTTAAAGAAGCGGGTCCATAGTTCTATCTGTCATTTAAATAAACAGTGTGAATTTGCTTTCGGAGTTCAGCATACGTGTATGAACTCGATAGGCTTCCAGGTCATTGACTTACTATTTCACACTTAGAACTTCGTGTATGGTTTTCAACAGTTTCTCTGCAGTATAAGGCTTTGGCAGAAAAGCGTTTGTATTGTGTGCAACGTTTTTAAGTTTATCTTTTTCTGCTATTCCGCTGACTGCGATAATTTTGACTCCTGGGTTAATTTTACGAATCGTCCGGATGCTCGCTTCACCATCCATTACAGGCATCATCATATCCATAAGAATAACTTTGATTTTATCTGTATTTTGAGCATACTCTGTTACTGCCTGTGCACCATCATTGGCTGCAAGCACACTATACCCATATTTTTCCAATGTCGAAATAGTGACCTCACGAACTGAATCTTCGTCTTCAGCAATGAGAGCTAATTCTCCGTGTCCAACGAGCAATTCAAGCTTCTCCTCCTCTACATTTTGCATTTCTGTTTTAATCGCTGGAAAATATACCCTGAATGTCGTTCCTTCTCCAACTTCGCTCTCTACATTTATAAATCCGCCATGGCTTTTCACAATTGCAAGTGCTGTTGATAGGCCAAGTCCTGTTCCTTTACCAAACTCCTTTGTAGTGAAAAAAGGCTCAAAAATCCTATCAAGTATCTTGGGGGGAATACCGATTCCAGTATCTGAGACTGCAATTGTAACGTAAGAACCGGCTTTAGCTTCGGTATGCATCTGTGCATAATTTTCATCAATTAAAAAATTTTCAGCAGAAATACCTAAGATACCACCATCCGGCATAGCATCACGAGCGTTCACACACAGATTCATTATAACCTGGTGCAGTTGTGTGGCATCTCCTGAGATAATAAAGAGGTCTTTCTGTATATCAGTTCTAATTTCAATGTTCCTAGGAAATGTTTCTTTTGCGATCTTCTCAATTTCGGTGATAATATGTTTTGCCGCAAGAGGATTGCGTTCACCCTCGACTCCTCGTGAAAACGATAGAACCTGCTTTATTAAATCAGCACTGCGCTGGGAGTTTTTTTCGAGGGTAATAAGCAATTTCTGGCTCTGCTCATCCTTGAATTTTTCTCTTAACACTTGCAGCGACAGCATCATTGGCGTAAGCATATTGTTGAGGTCATGTGCTATACCTCCTGCAAGAGTGCCTATACTCTCCATTCGCTGCGCTCGTAATAAGTGCGCCTCGAACGATTTCTTCTCTGTGATGTCTGTGTTGATGACCAGTATCGATTTCGGTTTACCTTCGCTATCATATATCAGAGTCCAGTGGCTTTCAACAATCACCTCTCTACTATCTTTCGTTACCTGGTGCAACTCGCCTGTCCACTCTCCCTTCTCAAACACAATCCTTTTTGCCTTAATGAGTTGGGGTGTTTCTTCTTTATCTTTAAACAGAAACTCAACAGGATTTTTGCCTATAGCTTCCTCTGCTGTCCAGCCATATAGGCGTTGTGCACCTTTATTCCAGTAGATGAGGCTGTGTTCTAAGCTTCGGATTCCTATAGCTCCTATAGCCTCCTGTGCATTATCAAGAAGTGCGGCTTGTTCTTGTATTTGTTCCTCAGCCCGCTTGCGCTCTTCGATTCCAGCATGCAGTGCTTTATTTACTTCTTCCAGTTCAGCAGTTCTTTCCTTAACGCGTATCTCTAATTCATCGTGCGCTCTGCGCAGCGCACCCTCGGCCCTCTTGCGCTCTGTAATATCCTGCATGGTTCCAATGAGCCGCATGGCACGGCCTTGCTCGAAGAATACCTGTCCTGTCGCGGCCACCCAGCGCTCGATGCTGTCGGCACGGTTAACGACGCGGTATTCGGCATAATATCCGCCATTGCCTGCAGGGTCGAGTGCCTGATCCACCGCAGCTTGAGTCTTTGCGCGATCATCCGGATGGAGCCCGGAATTGAACACCTCGGATGTAATCTGCACGTCCGGCTCTATACCCCATAGTTGCCTCACTCGCTCGTCCCATCGCAATGTTCTTGATTGCACATCATAGTCATAAACGCCCAGCTTCGCCGCATCCTTTGCAATGCGCAGACGTTCTTCGCTCTCATGCAGTGCCGCCTGCATCTTCTCGCGTTTCGTTACCTCGCAGAATGTTAAAATGACACCGAGGCTGTTTCCATTGTCGTCTTTGATGGGTGCGGCACTGGTATCTACCGGTATTTCTCTTCCATCCTTGCCCGTCAATAATATATGGTTTTCACGGCATGTTATAGAGCCTTCAAGCGCCCTTGTTATTGGATTTTCGACGGGTTTGCGTGTATGTCTGTTTATTATTTTGAATACTTCCGTCAGTTCTTTATTCAAGACCTCTTCCTGCTTCCGGCCGATAAGTTTCTCTGCAATGGGATTCATAAACGTTATCAGTCCGGCTTTGTTCGTGGCGATAACAGCATCCACAATGCTTCTAAGCGTTGTTTCAAAGAGTCTCCTGCTCTCTTTTAATTCTCTTTCGGTCTTGTGCTTGTAAAGAGCCATCTCTATGGATATTTGTAGTTCCCTCTCCTTGAACGGCTTGACTATATAGCCGTACGGCTCAGTTATCTTTGCACGCTTGAGCGTATCATCATCGGCGTAGGCCGTGATATATATGATAGGAATATCAAAACTGGCATGAATATGTCCTGCTGCTGTTATACCGTCCATTCCTCCATGCAGCATTATGTCCATAAGCACCAGATCGGGACTGCTTTCAGCCACTTTTTTGACAGCGTCTTCTCCGGTGTAGACGATATCCGGAACGTTATATCCCCGGATTTTAAGCTTCTGTTGCAGGGAAAGCGCTTCTATTCCTTCGTCCTCGACTATCAGTATTTTTGCAGGCATTTTTATCATCTCTTTTTTACTTTACGGCTTCGAATATAATTGCGAATTCAGTCCCGCTGATCTGGTTGAGCTTGATGAGTCCTTTAAGCTGTCCTGCCAGCACGCTTACCAGTCGGAGCCCCAGTGTTTCACTTTTCTGAATATCATAATCCTCAGGCATGCCTACGCCGTTATCGCCGACAGTCAATATGAGTTTATTTTCCTGACCATGTCGCAGGTCGATGTATATTTCACCCTTCTCGTTTCCGTTGGCCGAATTATAATTATCCGGGAAGGCATGTTTTAGCGAATTCGAGACAAGTTCATTGATAATCAAAGCGCACGGGATCACGGTATCGACATTGAGCGTTATGTTTTCAACGTATATCTTCGGATTTATGACCCTTTCGCTTACCCCGTAGGAGAGGAACAGGTTGTTTGTTAGGCTTTGAATATATTCATGAAGGTCGATTTTTGCCAGCGACTCGGACTGGTACAGCTTTTCGTGGATTAGGGCCATTGAATAAACCCTATCCTTGCTTTCCTTGAAAAGCTCTATCGCCTGCCCGTCTAATATATAAGGCATCTGCAGGTCGAGAATGTTGTGGATGATCTGCAGGTTGTTCTTGACACGGTGATGTATTTCCTTTAGCAATGCCTCCTTTTCACTTAGAGATTTTTTTACCTGGCTTTCTGCCCTCTTCATGTCATCTACGAGGCGTGAGTTTTCAAGGGAGATAGCAGTCTGGGAAGTCAGAAGATCGGTCATCTGGGCATTTTTTGACGTGAATACGTCATCAGACAGGTGATTTTCCAGGTATAATACTCCTATCATTTTTGACTGCTTGATAACAGGCAGACACATCACCGAGCGCAGCCCCATGCTCGTGACTTCGATATTATCCTTGAACATGCCCTCCTTTGAGGCGTCATTGAGGATTACCCTCTCACCGGTACGGTGTACGTATCGGACGATTGCCTTACATATTCCCGTCGTTTCTTCGAATTTTTGGTATAAAGTCTGCGCAGCATCTTTTTTTGTGATGTGGCTTTCTGCACGGACATAAAGGGTGCCTTTGTCCTCAATAAGCAGGTAGCCGTTCTGGGCTGCAGAACACTCTAATGCCACGTTCATGATCTTTTTCAGTAGAGACTCCAATTCTATCTCTGCGGAAATGGCAAGGGATGATTTCATCAGGTAATCAAAGTCAAGATCCGGAAGAGCATAGGGAACGGAAGACTCCATTTCATGCTCTGGATGCTGATAAGGCATTTTTTCTTCTTCAAAATATTTCGGGTATTTTTCGATAAGGGTGATCTCTTTACGCTGCGCTCGGCATTTCTTGTACAGGCGCGCCGCCTCGACAAAGTATATTTTTTCCGTGGATTGCCCGTTTTGCAGGAGCATTTCTCCGAAGCATTCATTGAGGTATCCCTCGAAAAAGATATACTTTTGTTCGTGCGCGGAGTCTATTGCATCCAGATACAGGCTGCGAGCTTCCTTAAATTCGCCCGTGACCCTTTCTATCTCCGCATAAAGGAATGCAAGATAGGGTTTTAGCACAGGTCCTAATGCTGCCCATATCTTTACCTTTTCTATGTAAGGCTTAATCTCTGCGAGTAGTTCGCTTTTGCTCTTATGTCCGATGCCTTTTTCATACAGCTTGAGTGTGTTCAATACCAAAAAGATGTGCCACTCCCTCTTCAGCACGTTGTCAGTGAGACCCGATAAATATTTCCTGACTCCGACAAAGTATTTTTGGGCTTCTTCATGTTCTCCAAAAAAATAGTGCGCCAGGGCCATGTGACAATAATAGCTTCCCGCCGAAGCGACGTGATTGTCCTTCTCCCACCGCTTCAGTTTTTCTTCCATGTCTATTGGAGAATAGTTGTATCCTCTTCATAAACCATGGTAACTCTCTGTGTTATGAAGAGTAATGTTTTGCAAACCGTATTCTGTAGACCTGTGTGATATTCATAATGTTTTGTTTATGCAAGGTTTACCATTACTTTTGAAGAGGATAC
>JBAQLI010000245.1:0-2328 GCA_049301735.1 Candidatus Methanoperedens sp.
ATCCATTATTGCTTTTATTTTGAATAAACTGAACCTGAATGAGATATTTGAGGTTCTAAAAAAAACCGATTTAAGCTATTTCATCATGGCATGCCTATCCTACCTTTTTCTGGATTTGGTACTTGCATTACGTTTATCTTATCTGCTTAAAAAAATAGGGCACGAAATGAAATTAAAGGATGTTTTTCTTTCACATATAGGAGGAATGATTATTGGAGATATAACTCCTGGAAGGAGCGGTTATTTTTTAACACCTTTAATATTAAGAAAAAAAGCTGGCGTTCCTATTACAGAAGGAATGGCATGCATTTTTGCTCCACAGGGGATTGAATTCATCCTTAAGGTCGCAGGGGCTGTTGCAGCTATAATTTATTTATCTTTTCATTTGAATATTGAAAAAAATTTCATTATTTATGCAGGGATAGGTTCGGTAATTCTCCTGGTTGTCGGGATATTAATGCTATTGATATCATGGAATAATGAAAAAATGACATCAAAATTCCTGGTTAAGATCCCTTTTCTTAACAAATTTACTGAAAATCTCTCTTCTTTTAAAGATAGAAGCATCCTGATCAAGGACAGCTTAAATATAATCTTGATATTATATACGATAGGATGGATATTTGCTGCATTACAGTGGTACTTTCTAGGAAAAGCTATCGGGATTGAAATTTCATTTTTTATTTTTTTCCTGCTTCATCCCCTCATTACGATCCTGATGTTTGTTCCATTATCACCCGCTGGCCTGGGGCTTATGGAAGGAGGAATAATCCTTGTATTTTCGTTTTTTGGAATATCACCAGCTCTGGGAATGGTCTTCTCAGTTCTGGTAAGAGTCAGTATTTTAGTAATCGATATAATTGGTTTGAAAACTGTAATTAGTGTATCAGGAAGAACGCGATCTGAAGAGTGGTAAGGAACGAGTATTACTGATATTTAATTACTTAATACAATTATTCCCTCAATTCCGGCGGCAGCATGTTTGGAATACCATCGTCGATCGGATAATATTCTTTACATTTTCCACAATAAAGCGTCCCTTTAACGATCTCTTTCTCATTCTCCTCTGTAACTTCAAGTACGAGGTCGCCTTTGCACATTGGGCAGCACAGGATATCCATCAGATCTCTTTTCATTATTTATTACACCTTTATTCCTTTAAACACCTTTTTTATTATCAAGCTATCGAATCAAATAATTTTTATTGTTTAAATGAGTATTTACATTGATCAATATGATAAGGACATTCATAGCTGTTGAGTTGCCTGATAGATTTATTCCTGAAATAGAAAAAATTGAATCTACACTGGATATGCCTGGAATAAAACTCGTTGAGCCAGAACAGGTTCATATAACCTTGAAATTCCTGGGGGATATCAAGGAAAGTGATGTCGAATCCATTTTATCCGCGTTATCACAGATAAATTGCAGACAATTTGAAGCGAAAATAAAAGGGGTGGGAGTATTCCCGAAACTTGCTTATATAAAAGTTATATGGCTTGGGGCCGAAGATAATTTTGATGTGCTACATGACGAAGTTGAACGTGTACTTTCGCTATTTAAATTCGAAAAAGATCACCACTTCTCACCTCATGCAACCCTTGCCCGTGTTAAGCAATTAAGGGACAAGTCCTTACTTCTTGGAAATTTGAAAAAATTGGAACATATAGACCTTGGCATGATGAATGTTGGATCCATTTTCCTCAAGAAAAGTACGCTGACACCAACTGGTCCTATATATGAGACCCTGGGGGAAATAAGGCTTAAAGATTAATGCTTCACACGTTTTGTTCAATAAATCATATATACATACCACCTTAAGTATAACTTCAGTTTAGAAAAAGAGGCGTTATGATTACTTCATTCAGTATGGATTTTGTTGACACATTCATGGTATTATACAATGCTGGGGCAGCGTTCATATTAATATTCATGATAGGACAAATTCTTATAATGATGCGCAAAGTGGACAAAGAACTACTGAGGGCACGGTTATTCCTCAATAATTCGATAATCCAGAAGACCTGGATATATATTTCAATAGCAGGTGCTTCATTTGCATTAAATAATGTATTCAAATTCATTATCAACTTCGTGTCAGAAGGAGAGATCCTCAATGTGTATCATTTGGCTGATCTTGCCCAGATGGTCTTTTTGATATCTTTCATATTGGCTGTACAAAACTGGTATGAATTTATTGGAAGTTTCAAATCCAGGAAATCTATTCCGGGCAAATATTGTGTTTCAAATTGTTCATCATGATTTTGTTTCCGAAAAGCGAAGCAAAGAGTAATCGAAATGTTTAATTAAAATGAGAGCCACTTAATT
>JBAQLI010000246.1:0-2079 GCA_049301735.1 Candidatus Methanoperedens sp.
AAATATATCTATGAAACATTAAAATTGATACCGGAAAAACCAGATCCAATTTTAATTCAGCAAATGTTTGCAGAAATAACGAAAATAGGTAGTATTAATGCTCCTTAATGGCGAAGGTATTGTTATAAGAATCAGACGGAAATTCAAAAAAGAGATTATGTCTTCGTTTACCAGTGATGAAAAAGGAGTGATCGAGCCCTATACTGAGCTTCCAGCTATGGCTCTGGCTGTCGTTGGATTTATTGTTTTTATCGCTGTCCTTACCCAGGCTTATACGACATACCAGGAAAAATCTTTCATCGCAGGGCATTACGAGGATGCAGCAAATCTTGCCCAGAAGCTTGGCAGGGACAGCACATTGACTGGCGGCTACCCTGGTGTGATTGATTCGGGAAAACTGGAAAAACTCGACCCTGCTGAAATATTCCAGCAATACGGCTCTTATTACAATTTCATGTTCAAGATCGATTCAAATTCAGAAAACAGGGCGTATAATATCATTATCAAAAACCCGGATTCAGGCGAATCAAAGATCGGTGTCTCTGCTTCAGTACCAGTAACGGTCAGATTCAATGATGTAGAAGAGCAGCCAGGTACACTTACTGTTAAAATATGGAGAAAATGATGACGAAAGTGAAGCAGAACAGGAATAGGAAGGGGAAGGGAAAGAATAGTTTTTATAAAGATACAGGAGGTTTCTCTACTACTTTTGATATATTCCTGTTCCTTATCATGATCTCTATTTCAGCAATGATACTTCTTCCTTCAATAACAGGCAACACCCAGATCAAATCGGCGCTTGAATCAAAAAGCCAGGAGAATTCGGGGGATACACTGCTCACGCTTCTGAATGGAAGGGTGTATGAATTTGAATACATAGTAGCAGGCGACCAGCTGGATGCAGTTGCTGGCCCATTGAATAATTCCCCGGTTTTTGCAACGGGTAAAAAAATAATTGCGGGAAAAGAATTAAGACATAAGACTTTTTCTGATATTGCAGCTGAAAATGCGGCAGTGCAGTGGGTTATTTATTACAATGGATCAAGAACACAATTGAATTTCATGATGACAAATTATTCAAACAGTTCAAAAAGTATCATGAAAAATTATCTTGATGAACAAATCGGGGACAGGTATGATTATAATTTCACAGTATTATGGCGGCCTTTTACCGGCGTACCCATCGGGGGAGACCTGGATATCGGGGAACCTGTACCTGATAATGCATACGTGGAATCAGCATATATCACGATGCCTTATCATATCGTGATTTCACGAAAACAAGTGGAGGATATTATCGAGAATAATTTCAATAACAGCAAGTTCGGAAACTTTTCATTTACACTGGAAGAATTGAAAAATAATGAATCGGCCCGGGATGTAATAGAGATGGAGATCTCTAATAAGATAAATAACATAATTAATGATACGGTCGACGATTCCGTTGACCTGATAGTGGATCAAAAGCTGGGGCCTGTTCTTGATGAGTCCAGGAACAAGATGATCGAAGATGTCAATGGCCTCCTGTTGGATTCTGAAATACCCTTGAATCAGGAAATAAATGATGAGATAAATAATACCCTGAACAACGTGAGCGCCAACTTATCAGGAACAATGGCAGATAAACTCAAAGATTATCTTAAAGTTGCTGCAAAAGAAGAGATACAGGCTGCAACTGATGAAGAGATCAGATCATTCTCTACTGAACTTGCGGATATGTATGTGAATAATGTCATCACGATAGAGCAAGCAAAAGACAGGATCATTATTGAAGTTTTTTCACGAATAAACATTAATCGCGCGCAGGCAACATTGTCTTTATGGGAGAAAAGGAAATGAAAATGAAAATGAAAATGAATAAAACCCGTTTCCTCCGCGATGACTCGGCCCGCGTTCCCTTCGCTGTTATCGGCATATTCCTCGTGATCCTGTCAACTCTGATCTCACTCAATCTCACACGCATGGATATAAAAATGGCAAAGACCATGTCCTCAAATATCGAAATATCAGCACCGGACCAGGCGTTAGCATATGCAAAGGCAGACCTGGAACGGGCCCTGAACTATGCAGGCATGGAAG
>JBAQLI010000247.1:0-23742 GCA_049301735.1 Candidatus Methanoperedens sp.
TCGTAGCAAGCACCCTGAATGACGGTTCACATCCATGGTTAATTCCAGGAACACAGGCGCCTGGCACTGATTATCAGGTGAGGATCACGAGCACTGCTAATGTTTCAATAAGGGACACCAGCGATAATAACTTCACTATTCCGGTTCCTTCTATTACTGTGGCAACTCCGAATGGAGGAGAGAACTGGACACGAGGAACAACTCAAACCATTAGATGGAATTCCACTGAAAGTCCTGGAACGTATGTGAAGATCGAACTCCTGAAACTGGGAGTGGCGAATAAAGTGATTATAGCAAGCACCCTGAATGATGGTTCCAATCCATGGTTGATTCCAGCGATACAGGCTCTTGGTGCGGATTATAAAATCAAAATAACAAGCACTGCGAATGTATCAAATAATGACACCAGCGATAATAACTTCAGTATCGTCGCCCCGAAGATTACTGTAACCTCACCTAACGGCGGCGAGACCTGGATAAGAGGTAAAGCCTATCCAATAACCTGGAATTATACCGGAAATCCTGGAACGTATGTGAAGATCGAACTATTGAAAAATGGGGTGGTTAATAGAATCATCCTCGCGAGCACTCCGAATGACAAGTCTCAGACCTGGACGATTCCAACAACACAAACTCCCGGTGCGGATTATAAGATCAGGATCACAAGCACGACGAATTTAGCATATAATGATACCAGCGATGGTAATTTCAATATTAGTGCTACGACTCCTTAATAATCTGGAATTAAACTTGCTGTCTTGGAATATATGTGAGGATAGGATTATTGAAAAAATAACAATGAACTCAATGCGAACTCGAACGAACTCTGGTAGCATGGGTTTGTTTCAGTTCTATTAGATCCGGTGTTGAGCCTTTAATTTTTCGTACCAGACAGCAAGGCTGGGGTGCATTTTATTAAATAATGTGCTGATAAGCTGTGACTTCCAACAAATCCGAAAAACCAAAAAAAAAGCAACAATAAATTCGATAATGATAATTATAATCATTTTTATCACCAACATAGAATAAAAAAGGATATTTTATATAGTTTAAAATAAGAAACACAGTTAGATAGTGGATTTCCTGCTTCAAGTGGGATACTATCTTTGTATTTGGAAATGGTGGAAAAATGATATTGGATGACTTTGACAGAGGGTACGCCCTGAAAATCGTTGTTGGAATAAAGGCACTGACGTTTTACATTGATGGCTCAGGAATGATAATATGACATATTCGAAAAAAAGTAACATACTTTTATTTTTTATTCTTATGATAGTTCTGGTTAATCCGTCTGTAGCCCAGGAATCCCATATAATTCTTGATTCCTCTCAAGCTCCAATGAAGTTACAGAACATAAGTCATATAGAAAGTTCGGGAGGTACAATAACAAATAGATTCCCACCCAATATTCCGATGAGAGATATTCCTTCTGGTCGATTGAATAATCTTAGCAGGAATAAAAATTTGTATTTGTTTAGCTGGGATGATATTCCAGGAAACGATAATGGCAGACTTACAAAAATTCTTAAGATTAGGTTTCGAATTGAATGGGCAGAAAAAGCGACCATTGAAAAAATCGATGGTGGGAAGACTATAAAAGTATCTACTGGAAATAATTTTATTTTGCTAAAACTTAACGATGAAAAAACCCGGGTAAATCTAATAATCAATAACGTTAGAGCCACCGATTTCATTGCCAGGATGAACAATAATAAGTTAAATATTTACGAAAATTTTGCTGCCAAAGCTGCAAAAGTTGATCTTTTCTCAAAAAATGTCAGTACAAATATTGATCACTTATCTCGTGCATATATGGCCACGATTTTGACAACAGCTCCAGTCCATAACATCGACAAGGGCACCAACTACACCACTATCCAGGAGGCTATCAACAATGCCAGCACGGGCGATGAGATACATGTAGACAGCGGCACTTATTACGAAAATGTGAACGTGACAAAGCAGTTGACACTGCGCGGGATTGGGATGCCGGTGGTTAATGCCGGGGGTAGCGGAAGCGCGATCACGCTAGCTGCGGATGGGATTGTACTTGAAAATTTTACCGCGACAGGGGGTGGCATTTATTTCGAGGCAGGGATCATGGTCACATCAAATAACAACGCCCTGATAGGCAACAATGCATCTAACAACGGTTGCGACTATTTCGACTACTGCGACGGCTACGGCATCCTTCTAAGCCATTCCAACAATAACCTGCTGAGCGGCAATAATGCTTCGAACAACTACTACGGCATCTCTTTGGAATCTTCCAGCAAGAGTTTGCTTATAAACAATATAATGAAAGGGAATAACTACAATTTTAGATTAGATGGAAGTTCATATTCAGATTTTGATAATCAGATCGAGACCACGAATATGGTGGATGGAAAACCTATATATTATATAAAATATGGGACAGATACAGTTTATGATTCTTTTATAAATGCAGGAACTTTCTACTGTATAAGCTGTGTGAATGTAACGTTAAAAAACCTTGACTTAAAAAATAATTATTTCGGAATATTTTTATGGAATGCAACTCGCGCAAAAATACAAAATGTAATTGCATCGAACAACTACTACGGCATCTCTTTGGAATCTTCCAGCAACAACACGCTGATCGGCAACTATGCAAACTCAAACACTGGCTGCGACTATTTCGACTACTGCAGCGGCTACGGCATCCGTCTGGGCGATTCTAGCAACAACACGCTGATCGGTAACAATGCAAACTCGAACGCCGGTTGCGGCGACTATTTCTACTACTGTGACAGCTACGGCATCCGTCTGAGCGATTCCAGCAACAACATGCTCAGGGGCAATGATGCATCGTACAACATCAGGGGCATCTCTCTTGAATCTTCCAGCAACAACACGCTGATTAGCAACAATGCAAACTCGAACGCCGGTTGCGACTATATGGGTTACTGCGTCTTAGGCTACGGCATCAGTCTGTGGTCTTCCCGTAATAACACGCTCTATGGCAATACTGCAAATTTGAACAACTATATAGGCATCTCTTTGTCCTATTTCAGCAACAACAACACGCTCATTGGCAACAATGCATCAGACTACGATGCCTACTGGAGTAGTAGCATAGGCATTGAAATAGGTTCTTCCAGCAACAACACGCTGATTAGCAACAATGCATCTAATAATAATCTTGGCATCTCTTTGGAATCTTCCAGCAAGAATGTGCTCATAAACAATATGATGAAAGGGAATTTATACAATTTTAAGTTAGATGGAATTTCATATTCAGATTTTGATAATCAGATCGATACCACTAATATGGTGGATGGGAAACCTATATTTTACATAAAAGGTGCGATGGACACAGGTTATGATTCTTATACGAATGCAGGAACTTTTTACTGCATAAGTTGTGTGAATGTAACTCTAAATAACCTTGACTTAAAAAATAATTATTTCGGAATATTTTTATGGAATGTTACTCGCTCAAATATTCAAAATGTAAATGCATCGAACAACTACCACGGCATTCATTTGTGGTCTTCCGACAACAATATTCTAAGAGGCAGCAATGCAAACGGCAACGGCGACACCGGCATCTTTCTGGGCGGTAACAACAATATGCTGATCGATAACACTGCGTCGAACAACGTCTATGAATATTTCAGTCCATGGGATATATCCAGCAGTGGCTCCGGCATCATTCTATTTGGTAACAACAATACACTGCTCGGCAACAATGCGTTAAACAACGGCGAAAGCTATGTATACGATAGCACCAGCCTGGGCATCCATCTGTTATCTTCCAGCAATAACACGCTGATTGGCAACAATGCATCGAACAACGGCAACAGCAACGCAGACTATAGCTACAGCTGCGGCATCTCTCTGTATTCTTCCAGCAACAATTTGCTGATTAGCAACATTGCATCGAACAACGGCGACAGAAACGAACACTATGGCACCAGCTGCGGCATCTCTCTGTATTCTTCCAACAACAACACGCTAAGTGGCAACAATGCATTGAACAACGGCTACAGCTATGCCTTATATGAGAATTATAGATATAGCATTTTTCTGTCCTCATCCAGCAACAACAAAATTTATCACAATAATCTCATAAACAACACAGATCAAGCTTACGACGACAACAACACCAACATCTGGGACAATGGCTATCCCTCAGGCGGCAACTACTGGAGCAACTACACCGGTGTCGATATCAAAAGCGGCCCCGGCCAGAACATCCCGGGTAGCGATGGCATAGGCGACATACCGTATAACATAAGCGGCGGCAGTGGGGCAAAGGACAGGTACCCTATGATGGATCGAATAGCTCCAGAGGGAATCACCGTCACTATTCCTAACGGTGCAGAGAACTGGGCAAGAGGTACAACCCATTCAATAAGATGGAGTTATACCGGTAGGCCCGGAACGAATGTGAAAATAGAACTATTGAAAGATGGAGTGTTTAATCGTTTGATTACTTCCAGCACTTCAGTAGGCAGTACCGGTTCAGGTTCATATAATTGGTTAATTAACTCAACTCAAACTCCTGGAACGGATTATAAAATCAGGGTCACAAGCACTACCAATTCAGAATATACAGATACCAGTAATAATAGTTTCACTATCAACGGTTTGACATTAATCAATCTCATAAAGAACCCCGGATTTGAATCTGGGACCATACCGTGGCTATTCCATACGAACGGAACCGGGACTTTCACCGCAACATCTCCTGGTTACGAAGGGACAAAAGCTGCAAAGCTTGTTCTGAATACCATCGGTACGAATATCCAGCTGTCTCAGATAGGTATAACACTTGAAGAAAATACGCGCTATCGTTTAAGCTTCGCTTCCTATTCGACGACAGGAAACGATCTGAGAATTGTTTTGTTTAAGCATATTTCACCGTATACAGAGTATGGTTTAAACCAAACTTTCGATATTGGTACGAACTGGCAGATATTCACGACCGAATTTACCACGGAAAATTTCACAGGTATGGTGAACGATGGACGTTTCATGATCTGGCTTGCCCCATTCGCAATAGCGGGAGATACCTATTACATTGATGATGTAAGACTGGAGAAAGTGAGCGCAATAACAATTGTTTCTCCTAATGGTGGGGAGAACTGGACAAGAGGCACTACAAGGACGATTAGCTGGACCTCAACTGGCAGTCTCGGGGCGTATGTGAAGATCGAACTTCTAAAAGGAGGGAAAAGTACTCTCATAATATCAAGTACTCCGAATGACGGTTCGCATCCATGGCTCATCCCCATAACACTGGCTCCGGGAAATGACTATAAAGTGAAGATCACAAGCACGACAAATGCAGCATACACAGACACCAGCGATAGCACCTTCACTATCCCTACTCCAAATATAACAGTCAGTACTCCGAATGGGGGAGAGAACTGGAGAAGAGGGACAACTCAAACAATAAAATGGAATTCAAGCGGCAGTCCTGGAACGTATGTGAAAATAGAACTCCTGAAACCAGGAGTGTCAAACAGAGTGATCATAGCAAGCACATTGAATGACGGTTCACATCCCTGGCTAATTCCAGCGACACAGGCACCTGGAACTGACTATAAAGTGAGGATCACAAGCACCACCAACGCTGCTTACAATGACACCAGCGACAACAGCTTCACGATCCCTGTCCCCTCCTTCACTGTTGTTTCTCCGAATGGTTCTGAGAACTGGACACGAGGCACAACAAAAACTATAAGATGGAATTCTACTGAAAGTCCCGGAACCTATGTTAGAATAGAACTTCTGAAAGCAGGGTTTCTCCATAGAGTTATTGTAGCAAGCACCATTAATGATGGTTCACATCCCTGGCTAATTCCAACGGCACAGGCGCCAGGAACCGACTACAAAGTTAAGATCACAAGCACTGCAAACCTCTCGAATAATGACACCAGCGATGGCAATTTCACCATCCCTGTTCCTTCATTCAAATTGGTTTCTCCCAACGGAGGAGAGAACTGGACGAGAGGAACGACCCAGATCATAAACTGGACATCAACAGAGAATCCAAAAGGATATGTGAAGATAGAACTGCTAAGACCCGGTAAGCCGAACCAATTGATCATATCAACAACCTTAAATGACGGCTCGCACCCATGGCTGATCCCTTCTGCTCAGGCGCCGGGAAGTGATTACAAAGTTAAGATCACAAGTACCATTAACGTCTCAAACAATGACACCAGCGATGGCAATTTCACCATCCCTGTTCCTTCATTCAAATTGGTTTCTCCCAATGGAGGAGAGAACTGGACAAGGGGAACGACACAGATCATAAACTGGACATCAACAGAGAATCCAAAAGGTTATGTGAAGATAGAACTCCTGAAACCGGGTAAGCCGAACCAATTGATCATATTAGCAACCTTGAATGACGGCTCGCACCCATGGCTGATCCCGTCATTACAAGCGCCGGGCACTGACTATAAAGTGAAGATCACAAGCACGAGTAATCTCATATATACGGATATGAGCGATAATGACTATACTATCAATATTTAATTTCCGGAAAATGTGGGCCCAGAGCATGATATCCGAATACAGGTGCCATGCTCTTTTTATGAATGCATTATCGGGAAAAAGGTTAAAAATGTGAATTTCATCAATATGATGATTATACTCTTTTTTTTATATTAGTTAAAAAATTAAATCGATGGTTTAATAATTGCATTTTCAACCAACTTATTTATGCTTTAGAAAACTAATATTATCTTAAATTCAAAAAAAAGATATTAAATCTAAGATTGAATTGTTACTAAAGTGGTTCCATGGGGGTGCCTTATGTCAAATTATAACGCTTATGATGCGATTGTTGTAGGTGGAGGAATTTCCGGCCTCATGTCCGCGCTGACTCTGGGAAAGAAAGGAAACAGTATTCTTCTTCTTGAAAAAGCAGACATTCTTGGTGGAAACTGCAGGACATATGAGCCTGCGGACTGTCCTGGATGGCGTGTTGATACCGGGGTCCATGCAATAACAGAACTCATTTATGGCCCGCTGAAGCAATTGAAGCACTATTTCGATCCCGGAAAGTTTCCTGCATTCAGACAGCATAATGATTACTATCTTCGCAAAAAAGACGGACTGGAAAGATTTCCATCAACGCTCCCCGGATTCTTGAACATGAGCGCTCTTCCGGCAAAAGACAAAGTGATCCTTGCGGGAGATCTTCTGAAAACCGTAGTATCACGCGCCGTTTTTGGGGATAAACAAAAAGCGGTATACGATGTCATATCAAAGCACCGGCTCAGCAAAAAAACAATGCAGTTCGTGGATGCGCTTTCTTATCTGTTAAGCGGTCTTTCAATGAAAAAAACATCAGTATCCCGACTTGTTGAAGGGTGCGGATTCAGCTCAGGCGATAAAAAGGGAATGATCAGACGTATCGCTGAAATGGCGAACCTTTTTTACAATTCCGAATACCGCTCGCAGGGTTATCCCCTGGGAGGTATACAGTCCATAACAGATGGAGTTATCTCATCGTTTCCGAAAAACGTAAAGTATCATACAAGAGAAGAAGTTCGACAGATCGAACAAGTCGAAAACGGTTTTTGCGTTTCAACTTTGGAAGCCGATTATTTTGCTGACAAAGTCATCTATTCAGGGGAGGTAAAAAAGCTGCCCGGTATTATCGAAATGCCGATAAAATGGAGCCAGCAGGTGAAAGAACTTGAGCAGGCAACGGCAATGACAATCTGGCTCGGGCTTAAGAAACCGATGAGAGAGTTCAATTATAATGGCTCGGAAGTGTTTTGTGACGTCTGCGACACTGATAAAGAATTGTTCTACTGGCTCATGCCTGTGCCTGAGCTTGCGCCGCGAAATAAAGGTCTTGTGGGAGTCAGTACGATAATAGACCCGAAAAAATGCCATGATTCTGAAGAAAAGCTTCTCAACACAATATACTCTATGGTGCCTGCAGTAGAGAAGAATATTGAGATGATACATACGCAGGTAATGGCTCCCGAGAAGGCATCTGTTTCTCTCAATTATTTCCCTTCGATCAAAACCCCGGTTAAGGGTTTGTATGTTGTGGGAACAGATACCGATATGCGAAGCATGGGCATAACCCGCGCAGGATATTCAGTGCTTGAAATGCTAAAATCAATATGAGCAAACTATCCAGATAAATACTATCAGGTAGTAGGATAAAAAGTATTTCGCAACAAATTAACCCTTTAGAGGTATGATATGTCACGTATCGTCTACAGAAGAACTACAGCCTCCTTTATAATCCTATTATTATTTATCCTTGGAGTGATTTTTTTTCTGGTTACAATCAACCTTATTGGTCTTGCTTTTAATAAACTTGGCTTTCCCCCGGAATATTCAGTTCTCCTCTTATTCTTATCACTGATTGGTAGCCATGTAAACATTCCCATCAAGGTAATCAAGTCGCAAGAACCAATAATTTCGGGTGGAATTATTGATTTCTATGGATTCAGATATGTTCTCCCGCTTCTTGAGATAGAAGAACGGCAGACAACAATTGCCATTAACCTCGGAGGTTGTGTGATTCCGGTATTAATATCGATTTTTCTTATCCCGATGGTAAATCCGATTGATCTGGTAAAAGGGGTCTTTATTATGACTGTTCTTATACATATGATGGCAAGACCTGTGAAGGGACTTGGGATAGCTGTTCCTGCACTAATACCTCCAATCATGGCAGCAGTTTTAGCTCTGTTAATTGCGCCTCAAAGTGCGCCTATACTCGCCTATATTTCAGGTACGCTCGGGAGTCTTATCGGTGCTGACCTTTTAAACTTGAAAAAAATCCCCTATCTTGGGACGCCAATAGCTTCGATTGGAGGGGCTGGAACTTTTGACGGAATATTCTTGACGGGTATAATTTCCGTTCTGTTGGCTTAATCAAGTTTACAATCCATCATTTCTTTCTAATCGCAATCTTTATTCCGCATAAGCTACCATATAAAATGGGAGTGATAAATTATGGTACAACAAAAGAGTGTAGAGGAAAACCTGCAACTGATGAAAACGTTAGATGACGCATGGAATTCCCAGGACTGGGATACGTTCAAGAAACGTCAT
Organism: Candidatus Methanoperedens sp.; assembly: GCA_049301735.1. Taxonomy (GTDB): domain Archaea; phylum Halobacteriota; class Methanosarcinia; order Methanosarcinales; family Methanoperedenaceae; genus Methanoperedens. The sequence continues at coordinate 9,064 of JBAQLI010000247.1, forward strand.
GCTGAGAATACTGCTGTGTATTGGCCGGGGCAGCCAGAGCCAACAAGAGGAAGAAAGTCGCATCACAATGAATCTGTGGAATTTTTCAAGACATTTCCTGATAACCATCTTGTGAACAATCCGTATAAGATCCTTTTCGGTCAGGGCGACTACACATGCACAGTAGCCGATTTTACAGGCACCATGAAGGGGCCAATGAAAGGGCCTGACGGCAAAATGATCCCGCCTACGAACAAAAAATTTCGACTCGAATTTTGCACGGTCGCCCACTGGAAGGATGGAGAGATACTCGAGGAAAGGCTCTTCTATGACCTGGTGGGAATGATGAGGCAGCTTGGCCTGAGCTAAAATGTTATTACTGCGCATTACAGGTTAATAAAGATGTAGAGCAAATACTTATGAATCAGGCTAAAAAAGCACCACGACTATATAATGGAGCACTTTTTCCAATAGCGGGGGACTATACTATTGACCCTGTGCATAGCTTTGTTGACTTTATAGCGCAGCATCTTGTGGTTGGACAGATAAGGGGAAGCTTCCATCCGCTCACAGGAAATATCAAGATAGCCGATGATCCGGCATTGTCATCACTTGATATCAGTATTGACACAGTGAGTATCAGCACTCACAATGAGAAACGCGACGAGGATCTCAGAAGTGCACGATTCCTGGATGTGAGGAAATTTCCAAAAATGACCTATAAGAGCACTGGTGTTATCCCTGAACCCGGAGGACATTTGACAGTTGAGGGTGAACTAACTATTCGCGACGTCACACAATCAGTATCCATTGACTCGGTTTTTACCGGCATCGTTGATGATCCCTGGGGCAACACGCGAGTTGGGTTCAATGGGAGCGCAAAGATCAGTCGAAGGGATTTTGGTCTAATGACTGATTTAATGGTAGAAACTGGCGGACTGTTAGTTGGAAAGGACATCGTAATTAACATTGCCACGGAACTTCTGCTCCATGCTTAAATCCGTCAATTGACAGATTGATAATCCCTGTCCTGGATTAATCTTAGTGTCCAGCGACATTATGGGTTCATCTATGAACCTGTTCAGCTCAATTCACCGCAAAGGGCGTAAAGTTCGTAAAGCGAAGCTGCAAAATCTTTGCGCCCAAATTCATACTGGTCCCAATAAATTAACAACAAACTAAGACGAACACGTACGAACTCTGGCGGCGTGAGTTCGTATCAGTTCGTTCAGTTAGTTGTTTTTTCATGTTCATTTATGAACCAAGGGTTCATAGCCGACTTTGTGGTGAGAATTCTATATTACCCCAACAGGTGAGTAAATGCGTGTTTTTCAAAGATGTGTCGGCCGGGAATGTCAATGTTGTGCAAAACAAATGGCATTTTGCGTTTTACCTGGTGGTTTGATCATGATCAGATATGATAATTATTAGGATTATTATAATAGTATGTATTGAATACAAAAGGAGCATTTAAATATCGGTAAGTTATGGTTTGTCTAAGTTAAGATCCCAAAAATGGTGCGTATTGAACAGAACCTTTGAAAAAGCAAATTCATGCCGCCCTTTACTGTAACCAGTCTTTGGGACGATAACGCACTTATAATATTGCAGGTGGTTAATATATAGTGATGTATATAAAGAGAACAGGATGGATGGCCTGGGATAATATTTATCTAAATAGGGGCAATTCGGGAGAGGGGAAGTTGATGAAGTCTATTCTGCTGGCGAGCGGCGCGGGAGTGATAGTATGACGTTTCTGAGATGTAGCAACATACTTTTATTTTTTATAATTACGATAGTTCTTGTTAATCCATCTGTAGCACAGGATTCCCTTATAATTTTTAATTCCTCGGACGTTCCAACGATCTTGCAGAAAATAAGTCAATTAGAAAATACGGGAGGTACAATAACACATAGACTTCCACCCAATATCACGATGGAAGATATTCGTTCTGGTCGATTAAATAACCTCAGCAGGAATATGAATATTGTAGAAAGATCAACAAAACCAGTCAATGCAACCTATAGAAACACCAGTACCAATATCGATCAGTTACCGCGAGAATATAGCTCCTCAACTCTAACCACAACCCCTGTCCATAACATCAACAAGAGTACAAACTACACCACCATTCAGGAGGCTATTGACAATGCCAGCTCTGGGGATGAGATATATGTGGATAGCGGCACTTATTACGAGAATGTGAACGTGACAAAGCAGTTGACCCTGCGTGGTATCGGAATGCCTGTGGTGGATGCCAGGGGCAGTGGAAGCGCGATCACGCTCGCTGCGGATGGGATTAGTCTTGAAGGATTTACTGCGACCCAGGGTTATATTGGTATTGAAGTTGCGTCAAACAACAACACGCTCAGCGGCAACAATGCATCGAACAATGGCGATGGCATCTTTCTGTTTGTTTCCAGCAACAATACGCTCAGCGGCAACAATGCGTCTAACAACAATATCGGCACCTCTCTGTATGTTTCCAGCAACAACATGCTCAGCGGGAACAATGCATCGAACTGCTTAAATGGAATTTATCTGGGCTCATCCAACAATAACACGATAAGAGGCAATAATGCGTCCGACAACATTATCGGCATCTCTCTGTATGTTTCCAGCTACAATAATATGCTCATTGACAATAACGCATATAACAACATTATCGGCATCTCCCTGTATGTTTCAAGCAACTACAACATCCTGAGAGGTAATGACGTTTTGAACAACAACGAAGGTATCGATCTGTACGATTCCAGCAACAACACGTTAAGCAGCAACAATATTTCGAACAGCAACGACAGTGGCATTCTTCTGAAGTCTTCCAGTAACAACAACTCAATATACAACAACATTTTCAACAACACTATTGACGTTCAGTTCTATGGCTCAAATATTAATAAGTGGAACACAACCAAAGAATCAAGCGCTAACATTATAGGCGGCTCTTACCTCGGTGGCAATTTTTGGGCAAATCCATCTGGCAAAGGTTTCAGCCAGACCTGTCTGGATAATGATACTGACGGATTATGCGATTTAAAATATTCACTAAATGATAACAATTCTGACTATCTCCCACTCAAATACAAATCTGCTCCAGGAATCACAGTTGTCTCTCCAAATGGTAGAGAAAACTGGACACGAGGAACAACTCAAACCATTAGATGGAATTCAACTGGCAGTCCAGGAACTTATGTTAAGATAGAACTCCTCAAACCAGGAGTGTTGAATCAAGTGATAGCAAGCACATTGAATGATGGTTCAAATCCCTGGCTTGTCCCGGCGACACAGGCGCCAGGAACTGATTATAGAATCAAGATATCAAGCACGACCAACGCTTTATACAATGACACAAGCGATAACACATTTAATATTCCTATCCCCACATTCACTGTTGTCACTCCTAATAGTGGAGAGAACTGGAGACGAGGCACAACTCAGACAATTAGATGGAATTCAAGTGGAAATCCCGGATCTTATGTAAAGATAGAACTATTGAAGCCAGGTGTCCTGAACAGAGTGATCGTAGCAAGCACCCTGAATGATGGATCACATCCATGGTTTATTCCAGCTACACAGGCGCCGGGAACAGATTATAAAGTGAGGATAACAAGTACAACTAATGCTTCATACACAGACACAAGTGATAACAACTTCACTATACCGGCTCCATCCCTTACTGTCGTTTCTCCAAATGGCGGAGAGAACTGGAGAAGAGGTACAACTCAAACCATTAAATGGAATTCTACTGAGAGTCCTGGAACGTATGTGAAGATAGAACTACTGAAACCGGGGGTGGCGAATAAAATGATCATAGCAAGCACATTGAATGACGGCTCACAACCATGGTTTATTCCAGCGACACAGTTACCTGGAGATGATTATAAGGTAAAGATCACAAGCACTATCAATGCTTCTATTAATGACACAAGTGATGACAAATTCACGATCCCTGCCCCGTCGTTCACTGTTGTTTCTCCAAATGGCGGAGAGAACTGGAGAAGAGGGACAACCCAAACCATTAAATGGAATTCTACTGAGAGTCCTGGAACGTATGTTAAGATAGAACTGCTAAGACTTGGTAAGCCGAACCAATTGATCATATCAGCAACCTTAAATGACGGCTCGCACCCATGGCTGATCCCGGCTGTTCAGGTGCCGGGAACTGACTATAAGGTGAAGATCACAAGCACGATCAACACCTCAAATAATGACACAAGCGATAAATCCTTCACAATCCCTGCTCCCTCCTTCACTGTTGTCTCTCCCAATGGCTCAGAGAACTGGACACAAGGCACAACTCAAACCATTAGATGGAACTCTACTGAAAGTCCTGGGTCGTATGTAAGGATAGAACTCCTGAAACCAGGAACGGCGAATAAAGTAATTATTGCAGGTACGCTGAATGACGGTTCACATCCATGGTTAATTCCGGCGAACCAGGCGGCAGGAACTGACTATAAGGTGAAGATAACGAGCACTATCAACGCTTCCGTCAATGACACCAGCGATAATAATTTCAGTATCGTTCCCCCGAAGATTACTATAACCTTTCCTGATGGTGATGAGAACTGGATAAGAGGTACAACACATGCAATAACCTGGAATTATTCTGGAAATCCTGGAACGTATGTGAAGATAGAACTATTGAAAAATGGACTGTTAAATAGAACCATCCTCGCAAGCACCCTGAATGATAAGTCGCAGAGCTGGACGATTCCAGCAGCACAAGCTCCTGGTGAGGATTATAAGGTCAGGATCACAAGCACGACGAATTTAGCGTATAATGATACCAGCGATAGAAATTTCACTATCGCCATTCCAATTACATAATAATCTGGAATTATGCAGTACTGGAACGTGTATGAGGATAGTATTATTGATAAATAACGACGAACTTAATGCGAACTCACCGGAGTTCGTATCAGTTAGTACTGGTTCGTTGTTGATTTTAAATAAGCCAGAACTATCCTAAAGCTTGTTCTCATCCGCAAACTTCACCAGCGCTTCACCGAGCGCCCGCACATACTTCGGATTGATATTGAATCTTCTCTGCTTCACGCCGCTTCTTTCCTTGGCTATCTCACAATATTCCTTTTCTTCCTCGAATTTATCGCTTTTCTGCATCGAGATAGTCATGAACCAGCCTGAACTCATCTTTATTTCACTATAACCTTTATCTTCTTCAGTCATAAAATTTCAACACTTCCTAATATCGCATCAACCAAAACCTTATCGCCATTTTTTATTAAATTAACAGGATTTTGTTCAAGATTGTCAACAAGCGGGATATCCGAGATGATTGCACCCACGGCAACAATTGGCTCAGTTCTTATATTTATCATAGCCATTGGAGCAGCGCCATTTTTTTTTAGCTGATAGATTGAATAAGAGCCAACAGTAGAGCCTTTACCGCCCGGAAATACAAGCACTTTACCCTTTATGCTCAAACCAAAAAGCTCATGCCCTTTTTCCACAACAATACCTGTTTTTACATCAATGCTCCCGAGGAAAGAAATGGGTTGCGTGCTCACAAGCGCATCGCCCTGTGCTTTCCCCCGCGAAACAATATGTGCTTTGAGCTTTGTGGTCATTAAACTTCCAGCATTCTTATGATCTTTTCATGAAGTTCGCTGTTTTTTGTCCCTGCAATGGATAAACCCGTTACCTGGACATTATTTGTCAAATTGTTACCTTTAAGGTCTGTCAGAAGCCCCGCTGATTCCTTCAATATCAAAGCAGATGCCATGATATCATAACCGCTCACAAGTCCCCGTGTGTCGATAAGTCCGTCAAGTGTCCCGTCAGCAACAAAACACATATCAAGCGCAATACTTCCAAGCGCCCGGACAATGATTGATTTTTCAAGCTCGATCAAACCTGCGGGCACATGAGGAACGCCATAAGAATAAACAGATACAACTGGTTTAGGGCGTGTACCCCGCTTTTTCCCGACAAGTTGTTTTTCATTTAAGAAAGCGCCTTTTCCCTTTTCGGCACAATATGTGTTCCCGTTGATATCGCAAATTACAGCCATGCTGATATCATCAAAGGTTGCGATTTCAGTTTTATCAGTATAAGCAAGAGATGTGCAGAAAAATGGTATGCCGCACGTTGCATTCGTTGAACCGTCAATAGGATCGACCACAAGCATGAACTCAGGATGCTTACCCTTCTTACCTACTATGCGGTCGCCAAGCTCCTCAGAAATTATCCTTGCGCAAAGACCTCTTGTCAAAAGAGCAGTATCAAGTGCGTTTTCGGCAGCCATATCCATCTTGCGCGTGATATCCCTTGGGCGCTGCACAAGCATTTCGCCATAATCCTCGTTTTTCTCGATAAATGAACTGATTACATCCCGGATCTCAACACCGATCTCAACTAAAGTCTCAATTTCCATTCATTCTGTCCCCAAAAAAGTTAATAATAGCATCTGCTGCAATGTTTGCACTCGTATCTGGCTTGGTTTTGTCGCTGTCGATTATGATAATCGGATCAATGGGTTCCTCATAAACAACATTTACACCAGGAACATTTGCCCCCGCACGCGCTGATTTTTCGTAAATTCCTTTTGGTGAAAAAATAGCTTTCCTGTGGGCTTCCCGTTCCATGCATACTTCAAGAGGGCAGCGGATATATATTTCACCGAATAACGGGATCAGGTTTCGTGCTGCATCACGATACTTCCTTTTGTTCGCGGTTGCATCGATAAAAACATTCACATCGCATTCTGTCACGAGTTTTGCCATATAAGCAAGGGAGGCATATACGATATCCCGCTCCTCATCCGTATATTTCGGGTTCGGGGTAAGAACTTTTCTTATCTCATCTAACTGGAGGATCTTTACATCGATGCCCTCATTGATAAGAATAGCAGCGGTTCTTGAGGCGATCACTGTTTTACCGCTTCCCGGAAGACCTGTGAACCATACTGCAAAAGCCATTTTCATCCTTATAAATAAGAATTCACATTCTTATAATCAAACTCTTCGCTATCCAGGATATTATTTATAAAATTAAATATCTTTGTCCTGACCGCAGGATCAAGATTGGGATACCATATCGGGCTTGCCACAACAACTGATCTGAAGACATAAAATGGCTGGATAACCTTTAAGAGCTCCGTATCACCTGTTTTTTCAAGATAATTATCAAAGAACAGATCGAACATTTCCTTAAATGGCCCTTTAAGTTCCCCGTATTTCTGGAGAGAATAGAACAGGTAGTTCATGGTTATTGAGGAAACATCATCTGCCGCCTCACCCCATTCACCTCTGCTCCTGTCAAGCACCGTGAAATCCGCACCCTCACGAAACATTATGTTCCATGGATGGAAATCGCCATGCGTCATGCACAGGCGCTGTGTATTTCCTTTAATTTTATAGCGCCAGTCCACGCATTTCTTTTCGATAGCACAGAGGTCATCCTGGCTTACAAAATCAAGATTATCAGGATAGCTGTCCAACAATCCCATGATGCATTCGCCATGTCCCACAAGATCCCTGATTTTCCGGAAATACAATTCACGGTCATCATGTTTATTTGCATGTATCCGGGCAAGATATGATGACAGTGCGAGTGTCCTGTCCCTGTCAAAAGATGTGAGTTTCCCGTCCTTTTTTATTCTTTCAAGGTCAATGAAATACTCTTTTCCTTCGATCTTTTCCATTAAAATAAAATATTCTTCAGCTTTGCCGGATGAATAAAGCTCCCCATCGTGTGTGAAGTAGCCCACATCAAGCGATTTTACATGGTCTGGCAAATTGTTAAAAACAGAATTCTGCCATATGAGGATTTGTGCCCTGTCGGAAAAATGGTCGTGCCCGAAACCTTTCTGGACGCGCATGGAGGAAAGAACTACTGAATACGCTTTCCCGCCTGCTTCAAATTCAATGAGATATGGCTTGCCATACCCAAAACCTTTTATTCCTTCCTCGACCTCAACTGGAATGCCGCCAAGCTCGCCGATCTTTGTGACTTTTGAGCTTCCGTAGAGCCCTTTCAGATAATTCTCAACCGCTTTGATCTGCAACTGCATCATGTTCCCATAGTCCAGGAATGGAGATATTTATCCTGCTCTTCTGTCAGTGTTTCTATTTCAATACCCATTGAATCAAGCTTTAATTTTGCGACCATAGTGTCAACTTCAGGAGGAACCTTATAAACCTGGTTCTCTAAAGTATCTCCTTTTTCCACGATCAATTTTACAGCAAGAGCCTGGTTCGCAAAACTCATGTCCATGACTTCAGGAGGATGCCCGAATGCGCTTGCAAGATTCACAAGCCTCCCTTCTGCAAGAATATAGATCCTTCGTCCATCTTTCATTGCATATTCCTGGACATCATTCTTTATCTGGCTGACTTTCTTTGCCAGTTTGGCAAGGTCAGGGATATTTATTTCAACATTGAAATGGCCTGAATTGCATACAACAGCCTGGTCTTTCATGACCTGGAAATGCTCTTTCCGAAGTACTGAGATATCTCCTGTGACTGTAATGAACAGATCACCGATTTTTGCTGCTTCCTTCATTGGCATGACCCTGTAGCCATCCATGACAGCTTCAAGGGCTTTTCTTGGCTCAACTTCCACAACTACCACATTGCCGCCAAGACCACGTGCCCGTGAGGCAACACCGCGCCCGCACCAGCCGTATCCTGCGACAACAATGGTTTTTCCTGCGAACAGGATATTTGTGGCATTCATTATTCCGTGTAATGTGCTCTGGCCTGTGCCATAGCGGTTGTCAAACATCATCTTGGTTTCTGCGTCATTTACAGCTATGACAGGGTATTTAAGAGCGCCATCAGCTGCCATTGCGCGAAGCCTGATAACACCTGTTGTGGTCTCTTCACATCCGCCTTTGATGTTCTTGATAAGTTCCTGGTGTTTGGAATGCACAAGCGCAATAGTATCTGCGCCATCGTCAAGCGTCACATGCGGCTTGATTTTGAGCGCTTCTTCAAGGCATTCGTAATATTGCTTTTCGTTCATGCCTTTTATAGCAAAGGTTTTAATTCCTTCCGAGGCAAGCGCAGCCGCCACATCATCCTGTGTGCTGAGAGGATTTGAGGCAGTAAGAGCTATATTTGCGCCTCCTGCTTTCAGAGTGTAAATAAGATTGGCTGTTTCAACAGTCACATGGAGGCATGCTACTACATTAATTCCTTCAAGAGGCTTTTCTTTCTCGAATTGTTCTTTTATTTTTTCAAGAACCGGCATGTGTCTTCGTGCCCACTCGATCCTTTGTTTACCTTCATTTGCGAGGTTTATGTCTTTTAATATGTAATCTTTCATCGAAATCCCTTTATTAAATTCTTAAAACGGATGTTAAATGCTTTATATGGTTATTAAAGTTGTGGGTTTTTTAAACAAATGTTAAATTTTAGAAAATACATATAAAAATCATTATCAAATTTGTATTATAACTGAAATAAAAAATACCTGATGCGGCTGCCGGGATTTGAACACGGGTTAGAGGCTGTTTCCTGATTTTTGCCGTGCTTGCAAAAGTTCTTGGGAAGCCCCTGTCATAGCCACTAGACCACAACCGCATTTTGAACCAATTTGCAATATCTTGATTCAAGCCTAATACATTGTTATTGTTTATTTAACTTTTTGTCCAGTCACAAATTTCGGATCAATACCTGGCCGCGATCTCAACCATTCGCTAATAATTTCATCAAGTGTTCCATCCACTTCCTCAATACTATATTTTACACGGATAACAGGCTTATTAAGCTTCAATAGCCTGCCAAGGTCTATGGGCGTTCCTGCTATGACTATATCACAATCCGAAGCATTGATCGTATCTTCCAGTTCTTTTATCTGGTCGCTGCTGTATCCCATGGCAGGAAGTACGGCGCCAATATGTGGGAAATCCTGAAAAACAGTATGGATAGAACCTACGGCATATGGACGGGGATCAATGATCTCTTTTGCCCCGAATTTTTTTGCAGCAATTATGCCAGCACCATATGACATTCCCCCATGCGTGAGTGTGGGGCCGTCTTCCACAACAAGAACTCGCTTATGTTTGATCGCATCCGGATCTTTAACTGATATAGCAGAATTGGCTTTTATGATCCTTGCATTATTATTTATGGATCTTACATTCCTGATCACTGTTTCCACATCTTCTTTCCGGGCCGAATCCACTTTATTAACGATCACTATATCCGCAAGGCGAACATTCACTTCCCCTGGATAATAAGTGAGTTCATGCCCTGGCCTGTGCGGATCAGCAATAACGATATGAAGGTCGGGTTTGAAAAATGGGATATCGTTATTCCCGCCATCCCATATGATGATATCAGCTTCATCCTGGGCAGCTTCAAGGATCTTCTGGAAGTCAACTCCGCTGTAAACAACGGTTCCGCAGCAGATATAGGGTTCATATTCTTCCCTTTCTTCTATTGTGCATTCGTTCTTCACGCAATCTTCCATCGATGCAAATCTCTGGCACTCCTGTTTCAAAAGGTCACCATACGGCATCGGATGGCGCACAACAACTACACTGATACCTTTTTCTTTAAATATATCCACCAATTTTTGCGAGGTGGGGCTCTTACCGGAACCGGTCCTGACCGCGCACACCGAGATAACCGGTTTTGTTGAGGAAAGCATTGTGCTTTTTGTTCCCATCAGCCGAAAATCAGCACCTGCTGCAAGGACAAGAGAAGCTTTTTGCATGACTGTCTCATGAGAGAGGTCTGAATATGCAAGTATTACCTGGTCTATGCTATTCTCTTTAATGATCTGTGTCAATTTGTTTTCGGGGTATATAGGTATGTCTTTGCTGTAAAGCCGCCCTGCCAGTTGCCTGGGGTAACTGCGCCCAGATATACCCGGGATCTGCGCCGCTGTGAATGCCACGACCTCATAATCATCGTTATCCCTGAAAAAAACATTGAAATTATGGAAATCGCGCCCTGCAGCTCCCATTATTATGACTTTTGTTCTCATACGCCAACTCCATTATTAAGATTTATCATCATATCATTTAAGGCTGCCGGATTATAGATTTTTATGGAAATAGGTTCGATTCGTGTTGGCAAATTTAGACAAATCTAAAAAATGTATAAAACAAAAAAGTATACACAATTTACCTACAAATGGAAGATGATTTATACCCTCTATTTTTTTGACCCTATATATGATAATAATATCCCAAATAATGCTAATAATACAGTTAATTTATTATTTTTCAATTCATATCCAACTGTTCTAGGTGAAACAGTAATCATTGATATTGGTACCTTAGTTCCATTTGATAATGTGTAAATTTCATGACTACCAGATTGATGATAAATAACGTCGGTTGTTCCTTTTAAAAATGTATCTATTACATAAGGAGCCTTCAATTCTTCCCTTAAAGCATCATTTGTTTCAGAAAATTTTAATATACCACTATTATACCAATTATTAAAATCCTCAGCTGATGTAGCACCCGAAAAAATTAAAAAAATTAATCCAGTTTTATTCTTAAAGTCGTCATATGATTGATTATCTGTAAAAAGGATATATGATTCAATATGAATAGGTTGACCCACAATAAATTCATTTTCAGTATCTGAATAGAAAAGAAAAATAATTCCACTAAAAATTAATGCCAATACTCCTAAAAAACCCACATATCTGTAAAAATTTTTTCTAATATTTAATATTAATTGACTTAACAAATCCATAATCATGTATATATATAATTTTATTTCTTTCCAATTTCTTATTTTTTTCATATTTTGTTAGAAAATAATTGAAATGATATAAAGATAACTATTAAATCAAGCGAAATCATGATATTTATCAGAACATTAATCATCTATCCCGAAGTCAAAAATCGGTCTCTACCTTAGAACAGCCATATCTCTGGGTTTTTGCATACTGATCTGGATCAGTTCTTACAGACTGTTATACTGACTGTGCATCAGACTGTTCTGTACGGTGTCTGCTGATTGATGTTATCTATATATAACAGAACTCGCAGAGATGTGAATCCAGAGAGGAGGGTATGAAGGGTATAAATACCAGCGAGAAGAAAAAGTGTATCATGACAGTAAAAATCTTGGGACGATATATTATAGCAGATTCTTCTATATGTCATGGGGAGCCAACATTTCGAGGATCACGCATACTCGTCAAAGATGTTCTTGAACAAATAGAAAGTGGAATGGCATGGGAAGCTATCATTGAAGAATGGGGGGGAACATTGACAAGAGAAGCGATTGCAGATGCTGTTCATCTTGCTCGTGAAGCATTAAGTGTATATCATCCTGAAATAAGCACGGGATTAGCCTGTTCATGAACATTCTGGATGAAAATATAATGGAGAGCCAGGCTCAAGTTCTTCGGGGCTGGCATATAAAAGTTCAAAGGATTGGTCATGAAGTCGGATTTCTGGGTATGAAGGACGAAGAAATAATACCCTTGTTACATCAATTATGATTTCCCACATTTTTCACCAGGGATCTTGGATTTTATGAAGGGTTTTTATGTCATTCAAATTATTGCATCGTATGTTTATCTGTATGCCAGCATGAGGTTGCCAGTTTCATACGGCGCTTTCTCAAGCATCCAGCTTTTGACAATAATAGAAAAAGAATTGGAAAAGTAGTTCATATATCCCATATTGGAATACGAATATGGCATTTGCATGCTGAAAAAGAAGAAAAAATCGTATGGAATAATTAGCGGAGTCAAACTATTTTTTTGCTTTTCAATTCGTCAGGAAATCCTGAATCTCAAGATCAGGCAATAACTCTCGTTCCAGCTTTTCCTGCCAGCGCATCAAGTGCCTTATCAAGGCTTGATATGATCGCAGATTTTCCGCCTGATTTAATGAACCCTATAGCTGCAAACACCTTGGGTTCCATGCTCCCTTTTCCGAAATGTCCCTCTTTTATGTATTGCTCGCCCTGCGAAACTGTTATTTCATGAAGGTCGATCTGGTTGCTTTTTCCATAATTCAATGCTGCATTTTCAACATCCGTAAGGATCAATAAAGTTTCTGCACCGGCATCTTTTGCCATCAGGCTTGCAGTCAGGTCTTTATCAATTACGGCTTCAATCCCTATAAGTAAACCATTTTTCCGGATGACGGGGATACCTCCCCCGCCTGCTGCTATAACCAATACACCTTCGGAAATAAGCTTCCTGATCGCAATTTCTTCAACAATTTCAAGCGGCATCGGTGAAGGAACGACCCTGCGGTATCCTTTCTTATCGTGGATCATCTTAATGCCCCTTGCCATCATCATCTTTGCTCTTTCCTCAGGATAATAAAGGCCTATCGGCTTTGTGGGATTCTCAAATGAACCGCATGATCCATCAACTATCACCTGTGTCAGAATTGTTACTACCTTTTTCTTGATCCCGATTTCCGATAACATGTTAATAAGAGACTGCTGCAGCGAATAACCAAGCATACCCTGCGTTTGAGCGCCACAAATATCGAGCGGCTGGGGATGAACAAGTCCGCATTCTTCCTGCATCGCCAGGATATTTCCTATCTGGGGGCCGTTGCCATGCGTCAAAATAACATCATGTCCCTCACTGATTATCTGGGCGATCTCCCTGCATGTCCGGTTTATCAATTCCTGCTGCTCTTTCGGGTTTCCTTTTACCGGATTTAATATTGCATTCCCACCGATTGCTATTACTATCAGGCTCATATTTGTTTCTATTATAGTCTTCTAATAAAAACACTTTCATGCTAATTCTCAAATCCGTCGCTCCTGCCAACATATTAATAGCGATCTCGGCGATATCGCCGCTGTAGCTTGCTATTCTTCCAAGGCTGTCCAGCATGGTTTTTTGCAGGATAGCCGATTGGATATTTTTTCTGGTTTTTTCAATATCATAATTAGCATTATCACTAAAGTTAAATATATATACTATGAAATTATTTATGATAATAATAATTATAATTGGTCACAGTTGATATGGTAAAATTTCTGTTTAAACGCATGACCAAACAAAGGAGGATTAAAAATGAAAGGTGCAATAGTTCAATGTTTAGGAGACCTCGTAAAATCAAATTTTGGAAATGATAAATGGGAACAGTCCCTGGAAACAGCTGGCATGAGTAAAACTTCCTTTTTCACGCCGATTCAGAATGTGGATGATGAAAAAGTAATGAAGATCATTGACTCATTATGTAAAGTTGCTAAAATTTCACCTGCACAGGCAGCAGACGCATTTGGTGATTACTGGGTTAATGTATATGCTCCCAAGGTATATAGTTCCTATTTCAAAGGAGCAAATTCCTCAAAAGAATTTATTTTGAAGATGGATAGCATCCACGATAGCGTTACAAAAAATATTCCGAACGCTCACCCGCCAAGATTTGAGTATGAATGGAAGGGCGCTCAAACGATGATTATAAAATACAAGTCCAATAGGGGATTAATAGATATTCTATTGGGACTTGTAAAAGGCGTGGGAAAATATTATAAAGAAGACCTGAAAGTAACGAAACTTTCAAGTGACAGATTGCAAGTAATTTTTCCTAAGTGAGTCAATACAGTTTCTATTTTTTTATTTTTTAATATAAATAAAAATTAATAATTAATTTTTAACGCTCATCTAAAGCAAATCGTTGCTACGTAAGTTATTAGAACCAGATTCAATAAATATATAACATGTATGATTAAAGGGGAGTTAGCAATATCAGATTTTATGCCTTCTGAAGAGAAATGTTTTGA
>JBAQLI010000248.1:0-9243 GCA_049301735.1 Candidatus Methanoperedens sp.
GTGTCCTCTGTGCCCTCTGTGGTTATTTTTAAAACGAAATTCAATCATTTTTAGGGCTATAAGCGAGTGCGATATAAATTTATTTATTGTTATTTATATAATCCAAGCGAATCATGACGCTATGGCACGCAACCAACCTGAACCAAAACCAGAGCAAGAACCAATCCTCACCCCATTAAAGAAACCAGGCAATACAGCCCAATCTTATAACCTCCCTGTGAACTACCCCACTCTTTCGGGCTGGGGCTTCCCGCTTCATTGCTTCCCTATTGGGATTGCTCTGTCGGGCTTGAATTCCGGCAATACCTGCCGTACTACTTCTACTTTCTATTACCATCGCAGATACCTGATCTCTTCCCATGACAAGACCACAGGAAGGGCATGAATGAACTCTTACTGCTAATGTTTTCGGTACATGATATCCGCATATACAGGTCTGCGATGTTCCATTAGGATTAACCAATTCCACTATTTTACCAGCGTATTCTGCTTTGTAGATAGTTAAATCGATTAATTGTGACCATGAGGCATCTAAGATTGATTTAGCAAGACAATGATTTTTAAGCATGTTTTGTATTTGTAATTTTTCAAACACTACATGGTCATAGTTATTCACAAGATTCGTGCTTAATTTATGATTAAAATCCTTTCTTTGATACCTGATTCTTCTATGGACTTTCGCAACAATGATTCGTTGCTTATTCCTATTATTTGACCGCAATTTCTTCTTTGATAGATGTATCTGTTCTCGTGCAAGTCTTTTCTCTGATTTTCTAAGGTATTTTGGTGGTTCTATCTGTTCACCGTTGCTGAATGTCACCAGGGATTTTAAACCTACATCTATTCCTGTTATGGTCTTGGTTTCAATAGGAATGATTGGTATATCAATTTCACATGAGAATGAAACATACCACTGGTCTACATCCCTCTTGATAGTACATGTCTTAATTTTACCTTCGATTTCACGATGTAAGATGATTTTGATTGCTCCTATCTTAGATAAGATAAGTTCTCCATTTTCAAGTTTCAGACCGCTACCGGTATATGTGAATGAATTATCTATTCCTTCCCTGAAACCGTGGGTATCCTGCGCCTCGGAAGAAGTTCTGGAAACTTCTATCCACTCGTTTTAGGGTATTCTGTAGTACCTGTGAATGTACTTCTTTCTGGAATGCTGTTTTTGTCAATGGTAGTTGATTGGCTTGGTCATAGTAATTAATCCATTCAGGATACTCCCACGGGAACACATTGAAGGATTGTTTGAGTCTGTTAAGCTCTGCTTGTCGCTTTCGTTCTGCAAGAGAATCGTTGTAGAGGTGTCTGCATGTAGAAAGTGTTCTTTCCAGTATTACTTCCTGATTCTTATTTGGATATATTCTGAATTGAAATGATTTTCTCATGGTCTCTGAACAATCTATATATGGTTTTGATACTATATATTCGTTATGCCTATCCCTTAAATGGTCTCTGAACAATTCCTTTTTTGGGATAGGTATTACACTTGCAAAGGGTCTGATTCATCCCCTCCCTTTCGGAAGGGGTATTCTCAACCCTTTGAACCCACGGAGATAAACCCATTTTGTTTCAGAAATCTTACCACCCCTTTCTTCTTATACCACATAACAAGCCCCAGCAATGTCATCAAAGAGACCGCATATCCAAGAAGATAAGTATCAAACCTCTTGTAATAGATCCTCCCTTTGCTTGCTGGATAGACCGCATAGAAGCCCTGCTTAAGCGAAGGCGCACCTTCAAGTTCCCAGTACTCAGAATCTAAATTGGGAGGAATAAATACAGTGTACCCTTCCCCAGCTTCTACATGGAATTTCACAGGTGAAGCCTGTATGTATGATATGGGCTTGAGATTGGTGAAGTTGTGCTGATCGATCGTATCAGCCAGATAGAAGCGCGAGACTGCATGTCTGTTCTCAAAGATATAAAAGTTCTCTGTCTCATTTATTAGCTCCATATCTGTCTGGTTGAAGAGGAAAAAGTATTCTTTATAATCCACTTCTTTTGTAAGGAGCACGTATTTGACATTCAGGGGGATCATAAGTTCGCCGAAGTTCGTGAGGTTCTTCTTCTTGATCAGCAGGGACTCTACATAGCGCTGTGCCGGGTTGGTGGACTGGGAGTAGATGGAGCTGATCTCAGTATTTTCACCCTGTATCACGGATTTATCAAAGAAATTTGACGCTGGATTTGCGATTCTTTTCTGGACATTCGGGATCCAATTAAAATCCATGTACTGGTGCCATGGCATGAATAGAACATTAAAATCCTGGGTATCGTTATTTAAGAGAGCATTGGTTTCATACCAATCCCCTGGATAATCTGTTGGCTTTAGCTGCCCCCAGAAGCCGTTGAACATGGTGAAGGAATAAATGAAAGGGGTGATCAATGCTACAATTACGATCGTCCACGCTGCGAATTTTTTGTATTTCGCATACCTATCCTGATCCGTATCTCTGGCTATATTCAAGAATCCAGCCACCCCCAGAGCGCCAAGATAAGAATAAGAGAGAGCAAGCAGCGCTGCGAATTTATGGGAATCTCTCAACCCTCTGAAGAAAAAAATATTGTTAAACAAGTATTCAAACAATGAAGAAAAATGACCGTATATGCCTGAACCCAGGATCACTGCAATTATTGTAACTACTGCAAGGGCTTTTACAGGCAAGCCATTGTTTTTATCCTTATAGTTATCAACAAAACCATATATTGCCAGGAAAAGTATGACAAAGAACAGGAGATACCAGTGGGGGATGAGATCCTTTGCATTTATATAACCCTGGCGCCAGAAGCCATACATGCTTGCGATCGTGAAGGATGCGGTGAAGTCTGTTGTCTTTGTGGCGAAGGCATAGATATCAGCCTGGGATAACTGGTTTATCAGTGTTGATTTTGCGGTAAATACAGGAAGAATCCAGTAAAAGCTTAGCATTGTGAAGAGTAATGCAAGTATGCTCTGGGTCTTTAGATGTTTTTTTATCGCAGTTAATTCATTTCTTATTTGATATAATTTAAAAAGTGACAATATTAAATATACTATGAATGTCAGGACAAGGACATGGGAGTTTATTGAACCAATAAGAGTTGTCAGGAGCAGCGCTTTTATGAGGTTTTTTTTGTTCTGGTTCTCAAGGAGGTCCATAAAGTACTTTATTGCGAAAGGCATTATCGAGTATGCCAGCAGGATAAACCAGTGCCCTGCTAAAAAGCGGAAATAAACAAAGGGATTTACAGCATAAAGGATGCCTGCGAAGTATTTTGGAATGGAAGAATCTGTTTTTACCAGAGAATGCATGGAAATTCCTGACAGGAATATTATTAAAAATAAGTAGAGCTTTTGTAATAACCAGGGGGGTATTATAGATAGTTGCATTGTTGAGGCTACAAGTGCAATTCCGCCAAAAACCGGGGGGAAGAATCCGTAAAAATGGTCTTTGAAAAAGGATTTTAAAGGGAAAACCATATCCAGCGTTAAAATGTAATGTCCCCTAAAATAGAACAAAATCATGAAGGAGAGAAAACAGTAGAAAATTACTGGAATGTATTGATAAATCTTGTTTTCGATATGTTTATGCATTTGTCGGCACCCTATCTTGTATTATATTCATGAGGTAAATCAGATGGGAATTCGTCTGGATATCGAGTTTGATTAACCGCAGATGAACGAATAATAATACAGATGCGAGATTATCAAACAGATGAAAATATTGTTTTTTCTTTGGAATAAAAAATAGATGTCTTGCAATATTGTATTTATTTAAACCGCAGATGAACGCAGATAAACGCAGATTTGTTGCATTGGATTTATCTATTATTACCCATATATGTGATTTTGGTTCCTTTTCTTCAAAAAACATAGCAACCACGAACAATCATGTCCTCAAACCATATTTTCTTAAAATAAAAAATGTTCATTTTCAACCACCACGGGATCTCAATATCAGATGCAATGCAAGAAATGCAGCGATAAAATATACCAGTTTTTGGATAAATCCTTCAATAAAAATCCAATCAACGAGGGCTCCATAACTCAGAGCTAAAAAAAATAATAGCAGCAGGAAAATAAAAACATTTTTCGTTACATCTGCAAGAAAATCAAATTTATTTTCCTTTCTATCATCTATTCCCTTTTTTACAGATATTTTTTCTGTAATTCTCTTGATGAGAGTTTCCGGCAATGTAAGTTCAAAAAACCTTATTGCAACCCCAATAACCAATAAAAAATAAGCATACATGGCAAGCTGGTTTGCATTAGTTTCGCTGCTTCCAAGTCCGAATGAAATAGCAGTGGCAACCAGCAACATAATCGCTAACAGTATTGGATAATTGGATAGCGGCCAGTTCTCTATTATGTCAGTTTTTACCTTAGATCGTTCTTCTTCCATATGCACTCAGTCTTTTTTTATTCTCGATTCCTCTCTCCATGAAGATTGATAAGGGTATAATATATTATGAGCGTTCCTGCAATCATTATTGTATTCCATTCGGGTTTGAGCAGCACAATATAAGAGACGCTGAAAAACATTAACATCAGACCGATAAAATCATGAATATGAGAACCACGCATGAGCAGTCCATCTATCCTTTTATTATGCTCCCTTCCAATTAAAAGCACGAACCCTATCCCGGCTAGCATCATGCCTTTGGTAATGATCTCAGTCATATATTGAAGTACGCCTGCTATGAATAGAATTGCTCCACAGCCAACCAATATAAGATCAAGAGGGAGGCTCCAGTTCCTTGGGAACATGTGGTTCCTTACCGTAAGTGCTGCGACCATGCCGATTAGAAGAAGCATGAGCTGGGGATACAGGGCATTGGAAACAACTGTTGGCGGGATTATTTCTCCTTTAGAAGGGTTATATTGGCCATCAGGTCCCTTGATCTCAAAGAATTTATCGCTTTTCATCTCGCCTGCTTTTATCATCACAAGATAGCGACCATCATCTTTGTAAAACTCCTCATAGGGAATGGCTATTTCAAAACTCTTGCTTTTAACAGGCAATTCTTTTGAATAAACCCTCTCCTTACCGTTCTCCAGAACCCTGAAAATTTCTATGCCTGCATTTGTATCCCAGGCCGCAAGTGTATCAGCAAAAGCCGAACCTATTGTAACTATACCGCGAATACCGTTCTCCTCGCGAAGGTCGGGAGAAAGCGTTGTTACTACCGGATTAAGAACCTTAACAAGTATTTTCCCTTCATCTTTCAAGCTTGCGTATTTTGTTTTGAGGACAGCACCTACAATATATTCACCAGGCTTTTCAGGCGCAACTGCGAGGAAAGAGAAGTTTTTCCCATCTCCAGCTTCAAGTTTCAGATTCTCTTTTGTGGATAGATCCTGACCACCAAGCTTTGTAATGACCTCAACATCTCCTGAAAAGGGTTTCTCTCCTTTATTTATCACACTTATATTTAATGTAACATTTCCTCCGCTGTATGCAAATTCAGGCAAATTTAATGTGATCTCCGGCTTTGGCGCCATTATTTTCTCGGAGGGAATGCTACCTGCCAATATCTCTTTCAGCCATGCCTTTCCACCATCTGAGCTGTTGAAAAGGTTATCGAGCTTGAAGATCAGAAGCTTGTCTTTCTCGTATCCGAAGGTTGCATACTCGCCTTTGTTCAAAACCTGTGTGATTATTGGTGACCCATGATAGACCAAAGACATTATCGCACTTTCTCGGGTTGTGTCCTCCAGAAAAATTGAAAAATTTTTATTTATCTCCCAGCCTTCTCCCTTCAATATCTGTACTTCATCTATGTATTTCTCTGGATTTACGACGTCAGGCTCAATAATCTCTATATCATCAAACCAGGTTGTGGCACTACCGCTATTTATATCCTCCAAATAGCCAGCCTGCAAAATAACTCTAAGTTGCGTCACATCCTTGGGTATTTTAATAAATCCATAATATTCTTTCCAACCCGATGAACCATCCATATGCCCTGGAATAAATGCAAAGGACTCATCCCATTCCTTAGTAATCGAATTATATATTGCCAGTTTTACATGCATCCTTTTCACGTTATTAGTTTTTACATGTGTTCTGACAAGGAAGGTTTTATTCTCTTCAACGCTAATTGGATTTCCCCTGATCCAGCTATAATCTTCGGTTTTAGAGGTTGTTGTAAGTTTATAGCTGTATTCACCGCTATATTTTGTAGAGTTATCAAGACTGCCGGTAAAGCTGGCAGGGGGCGCTTCCCAGTATTTCGGTGAATTTGTAGAAGAGTCCCATCCGTCTTCAAATGAGGGATTTTTCACTATATTGGTGCCGAGTTCAGATGCAGCAGAAGCGGCTAAAATTAACTGTAATATTAAAATTAATATAAATAATTTGAATTGTACTCTCATGTTTAGTCCCTCAACCTTAGAAAATTACTTTTGTATTTGCGTCTATATATAACAGATAAGCATTAAAAAACTTATGGCTGATATAGAATATCCAATTAAATAAACTTCGAATCTTTTATATTCTAAATCCATCGGTTCCATCTTGTCCAATTCATATGCATTTGTCACGCCAAGATTTTTTATGGGCTTTTTGTTATCAAGTCTCCAGTACTTTGAATAACCTTCAGTGAATATTAAATAATTTTTTGTTGGTGATGAATTGAGTTTGTAGCTGATCGGACTTACTTTGGTATAGCTCAATGCTTGACGTTCCGATATTACTGTTTCGTTTGAATAATTTCCAATCAGGTAAACCTCTTTTGTTATATCCTCAGTTTTACTGATTATGAGAAGATCTGTCCAATCCCATACATATCTTAACCTGTCAACTTCATATATTTTTACAGCCTCTTTTTTGTTCTCAAAAACATAGAAGTTCTGGGTTTCTTTCACTAACTCCATATCCGTCTGGTTAAACAGGAAAAAATATTTCTGATAATCCACTTCCTTGGTCAGCAGAATATATTTTACATTTAGCGGTGCTACAAGTTCACCAAAGTTATTTATTTTCTCTCTATTTTGTAGCAAAAAGGATATATATTCTTGAATTGGATCAGACGACTGGCTGTATATCCCGGGCATTTCTACATTTTCTGCCTGTATAGTTGTTTTATCAAAAAATGGATATGCTATATTTCCAACTCTCTTATCTCTGTTAGGAATCCATTTCAAATCCATGTACTTATGCCAGGGTAAAAATAAAACTTTGAAATCCCCTTTATCTATATTCAACAATTCGTTTACTTCATACCAATCATCAGGATAATCGACTGTTCCTATCTGCCCCCAAAAGCGGCTGTGGGACAAAATTAACCGGGGTATAAGTTCATCAAATTATGCCAGACACCTGTACATGTTAGCGCAGTACTAATACGATCATCCCTTTTTTGTGCCACTTTCCACCCAAACCACCTCTTATCAGCTGAAAATCCTGATTCAGAATTGTTTCGCAAATAATATTGTCGAAGGTATGTCATTGTATCATTCACAAATTCTTCCATTGTATCCTTCCATTTCCATGAACCATTCAATGTTGCATTTTTTCTCGGAATGACATAGACCTTTGCTTTTCCGAATTTATCCACATAAGATGGGAAGCTGTAATATTTATCAAGCCTCACACTCTCGATTTCTATATCAATATGTTTTAGCATATCCATCGCTTTATCAAAAGCTTCCTTTTCACTTTTCAGGCTCATTCCAAATGCCACATACATTTTGGACTCAAGATCCATCAATTTAAAAGAATAGGCAAAAGCCTTGGTTCCAGAATATTCTTTTGCCTCATCTTTTCGTATTTGTGTTTCCGAAGCGTAATGCTTTTTTATGGATAATGAATATCCCGTTCCATCTCCACATGCATTAATTTTCTTTACTCCTTTCTCCTTCATAATCAATATGTGTAGATTGAGAATTGCCAATGATACATCATAATTCGAATATAATCTCTCCACTTTTTTATAGCTTACATCGATTCCTGAAAGGAGAGAAAATAAATCAAGCATTGAAGCCATACTTCTGTTGCTTTTTCCAATCAATTCCTTGATTAATAGGATTGTTACGCTCTGTTTAAGATCAAGCTCTGGCGGTCTTCCAGGACCTCTATGGATTTCTATATTTGTTGCCTCGTTTATTAATGGCTCAAGGTTGCAGATTGCTCCTTTGATCCGTTTCATTAATTGCTGTTCATATGTTCGCCAATCTCGTTTTTCTATCTTTTTATTTTCTTTGTACTTTTCGAGGAGATAATCATCTATGTCTCTTACCTTATCCCGAATGTCTTCACTTCGAATCATATGCCCTACTATGAACCAATAAGTATTTAAGTATTTACATGTATATACCATAATATGAGAGAAATTAAGGCGATTTCACATGAAAAAATCATAATAAAGGACGATGTCGAAGAAATATATGAGAAAAGAATAACACCATATGGAAATGGAGCTAAAATCGACGCTCAGAAAAAATACATTGGGAAAAGAGTTTACGTGGTTGTATTAAAGAACTGAGTTTGGTCATATTATGGGTTTATCTAATAATTTTGTCCCACAGCCCCCAAAAGCCATTAAACATTACCACAGAATATAAAAAAGGAGAAATCAGTGCCAACAACACAACTACAAGAGGCACCAGATTAATTTTTTGTTTATCTTTTATTTGTTTTTCAAATTCATATACTCCCAATCCCCCAAGGAATGAATAACTCAGAGCAAGAAGCGCCACGAATTTTTGAGAATCTCGGAATCCCCTGGAAAAAATATTGTCCTTCAGGAAATTATTAAGCAGTTCAAGATTACTGCCAATTCCTGCCCCAAAAATAACTCCTATTACCGCGAGCACGATAAAACCCTTAACGATATCGCCTGTATTTTTTTCCTTATAATAAGAGATTGCGCCGTGAACTGATAAAAATAATATAAATATATATATCAAATACCAGTATGGAATGACCTCTTTTATGGAAATATACCCCCCGCGCCAGAACCCATGCATGGTTGCGATTGTAAAAATAGTGTTAAAATCCAGTGTTCTCGGAGCAAATATCGAAAGGTCGTTTGTGCCAATGTTTTGGATCAATGTGTCTTCCGTCGTAACTATGGGTAGTATCCAGAAAGCATTCAATGATAAAAAAAGGATCAAAAATACGCTCATCTAAAGCAAATCGTTGCTACGTAAGTTATTAGAACCAGATTCAATAAATATATAACATGTATGATTAAAGGGGAGTTAGCAATATCAGATTTTATGCCTTCTGAAGAGAAATGTTTTGA
>JBAQLI010000249.1:0-7423 GCA_049301735.1 Candidatus Methanoperedens sp.
CGGCAGCCCCGTTAGGGGCTGCCGTTCCCCCCGCTCCAGATAGCCTGAGCAAATCCGCCGAGGTTTATTTAGTCTTTAATGAAAAATTACCAGTCTGGCTGCATTTTGTAGGACAACATTTGTAAACCCTTTAAAACTCAGAAGCACGGGTGCTTCATTCTTTATTTGTTATTGCCAACTGCTAAAACAATATTCTTTTCCCGTAAGTTCCCCATCTTCCTCCCAGAAGAGTTTTTGAATTATTTCATTGATTGTATGCGTCATAAGCTTCAATTCTTTCGTAAGTCCAGGTCTCCTTGCTAATCCGATAAGTCTCGGTATGCCAATCATCCGGGACTGCAGCTCGGAAGTAAATATAAGGGGTCCCTTCCAGGATTTGAATATTTGTCCCAAAACTTTGGGGGATAAGCAGCTCCGGTGAGCCATTCTTAAGATCAGCCCTGTATAAATAGTCATTGTCTTGACTGTTTAGAAAATAAATGTATTCATCATCGCAGGCAAAGTTATATGTTGGAATCTGTAGAACCTCTTTTTGTTCCCAGGTGTTCAGGTCCAGAACATAAACTCTGCCTTCCTTGTCAAGATTGGAAAAATAAAGCAAATCCCCTCTTACATAAATTTGATTGTACGCCCGCATTTCCCCAAGTGATTCATCTTTCCCTGTAGTAAGATCATAAGCTCGAAGTTCGTAAATGTTGCTGGTGTAGAAGATCTTTTCGCCGTTGAAGGCAAGTCCATTGCCAAGGATGTTTTTTATGATCACTTCCTTTTGTCCGTGTGGTAGATGCACCCTTTGTAATTCCGAATCATCCCTCGAGAGCATGTAAAGATCGTTTTCGCAAATAAAGAATGGCAAAGATTTTTTACCGGCAAACAAGCTGTGTACTTCAAGGTCCTCGTTAAGCAAAGATGGATCAACTGGCATGTCCTCCGAGTAAATGATTTTTGACTCCCAGGAGTTAAAATCAATCTCAGTAATTCTGATCTGAAGATCTGTCTTGGTGGCATAGTATAGCTTGCCCCCCCGGCTGTAGACGGAAGCTATATGGGTATCGATATAAATCCGATCTAGGAAAGGATCATGGATAACAGCTTCAAGCGTGTGCGTGTTTAGATCTTCTGTCAGAAAAGTTGGGTAGAGCGTAACCACTTTATCATCTACCAGGCTGTATTGTGAATTATTACGCATATTGTAATCTGGCGTTGCTTGGATAGCGCCTGTCGCTGTGCATCCGCTGAAGCAAAGAATTGACAGGAGAATTACGCTCACTGGCAAAACGCCCTTACGAGGGCGCCTGGCGTCGCCAAACCAGCTATTGATCACGGTAAGCATAAAAATCAAAGCCAGGAACCATGCGAGGATCAGCCAAAGCTGTGTGCCGGAACTAATTTCCTGGAAAAGTACCTGTTGGGTTTGGCTCAAATCGTCTATCTCCGTTCCCCTGAAAAAGCCTTGCCCTAGAATAAAACCCAGAGGACTAGGCAGTAAATATTTTACCGAGGAACTGACCGGCAGCGCGTATGGGATTATTACACTCATCAGCCCGGTCGTAAGTGCGGCTATCATATTCTGAGATAGTACTGAGATGAACATCGTTAGTCCTGTGAGCAGCAGCAACCCATACACGCGATAAGCGGAAATAGCTAGAAAAGTTTGCCCAAGCGATAAATTCAAGCTGGAGTTTTGAAAGTAAGGCAAACTTTGCAATGGAAAATTACTATGCGGCAGGCCAAACTTCACCTGGAAGAATGCGTATTCCAAGGCTGATGAAAGAGCGCTTAACAGAATTACGGCCATGAAAATGCTGAATATTTTGGCGCGGATCAGCGGTTTATCCCCCCTTTTAGTTGAGATTAACAAACTTCTCATGTTCGTGTCATACTCCCGCCCGTAGATGGAAGCCGAAAAAAGCACAACTAACAAGACAAATGCCCAATCCACTCTTTCTCTGCCAAGAAGCGCGTTCCATCCCTCGCTGTAAAGTAAATAACGCTCTTCCGGCTCCTCCTGCGCGTACACAAACTGGCTGTAAAAATTTAGGAACAATTCTCTGTTGTTGATAAGTTTTTCCAGTTCCCGGGAGGTCTGCCTATATTCCTCATCTGTAATTTCCCCCTGATTGTATCTTTTTCGCAATTTAAGCAGATTCTCGTTTGCTTGATTGACTTGCTGATAATCGTTATCAATTTTGGATGAAACAGTCTTCGTAATTTTCCCTGAATACGGATTGACAATGGAAAGATATTCAGCACGATTTTCTGGGGGCACGTTGTTTGAATTTCTTACTTCCAAACCTAAAGTGACCATTTTTATCATCACTGCAAGGATGATGAGCAGAATCCCATTGTTTTTTACAATCGTTTTATTCAGTTCAAAAGAAAAAAGGTTCATCGCCTTGCCTTTGAGAAATCAGCTCTTAAAGATTTGCTGTCAGTTGAAAGCTGTAAAACTAAGACCACACCGATGCTAATCCAGATAATGTTAGCAATTACGGCTGGAATGGCAGCACTGATCGGGTTTCCGAAGAATTTTTGGGCAGTATATTCCATAAAGAGATATCGATTCTTAATCAGTAAGGCTGGATTAGTCAGTTCCAGGAATGTAAACTGATCCTTGGCTACAAACTGCGACATAAATGGGATAAGGATCACTCCTGTGCTGATGGCAAATGCATAGATGGTTTTACTAAAGATTTTTGAGGCCAGCAAAATCAACCCTACCAGTGAACTCATCCCAAGTGTACGTAATAGGAAACTGAGCAAAATATATTGCCAGATTTTTAGATTGAGTGGCGTGTAACCGAAAACCTGTACAGCATAAAGTGGGGCACCAAAACCGCGAAACGGAGAAAACAACGCGAATCCAATCAGATCCCAGATTAAAAACCACAGAGATAAGAAAAGTACAATCGTGTATGTAAAAATAATTTTTGTCCTTACCAGTTTCTTCCGCCCATTCTTATAGGCAGGTAAAAGCTGATCCATCTTGGTTTCCTTCTCCCCCACAAAAACAGGCACAATGATCAAAATGCACAATAGCAATACAAGCAAACTTGAAAAGTCATAATGCAGATAGTACTTCATTCCCATTAAGTCATAGAATTCATGAATGGTGCGGTTGGAATAGAGCGATAGGATCTGTTGATTTTTTTTCAGTTCATATGGGGCTTGCTGTTCTTCAAAGAAAGCAAGATTCTCTTTTGCGTTTCCGACAATTCGATTAATATCATAAGCATATCCAACTGCGTACTCCATTTGCGGCTTTATATTGTCATGAAACAACACCCAATCACCGAAGATGTATCCGGTAATTGTAGCTGAATCGTGCTCTTGGCTGAAGGTTCCATCCTGTACCAAATTGGTCAGTCTCTCGTCTTCTGCTATGACATAATCGATCTTATCTTCAGACAATTCTCCTGCTAATTTGCTGTTGTATACTTTCTGGAAACCATCCTGGTTGTACCAATTCTTGTATTCGTCGCAGCTGAAAAAAACCCCAACCAGATCTGCGGCTGTACATGCGATGATCAGGATTAAAACATATGGCTTAATTACAAATTTCCTGAATTCAAATTTAAGCAGGCCCATTAGCAGCGCCATCCGTATAATAAATATAAGCCTCTTCCAATTTAGGTTTTGTGGGTTCGGAATGTTCATCCGGGGAAGAATCGCTCACTATTCGCAATGAATATACATCATCCGTCAGTTGTATATTGCTGATCTTATAATTTCCGATAAAACGGTCTATATCCTTAGGTGAAACTTCCAGGGTCCAAACATGCCCTTGAATCTTTCTGATCAATTCTTCCGGGCTCCCAAAGAGAACAATCTTGCCGCGATCCATCAAAACAATGGATTGGGCAATAGATTCAACATCCGGCACAATATGGGTGGCAATGATAATGGTTCGCTCACCAGAAAGCCGCGATATCGTATTCCGGAAGCGAATACGTTCAATGGGGTCAAGTCCGGCTGTGGGTTCATCAAAGATCAGAATTTCCGGCTCCCCCAACAATGCCTGCGCGATGCCTAAGCGTTGCCGCATACCACCGGAATATGCCCCTATTCTTTTTTTGGCTGAGTCTGTCAGATTTACTTCTTCCAATGCGTGATGGATTTCGTACTGACGCATTGATTTCGGAATGCCTTTTAACTCACAAATGTAATCCAGGAATTCTTCTGCCCGAAAATCTTTATAAAAGATGGGGCTTTGCGGTAAATATCCGACTTTAGATGCAAAATTATCACGGTTCTTTTCAAGCGGAACATTCTCGAAAATAATTTCTCCTCCATCCGGGCGAAGTGTTCCCATAATCATGCCAAGGAGTGTGGTCTTTCCGGCACCGTTCGGGCCGAGTATGCCATAAATTCCTTTTGAAAAAGTAAAAGTGAGGTAATTGACAGCAAACTGTTTGCCAAATTTCTTTTGTAAATCTTTGAGTTCAAGCATGATTTTCTATCATCATCCTTCCAGAAAGATTATTACAATCTTTTCACGAAAGTTTGTTTAAAATGTATATCGTCCAAGTTTCAGTTTTCCATCAACAGAATAACACACATACACGCAGCGGTTTTCCTCATCAACAGCAACAAATGGATAACCCTTTTCAATGTTTATTTCTCGGAGTGCTTGCATTGTCTTCGCATCATAAACCCTCAAGGTGAATGCGATGGCATCCGTACCGGGGAGAGTTTTATCCTCTATTCCGACAAAGTATTGACCATGAGGAGAAACGTTGATATTAAAACTTTCCCGCCCCCATGATGTGCCGTTTGTAAAAGGAATGTCCTGATTTTGCATTGTTTCCAGGTCAACCCGAATGATTTTTCCCTCTGACTGATCCGTTACACCATGCTTTTCGCTAAAGTAAATCCCTTCATCAGTTACCTGAATTAATTCTTCATTTAAAGCAGCCCATTGTGTAAAATTCAACAATTCCCCTTGGTCCAAATCTATAACCCCGAAACCCGTACTTGAACTTAAGAGACCCGCAAAGCTTAAGCGAGCACTAAAAGCTAAGTAGCTATCATTCCCTGCAAAGGCTAACGATGTGACGGATGGGTAATCTTTACCTATTTCACTCCGATTGAAGTCAAAGGCGATTTTCTTTTCTTTCGTCCGTAGGTCGCCGATCAGTATCTGATTGTTTCCATCATTCGTATAGACATTGCAGGCTATTTTATCCCCGTTTTGGGAAAGTGCGCAATGTAAGATGTGGTCTTCCGAGAGACCAAACAATTCGGCTAATATGGGTGAATCAACTTTTTCCAAGAGATTGTTATATCGGCTAAAGAAGGTAGTGTTATTCTGGAGACCTTCAGAAAAAACTCCGACAACATCCTTTGAATAATAAATATTAAACCAAGTGGGATCTATCTCTCCGGAAATCAGATTCTCCACCGATAAAAGCTGACCACTCTGGGTGTCAAACAGATAAGCTGCTGACGCCTCGGTAGCTAGGAGTAATTTGCTATCATCAACCAGATGAAAGTAGTTGCCAGAGTTATATTGGTCTATCTCTCCGCTTACATTATTTTCAATCAGCCACGAGCTCAGATCAAGATCCCCCTCCGGCAGCAATCCTGACGCATCCCCCGCCTGAGTTGGTGTCTTTTCAACTTCAGGTGAAACCCCGGCTATCGGATCTGATGTTGCGTTATCACCTTGCTCCGAATCGTGGATCAGCAGGATGGATTTCGTTTTTGTACCCCATAATTCAGCATTTTGAAAACTTTCTCCGATTGGCAGGATCACCGCATAGAGCGAGTTGTAATGTGCAAATCCACGGGTATCTATGGAAAAGGTATGACTGGCGACCTTATCGTATGGGACTTTCATCACAAAATCAGGCTGGCCATTTATCTTGACTGGTTGATGGTTAACAAAGAGCGTCACCCGGTAATCCGCTTCTACTCCGCCCCAGATGCTGGCTGTAAGCTCAATCTGATCATTGCTTGAGTGGAGAACGACCGGATAGGAAGTTCTCCCGTCAGTCAATCGAAAGTTGGGATGTTCGACTCTCCCTGCGGGGTTATTTTCGGTCGGCTGCTTTTCAGATTCAGGAATGGGTTTCGTCATGACTTCGACGAATGTACTGTTGCTTGCCTGAGGAGCATCAAGCTTCATGACTACGGAGGGCATTTCCTGGAGATCCCCATCCTGGTATATTCCAAATGATTGGGTTTCATTCTCCGGCATAAAAGATGGTTTGAAAAGAAAAATCCTTTCCAGTCCTAAGGTTTCACCTACTTTTCCCGTAACCGGGATGAAGGAAACTGTAAACTTAATGGCTTCATTTGCTCTCATTCGGTGCGTGCTGATGGTCATCTCCTGCCCGATGGCAGGTGGATCGTTTTCTGTCTGAGTGGTCTTAACGATTTGGTAAGGCTGTAGGACGCCATCCAAAAAAAACATAAACCCCAATTCAGTCTCGGTACCTAACCCGACAATTTCAAAAGTAAACTCAATGGGCTTTCCATCATAGGTGAAAGTATCTGTCATTGGATTGAAATCGATGGGTTTGACTGAATAAGCCCCCACCCCTCCGGAGGAAGGATTACTTTGATCGAATGGATTAGGCGGCAGCAAGGTGGGTGTTGGAATCGCCGTCGCAGCCTTGCTTGAACAGGCAGGTAAAGTCAGTATTATGAGAAACAAGCTTACCCAATTGAAATAACGCCGTATTCGCATCAGCACTCCTGAAAATCGTATTCAAAAGAGGTGAAACCTTTGAGGGTCATTTATTCTTGTTTACGGTTTATGAATTAGTTGACGTGTTACGGGCGAGTGTCGTAGAAAACATACTCAGTGGCATTGATCCATTGCATATGTGTCGTCCATAATCTTAAAGTGGTTATTCCTGTCGGATTCTGACAAGATGTGGAAGCAGTTCTTACGTTGTATCCACCATAGTTTGCATTTGTGCTTATCGTAGCTCCAGTAATACTGTTTTGGAGTTCGCACTTTACCTGGGGGCGATGATCTGGTAGAGGACCATTGATTACCCACGTAGAAGCATATCCTTTTCCTCCTGAAATGTAGGAGGAAACATCAAAATCTGGATGTATATATCCATCTGCAGAGACGGTGCCAACTACCATAAACATACAGAGGAATATCGCCAGTATTGTTACTACTCGCTTTTGGGGCTTAGCCATTTTTCACTCCTTGTCTCGGTTAGAATAAGTCGGATTTCACCTCTTTATCAATAGTGGATCTACTTGACTAACACTCAAAATAAACCCACTTACATAGTATAGCATATTATAACAAATCTATGAAGGTGTCGACATATTGTGTCAGAGCAAAGTGATAATGTCCTAAATGAGCAAAATAGAAATGTCCTAAATTAATATTAGGGATTATGAAATGGACCATCACAATGAGCGCTAAAGAATTAGAAAGAAAGAGCCAAATAGAGAA
>JBAQLI010000250.1:0-8748 GCA_049301735.1 Candidatus Methanoperedens sp.
TCAAAACATTTCTCTTCAGAAGGCATAAAATCTGATATTGCTAACTCCCCTTTAATCATACATGTTATATATTTATTGAATCTGGTTCTAATAACTTACGTAGCAACGATTTGCTTTAGATGAGCGAATAAATTATACGATTTTTGGATTAGGGATCGGAATGATAAATTTCCCACCCTTTTCCCTATAAGCTGCCTGCTGCTTTAATATCTCATCTGCAAAATTCCATGCAAGCAGCAGGACATAATCCGGCATGTCCTGTGCAAGCTTTGTTGGTGGTACAATCTGGAGATGGTTTCCTCCCATATATCGGCCCTGTTTGAATTGGTTCAAGTCAACTATATAATCCAATTGATCCTTCCCCAATCCACAATAACTGAGAAATGTTGTAGCTTTTGCGGCTGCTCCATAAGCTACTATTCTATTTCCTTTCTGCTTCAGGTCATGTAAAAGCTTTACAAGGGAATCCTTCATTTCATGTGCCTGATCTGCAAAATCCAGGAAATAATCGATCTGGTCGACCCCTTTATTTGACTCTTCTTCAAGGAGCGAACTTACGGATTCACCCACATTTTCATGGTGTTCTACAAACAAACGCAATGATCCGCCGTAGGTAGAAATACGTTCAACTTCATTCAGGAAAAGATCATGCTTCCTGAACAGATTATCTAATGCAGTAACTGAAAAATAGCATAGATGCTGGTGATACACAGTGTCGAATTCATGGTGGTCAACAAGGTCAGCCACATAATGAACCTCCATTACCGCAACGCCAGTATCCTTTAATAGCATTTTTAACCCTTCAACAAAACCATTGAGATCAGGAACATGAGCGAGAACATTGTTGGCCAGGAAAACGTCTGCCATGCGGCCTTCGTTCTTAAGTTTGCCTGCTAAATCCCTGTCAAAAAAAGTGCACAGAGTCGGAATTCCCGCCTTCGTGGCAGCTTCTGCCGGATCCTGGGCAGGATCAATGCCCAGCACAGGAATACCCATTTTGACGAAATTTTTGAGCATATAGCCATCATTACTTGCAGCTTCAATTACCAGGCTTTTAGAGTTTAGTTTTCTTGATCCGATTATTGCCTCGGCACTCTTTCTAAAATGCTCAAGTAGTGCAGGTGATACTGAAGAGAAATACGGGTAATCTTTAACAAACAGGATTTCCGGAGATACGGATTCAGTTATTTGCACTAATCTGCATTCAGGACAAAAAACAAGTTCCAGAGGAGCCGTTATTTCCGGTTCCCCTAATTTTTCTTTAGTGAGCAGACGATCAGCAATAGGTGTCTGGCCATAATTTAATATCGACCTTAATTTGCTATTTCCGCAGGAAAAACATGCGGGTTTTGAGCGATGCATTATTTAATTCTCCTGATTTTTAGCATTTTTTGTCCAGCGAAGGGTATCATCTAAACGGCCACTACTTAACAATTGCTTAATATGGTCTACACGCCGGTATCGAGATCCTTCAAATTCTTCCTGGCGAAGTCCGATTTTCTTATATGCTTCATACAATTCTTTTGCACCCTGCCTGGCAGTCCAGCACGGTTTATACCCTGGAAGCGTTTCTGATATTTTATTACATAACACACGATAATTACGTTTATCAGGTTCTGCACCTGAGGAGTATTCTATTTTACTGCCAGGTACTGTTTCTGCAACAATATCAGCCAGATCTCGTACGCGATAATTTTCCTCTGTGCGGCCCACATTGAACGCCTCATTATGGACAATGTCGATAGGGGCATCCAGTGCAGATAAGAAAGCAAGCGACATATCCCGAATATGCACGATCGGACGCCAGGCCAGGCCATCGCTTTTTAGAAAGACCTTTCCCGTGGTAAATGCCCAGGCCAGCAGATTATTCAATACCAGGTCAAAACGCAGGCGCGGTGAGACGCCATATGCAGTACCGCTTCGCAAGAAAGTCGGGCTGAAATCATCATCTGCAAGTTTGGCTACCTCCTGTTCAACACGAACCTTGGATGTGCCATATGGTGTAACAGGATTGAAAGGCGATTTTTCATCCAGCCAATCCTGGCCGCCTGCCCCATAATTACTGCACGACGATGAAAAAATGAAACGTTTCACGCCAACGTTTTTACCAAGTTTTGCCAATCGCACTGATGCCTTGTGGTTGATTTCAAACGTCAAATCCGGATTTAGATCCCCCAGAGGGTCATTTGAAAGGCCGGCTAAGTGAATTATGGCCTCAAATCCCTTCAGGTCAGAAGACTGGATATCCCGGATATCTTTTTCTATTTCAGGATAATCTTGCGTTTTAATCATTTCTCCAAATGTTGATCCTTTATACAGGTTTGAATCAAGTCCTGTAACATCATACCCTGCTTTAATTAGCATGGGCATCATGACCGTACCTACATAACCGTTATGTCCTGTCACTAATACTTTCATTTTATCACTCCCATATTTTCCAGGGGGCTTTTCCGCTTTGCCATAGTTTCTCCAGTATATATTTCTCACGCAATGTATCCATACATTGCCAGAAAGATGTGTGCTGATAGGCCATCAATTGCCCGTCCCTGGCAAGTCCTTCCAGCGGTTCTTTCTCCCAGACTATTTCATCTCCTGTGATATAATCAAAAACACCTGGCTCAAGTACAAAAAAAGCCCCATTTATCCAGCCTTCACCTGTCTGGGGTTTTTCAGTGAATTCCGTTATCCTGTTATTATCAAATTTCAGGTGACCGTAACGCGCAGGAGGTCTTACAGCTGTCAGGGTAGCTAATTTCCCATGTGAGCGATGAAATGCCAGAAGGTCTTTAAGATTAACATCAGATACTCCATCCCCCCAGGTTAACATAAATGTCTCATTGCCAAGGTGCTGCGCCAGTCTTTTGATCCTGCCCCCGGTCTGGGTATTTGTCCCCGTATCAACAAGTTTGACCTTCCAGTCGGGTTTATAGCCATCATCGACCTCTATTTTGCCTGACTTAAGATCGATGGTCAGATCACTATTCAATGAACAATAGTCAACCATGTACTTTTTTATTGCTTCACCTTTATATCCCAGGGCGATAACAAAATCTTTGAAGCCATAGTGGGCATAGTGCATCATGATATGCCACAGAATCGGCTTTCCTCCGATCTCTACCAGTGGCTTTGGTCGTATTTCGGTCTCTTCTGCTAAGCGTGTGCCGTATCCGCCGGCAAGAATTGCAACTTTCATTAAAATCACACCTTTGAATTATTATTTAATATATCTTGTTCGATACACTATCGATTTAGGTTATGGTTAAGCTAGTATTTAAATATGAATATCAATTATCTCATCATGGACTTGTGGTATATTCGGATGCAACTTGAAACATATGTTTTTTAAAATGGACAAGTTACGGATTAAATCAATAGGCTCTTATATTTTATACTGCCTTTCACATGATAATATACACTTGCAAAGTCTATAATGAAATATCTCCAAAAAAAAATTAGTCTAACCGGTATCATTTTATACTTTTGATCAATAAAAACTCTTGTGGCCAAAAAAGCGAATACGGTAAACAGTAATGGAATGGTAATATCCAGATTCAACAAATAAATTATTAATGCTCCAATCGCAAAAATAATATATACATGGGATGGTACAAATGTTTTAAGAAAAAACCTATCTCTAAATTCCGGATGTTTTTTGAAAAACAGTGGAACTGTTTCTTTTCTTTTTAATCTTTTAAAAACATATTTAATTATGTTTAAGTATCTTACTTCATGATAAACTATCATATTTTTATTAAAATGAATTTTATATCCTTTTTTGATCAGGCGGATTGCTAAATCATCGTCCTCAGAATATGTCAGTTCTTTGTCAAAACCTGAAATCTCAATAAGATATTTCTTCCTGTAAAAAATATTACATGTGGGAAATGAAAAATAATTTTCTTTCCCTGTGCATGTCGGTACATCCGCATAACCGAATATTTTATTCTTCACTTGAATCTTTTTTTCAGGAAGGATTATCCCTTGTACTCCACAAAATTCCAGGTTTTGCAGCGATCTTACTGCGTGTTCGATCCAACCCGGATCTACAACGCAGTCATCATCTGTGAAACCCACTATTTTCCCCCTGGAATTATTAATTCCAAGATTTCTTGCTGACGAAGCACCCCGATCATACTGTTTGATGTATTGAAGATTCGGATGACTTTTTTCAATATCTCTTATTATTTTTTCCGTATCGTCATTTCCGCCATCCACAACAATTATTTCAAAATTTTCCTGGGGATATGTTTGATGGAAAAATGAATCAAGAGTCCTTACTAATGACTCCTGCCTATTGAAAGTTGGAATTACTATACTTACATCTATTCTATTCATAAAACGGGCATCAATTGAGCTGATAATCCATAACTATCCAGTATTTGTTGAATTTCATTAATATATACCGGATTCATTATTATCACAATATCCGGCCTGAATTCTCGCAGGAACTCTGGCGGCAGGATTTTATGTCCGGTTCCCGGAATATGTTTTCCCTGTTTGCGTGGATTGATATCGATAACATATTTTATTTTATCTTTGCCCCCGATCATATTTAAGAATGTGACACCCTTTGAGCCTGCGCCCCATAATACTGCTTTCTGACCCGATCGTTCCATCATCCTGACTTTCTCCTTCCATGTTTCAATCCTGGCCCAGAATGTTTCAGTAAACTTCTCAACATTGTGTCTCATTTTCATATCGCATATGCGTTCGCCTTTTGTATCGGTATGCAGCTTCTCTGGCACTGCTTCTATGCACAGGAACTGGCCTTCATAACTTTGCGCCACATTGCGAACTGAGAATCCACATGCTTTGAACAAATACATGAGTGAACTCTTGCTGAAAAACGATCTATGTTCATAAATCAAATCCCATATTCCAAGATCCTTCAAAGTATAATCAACATTCGGCACTTCAAAAAAAACAATAGTATCCTTGTTCCCTATCATTCTTCTAAGATCGGTCATAAAGTCATAAGGGTACTGGATATGCTCCAGGACCTGTCGGCAACATATGAAATCAGGACTGTAATTTAAATAGCGATCTGAATAAAAATCTTTAATGAAAGTAATTTCCAGATCACTATCTGTCTCCCCAACGTTTTCATAACTTGAATCAAATCCAACTCCCCGATTTCCACCCCTTTCACACAGCAACTTCAAGAACTCTCCTTTTCCACATCCGATTTCTATGATACTTTTTCCATGTAAATCATAAGTTTCGATCAGTCTATCCGCTAATTCCATGGCATAATCCTGGAAATACGGGGAAAAATGTAATGAATTTTCATATTGTTGTGTATATTCCATTAGGGCCGGATCAAAAGCACAATTGAAAATATGTTCACAGTCTTCACAAAACCCCAGGATAATCTCAGACATTGGGGCTCTCAAGGCGTCGTCACTTGTTTCCCAGAGAAGGTTGCAATGAACAGGAACTTTTGGAATATTAAGAAAGATATTTGTATTTGATGATTTGCATGAAGGACATATACTTTCGATATTTTTTTTTCCCAAAATTTCCTCCTGTTTACTCTATCTTCCAAACATTTGAACCGATTCGAGCTTTGCTTTAATGCCCATTTTATCAAGGGACTCCTTTATTTCATTACAATAAATTGGATTCATAACTATGACTATATCAGGATTGTACTGCACTAAAAATTCAGGAGAAACGATCTTCTGCCCTGTGCCGGCCATATATGTTCCATGTTTATTTGGATTGATATCAACTACATATTCTATCTCCTTAATAATGTGGAGAGTTGTGAGAAACGCTACGCCTTTGGAACCTCCTCCCCAGATAACTATTCTGCGGCCGTCTTTCTTTGCTTTTTCCAGATAGCTTTTCCAGGTATTCAAAAGGTTTTTATGGTTTTTGGAGAATAAATCAACCTGGCTTTTTAGCTGCATAATATCCTCTTCTGCTGGTAATGATTTGATTTTCCCTCTATGTCCCAATCGTGCTCCTAACATTATATACTGATCGTCATAATCTATCCACATATCAATAATTTCAAAGCCGTTATTTCTAAATAATTTAGCCAGAGATCCCGGACTGAAATACGAACAGTGTTCATAATATATATCCCAAAATGCCTGGTCTTTCAGGATTCGTCTGACATCGGGAACCTGGAAAAATACGATGGTATCAGGTTTGTCCTGAATGGATTTCTTCACAGTTCCAATAAAATTTCCTGTTTCGTATATATGTTCAAGTGTCATCCGGCAGCAAAGGAAATCGCATTGGATATTGGAGTATTTTTCTGAATAAAAGTCTTTTATGATGGACACTTGATTCTTTTCCAGGTTCTCATTCCGTCCGGGGGTATAAGCCGGATCAAAACCCATGCCGCGATTCTTCCCATGTTCACAGAGCATTTCCAGAAATTCACCCTGTCCACACCCTATTTCAATTATGTCCTTACTCTGTAGATCATAACGGTCAATCAAACTTTGGGCTAATTTCCTGGCAAATACATTAAAGGTTGTTGAATAAATTTGCGTTGATTCATATCCATCCGAATATTCTTGTAAACCCGGGTCAAATGAAATGTTTGAGATAAAACCACAATTTTCACAAAATCCCAATTTTATATCTCCTTTTGGGTATGTTAGAGCTTTCTCTTTTGTCTGAAATAATAAGACACTATGAATGGGTATGTTATCTATTTCATAAATAGATGAAATTTCCGCGCAACCACAACTTGGGCAAGTGCTTTTTTCCAATATTCTCACTTCCTTTTTCTTAAGAATGATACCAATAAGTTTAAGCCATATTTAAGGTTGTCCGAGTTTATATCATCATGAGATCAGTTTTGAAGATAACATTCGAATGTCATCTATTATTTTTCCTTTCGTAAAAATGAAGAGACAGAATGTATATATGGCAACTCCCGAAGTCACCAGGAACAGTAGAACTATCAGGCGATTGCCTGAAAATAAGTTAAACCTGTTTGTGTATTCTTTGATCGCAAAGATAGATATTGTCATTAAAGTTGCCGATAATGTTGGAGGGATCAAAACTCTAATAAACCTTGTTCCTCCAATTTTCAGGAGTCTTCCTGCAAAAGTAAAATTAAGGGGTGTAATTATGACCATTGATAATGAAGCAAGAGATGCAGCTCCGATCAATCCAAAAAGCTTTGCAGCCGGGAGAACAAAAATAATCATAAAAACCAATTGCAGTGCGGTCAATGTGGTTGCGATTTTAGGTACTCCCATGGAATAATATATAGCAAGTGTCGATGAATTAATCGAATAAAATAATCCTAAAATACATAATATCTGTAAGGGCAGAATGGAAGGAGCCCATTTTTCCCCAATAAACAGATAAACAAATTCCGGGGCAAGCGCAAAAACTCCAAAATTGATCGGTATTGATAATATCGAAGAGAATTTTAATGTCTTTAGATACGCATTTCCAACCCTTGTTATATCAGATTTGATAGTCGAATATGTTGGGAATAAAACCCTATCAACTATCACCACAACTTCTCTTGCTGAAAGAGTTGCCCAGCTATAAGCGATAAAATAATATCCCAAAACGGTCGGTCCAAGTACCTTTCCCAGGACTACACTATTCAGATTATCAGCTAATAAATACATTAATGCTGTTCCAAATACAAATTTCCCATAGCTAAGGAGATGTTTTGCAATTTTTGTATCATATTGTAATTGAGGTTTCCATGGACTTTTTATCTGATAATAGATAATAGATGTTAAGCTCTGTGTGATCCTGCCATAAACGATACTCCAAAAAGAATAGCCAGAATATGCCAGGGCAATTGATACCAATGAATATGAAATATTACCTATTATAGTGGAGGTTCTTATCGTTCTGAATTTGAGTGTTTTTGATAATTTTGTTTCCGGAAAAAACCGGAAATTTTCAAGGATAAGAACTATCGCAAGAATTCTCAAAACAGGGGTGATTGCCTGATCGTTGAAAAAATTTGCCCAAAATGGAGCGATTATAAATATTATGCAAAAAAGAAAAATACCTGCAGCTGATCTTAATATAAAACCGGTCTGTAATGATTCTTCAAATTTTTCCTGTGTTTGTATAACTGCATTAGAG
Source organism: Candidatus Methanoperedens sp. (assembly GCA_049301735.1). Classification (GTDB taxonomy): domain Archaea; phylum Halobacteriota; class Methanosarcinia; order Methanosarcinales; family Methanoperedenaceae; genus Methanoperedens. The sequence continues at coordinate 8,080 of JBAQLI010000250.1, forward strand.
AGGCCAAAATCTTTGAATCGATCCACTATAGCGATCAAAATTCCTGATACAGCAACAATGCCAAAATCAGAGGGCAGGAGTAACCGTGCTAAAATTAGTAGAGTGACTGAGTTGATTAATTTACCAAGTATTTCCAATAAACCAACGGTTCCCAGATTTTTTATGGTTTTTTCTGTTAATGACATAATTGACTTTCCTTTAATGACCAAATCAGGCTTAAATACCTTGTTCATAGAATCATATATAGTTTGGAAATAGAATCGAAAATTATGAGAACTGATGAGAAAAAGATATCTTAATAATCTTGATTATTTGAAGGGCCTTGCAATCATTGCCATACATACGTTGGGCACAGAATATCCTTTAAACAATGATTTTCTATATACTATGTATATAAATACGATCAATTTGTCGGCATTTTCTGTTCCTTTTTTCATATTTATTTCAGGCCTGGTTTTGACATATAATTATGGGGATATAAAGATGAATTATAAAGAATTTATAATGAAGCGTTTACTGGCAATTCTAATCCCTTATATAATGAGATTGTCGGATTAACCCATTAATTTTTCCACTTCCGAGCTAAAATCGGAAACCATTTTTGAAAAAATGTGATCTTTCAGTAAATTTAGTTCTAATTCTCTATAATTATCCCGAATTTCATTACGA
>JBAQLI010000251.1:0-3837 GCA_049301735.1 Candidatus Methanoperedens sp.
GCCCGTCGCAGTTCAGCCGCGAATACAGCCGCCTGTTCGGTGCGCCGCCACTGCGCGATCTGGCCCGCTTTAGAAACTCTGCATAGTGCTTGTGCTGCTCCTTGCTAGCCCACCGCACCATGCTGCAGGCCACAGAGGCGCTGAAAACCAACCTCAAGTAGCCGGCTGCGGACAAGAGAACGGACAATAGGAGACGGGCCGCTATCAACTATGCAGGTTTAAGAATTAATTGTGGTCGGCCCCCTATTATTCCTATTATTCTCCGATATTGTAGAGATTAATTTTTGGGGTGATAAATATGTATACCGCAGGGTTTTGGTCTGAGCTTATTGATGAATACATGGGGTCAGGGCGTAGTGGCGCTCTTGTAATAATCGGTCCGTGGGGGAGTGGCAAAACTCATATATTTAAGCATGAGATATCGCCTGCGCTGCATGCGCATAGTTATAAATTCGTCTATATTTCGCTTTATGCATATGGTGTTGGTGGTAAATGTATAGATGATTTAATTATCGAGCAGTATATTGGTGTTCAGGGTATTGATGCAGATAGTAAAAAAGGTGTCAAAGACTTGTTGGCTGGAGCGTTTGCGGCATTCACCGGTGAGGTAGAGGGCGGCGGTATCGCAGCAGCTGCCATCATGACGGTAGGTGGAGCCCTAAAAAAACGATTTATTAATGAACTCTCCGATCATGTATTTTGTTTTGATGATATAGATCGCTTAGGCGAAAAGCTTGATGCCGCATGGTCCGAAATTAATTACCTGACAGAATTTAAATCACGGAAAGTAATAATTCTTCTTGATGAGAAACAGTTGCCCGGTGAAACTATTCATCATCCAAATTTTGAAAAAAATGTTTGGCGAAGTATTCATCTGCATGTTCCGCCACCCCAGGCTTTAGGTCATGCGATAGGGTTGCTTGATCGGGATTTTGCTGAAAGTCTTCGAGATGTCGTGCCGGACTTTGAGTCTGTAGTGACTGGGTTAAATGTGAGTAATATCAGGACTATTTTTACTGCGCTGGAATCTGTTCGCAGGATGAACGATGAAGTTACGTTAATAAGTGCAGGGTCTTTTATCGTCAATAGCTCTAAGTGTGCATTGTTTCAAATGATATTCCTGGTAAGTATTTTAATGGTGGTGAAGGGTAAGGATCAACGAAAACTTATTGAAATTGTTTGTGGTGGGGCACATTTTACTAAAGTAAGAAATCTCTATAGCGTTGATAGTTTAGATAATGAATCAGAAAAGCGCTCAGAGAATGAAGTGTTTATCGCCTCGCTCCCTGGTTTTCGTTGTGATTTGTATCAGTTTCCCTTTGTTGTTCCTTATATTTATTCTGGATTAATAGATGTTAATTCTTTAAGTCAGGCTGTTGCGTCTGAAGAAACAGATTATTCAAAGTACCCTCATTGGGAGATTTTTCATAAGTTAACTGAGCGTCTCTCAATGGATGATGCTGCGTACATGCAGTATTTTTCGGACTGTGTTGAGGCTGTTAAGGAGCCTGTAGCGGGTTACTATGAACTAAGTCCTTACTATCAAATCATTGCGGAACTCCTCTTTGACGCCAATCATGGAGCAGGCAATGTTTCGATGGAACAATTAGTTCTTCTCGTGGAGAATGGTATAAATCATATGATCAAGGGTGTTACGGCTGGGACACATAAGATAATAGTAGAGGATGATATGCACCTTGGGCGCACCGAAGAAGCACTTCCTGATTCTATCGTGGCTGCTTATAGGCGATTGGGGGAGCTCGCGAGAAAAATACATGAACGAGAAAAAGTGCTTGCACGTTTGGATGGCTGGGAACTTGAGTCAGATTTATCGAAACTTCTCAATGAGAAGGATGAATACTCTTACCCGCTGTTTGACGTCCTGGGGTGGGAAGCGCTTAGCTTGTTTCTGAATGCCAGCAATGGTAAACAGCTGTTGAGGTTTAATAGGATAATCGACAAACGATTTAAAATTACAGGTGACGTTGCTGTGATCGTACAAGAGCGCGCTGTTCTCCAAAATATACTAGAATACTATAATAATTATTCTGGATTTAGTTTTAAGAAGGTACAATGTTCGATTGGTGCTGATGTAGTAACTAAAGCAATTAGTAATATTGATAAATATTCGGCGAGTATTTCTTGATGTTTTATCTGTGCTGGGGACAATAGGAGATAGACCACGGTTTCGCTTGAATGATCAAGCAGAAGCGAAAAACCGTGGTCTGTTCCCGATTACTCCCTGTTACGTAATTCCTGCAAGTTAGTAAAGCTTTTCACCTGTAAATCCTGTGACTGAAGAGAGGAATATCCCAAGAGTTTCCAAAGCATTTGCCCAAGTCTGGGAGGCTTCTAGACTTGATTGAAGGTAGCTGGTATTTATAAAGACTGTGCAGGTAAATCCGCCTACACCAATATCTACAAAATGTGCACTCATTAGCTCCCAGTCGAACTTTATTTTCCCTGAGAATTTTGAAGAATGAAGGTGGTGGTCAAAATGAAAGAAGATAGGAAAATAATTAGAAGCATCAGCTACTAAGGGCTTCGAATTTATTGCGAACTCCACATATCCACTGTATCGATAGCCGTGCTCGTCAGATACTGGACCACTAGAACACCCGACACTAAAGATAGAACCGTTCGGAGAGTTTATAGATTTGATCAATTTTTTAAGTTCTGGATCTTCTTGAAGTTCAGGTATCGAATCGATAAGTTCTGGTGACTTTTTAAGATTCTGATACCCGTAGTTCTCACTCCCATCCTCTCTCTTCCCTCTGGTTCCTCCATAAGGTATTCCTTTTCCATCATGCTTTATAGATAAAAAATTAAGATATCGATTCATGATTGTTCCCATTCACGTAACGTTTGGTTAAGGGGCGGGCTTTAGCCCGTCCCAGCGAGCGGAGCGAGCGATTTGAACCAATTGTTATGGCTGCTCAACGCTATAAGTACAGTCAGTTGTACTCTTGCTTCACGCCAACCTCAAACTGAATTCGATGCTGCTGCTCATTGCCTTTTTGCTTCTCTGTATTTGCGCCCCCGCCGAGGCTTGCAAGCGCAACAACGAAGCCTGCTTTATCTTTTTGCCCGTGAGAGGCGGATAAAGCAACATCAAATTTAATGCCAAGTGTCTTCGTATTGTCTCCAGCTGTGCGGCGAAGTTCATACACTTGAAATACATCTTTATCAGGATCTGTCAGGGCTTCATTTGCGGACTTTATCCCTTTGGCAATTTCAACCAAAGTATTGCTTATAAATTCACTTAGCGAGATTTCATTCATGCTACGTCCTTGCTTTGCCATAACAGTGATTAGACGGAATTCTGCGTTATTGAATAATGCAGAGTTCCAGATAAGTCCGCACGCACACCCACGACGTTTATCATAAAAACCTGACTGATCAAGGTATTACCTGCAAAGGCGGTGAAGCGCGCGTAATCGCGTGGTCGCGGGTTTTCCCGCGACCGATACAGCGTGGATAAGTGCTGCCTGGTCAGCTTCCCGCTGGCATGTGTCGAGCGCACTGCGCGACGACGAAGCGGGACGGCATGCCGGGGCGCTGCTCTGACAAGCCTGGGCGATTCGGGTGATGGGCAACGCATACCAAATATCCTTTTGGCAACGGCAGACGCGGAGGCTGGCACCGGGCCAGCAAAGGTAGCTCGACCTTAAGCACTCGGCGGCTAAACGGCAAGTCGCCTTTCGCCTAACCCCTGTGCGTAGCCGGTCTGCCAGCTGATGGGTATCGCAGGCTCAACCCATCCTACGGTTGTGAATAACTGCGCTGGGGAAGGGCCAGGTCTGGCTGGCGCCGATGATGACCAGGGCACGGCCGAGC
>JBAQLI010000252.1:0-1736 GCA_049301735.1 Candidatus Methanoperedens sp.
ATCATGCTGTTAATACCAGTATGAACATCATCTCCCATGATCGTTCCAAGTTTCTTCTTCCTGAATCTATAACTTGACTTTGTCAGATTAGCCTCTTATTCCTAATAATCTTTTTTGATTTTACATAAATATTTATATTAAATAATATAATATATCTCTGAGAGGGGTTTCGCATGGATTCATCGAGCTTATGCGATAAGGATATAAATACAAAAGAGATAAACAAATTTCACCTGAAATATGCCGCAAAATATAAAACAAAGACTCGAACTTTAGAAAAGCAAGCACTTCAATATTTGCAGGGCAAATTTCTGCAAAAAGGAAGGGGTAACATGACAAGTTATGCCAAGAATGTAAAAGGGAGCAACAGTCAGAAATTCCAGCATTTCATTTCAGAATCACCTTGGGATGAAGATCCTGTAATTGAACAAATCCAGGCAGATGTAACAGAATTGATAGGAGATAAAATCAATGGTTCAATTCATATTGACGAATCTGGTTTTAAAAAAGATGGAAAAAATTCTGTTGGTGTAAAAAGACAATATCTGGGTCGTCTTGGAAAAATAGATAACTGCCAGATGGGTGTTTTTCTGGGTTACGTATGCGGAAACAGAAGGACACTAATCGATGAGCGATTATATCTTCCAGAAGATTGGGCGAGCGATCCAATCCGCCGTAGAAAATGTGGGGTTCCTGAGAATATAATTTTCAAATCAAAAGCCCAATTGGGTCTGGAAATGATATTTGATGCTCAAAAACGAGGAGTTCCTTTTGGATGGATTGGAATGGATTGCTTTTATGGGGAACAGCCGTGGCTTCTTGATGAAATCGATATCATGGGAATGACTTACATTGCTGATGCACCAACTGATACTCAAGTATGGCTAGAAAAACCTAAAATAGAAATACCAGAGAAAAAAGGAATACGTGGGCCTATTCCTAAATTAAAAAAATTAGTATCAGGAGAACCGAACCCGATAAAAGTGCAAGATTTAGCCGAACAATTGGATCAATCCCAATATACCAGAGTTTTTCTGAGAGAAACTGAGCGTAAAGAGCTATGGAGTATGCTGGCATGTTTGCGGGTTTTTCCAGTGCGTGACAAATTGCCAGGTGATGAAACATGGCTTATCATTCGCAAGGATGAAGGTGATAATAAAACGAAATACCAGCTTTCAAATGCACCTGAGAATACCAGTATCAATCGACTTGGTCAAATGTCATGCAGCAGATACTGGATTGAGAGAGCAATCGAGGATGCAAAAGGGGAAGCTGGGTTGGCAGATTATCAAGTTCGTGGCTGGATCGGATGGCATCACCATATGGTATTGACTTTGCTGGCGATGTTGTTCATTCTGCAAATGGTTGTTAAATGGGGAAGGAAAGCAGAATCGATGTCGGTGCAGGATGTCAAAGAAATTCTCGAAGTGATATTGCCACGAAAAAGGATCACTGAAAAGGAAATCTTGGCAATTATTCAACAGAAACATCAAGCAAGGTTATCAGCAAGAAAATCACATCACCGTAGAAATGGATTTACGCTATAAAATATGACTTGTTCCTATCGGTTGTTATGCTGAGTTGACACTATCTATATGAGGTATTGTTTGTGGTTTTGATTTCTGATAAGATTTCAAAATGGAGGGAAATATTATATTTTTTTCTACTTTTTATCGGTTGTGTTGAATTTAAGAGGATTTACAAATAGCTTAAAGTATTAATGTGACAAAGTCAAG
>JBAQLI010000253.1:0-1561 GCA_049301735.1 Candidatus Methanoperedens sp.
ATGCTATTATGGATGTTTTTAGCGGAAAAGCATTTATTCCGAATATAGCAGAATAAAAAATGAAGTCAATTTTTTATAATGAACTGATTATGTTATGGGATATTTGGGAGGGGATCTGAATAGTCACGATTTCTTATTTTATTGTTTCAAATTATACAGTATACAAAATTGAAAGCAGGCTAGTGGTAAAATAGCCATATGAACTTTGTATGGGGGTTATATACAGAAACCCCAAAATGACCGCGTTGTAAATTCATTTTAATAGTAACGCGGTAAGAATCCATTTAAGCTGAAAAAGAAACTTTGGGGACGGAACGCAAAAGCGAATGTGTGCCAACCCGCAGGAATAGAATAGCCCTTAGGGACGGTCTAAAAAGTGGATAAAGACTGATATTTTGTATTTCCAATGAATTTTAATTCAAATTTTGCAAGTTAAACAAAAAACAAGGTTGGATTGCAGAGAACTAATGGTAAATGGGAAACATTTTCCTTTTAGGAAAAATGCTCTGGAATTGCAAATAATTCTCGAAACAATAATCCTTCCCGGTTTGCCATATCCGGCACTTCATTATCAGAAATCCCGGCATCGATTTCGGCAATGTACCGTGTATCATATCCCTCCGACGACTGATTCACTGGATTGTCCTTTTTTCTTATGGCTGATTAACCAGTGGATTCTCTTCTTTCTCAACTTCATGTCCTGAACAGAAATTTCAGGGCAAAATTTAATGCGAAATTTTTTCAAGACTACATATAAATATAAACCGACCGTAAGGCTTATTAGTCCATAAAGCTGTGCATAATTATGAAGACATTTAATTCGGGTTAGTAATATTAGAAATAGGGTATAAGGAAGTTATGCTTCCTAAATAACGCTCTATATCTCAATACAATCAACACTAACACGTAATTTAAAGGTCTCATATAAAAGAAATGGGGGTAAATAAATGAAAAGAAAAATAAGTTTTATGCTATTGCTATTAGTAGTTGTAACTCTTGTAAGCGTGCCGAGTTCTTTAGCTAATAGCGATATTAAGGACGATTTCAACACAATATATGGCACAACGGGATCAAGGCTTGATACATGCAGTACATGCCATACAGGTCCTCCGTCCTTTAACGCGTACGGTACAGATCTGTCAAACAATGCAATAGACTTTACAGTGATAGAGTCCTTTGATTCAGATGGTGACGGATTTATCAACATCGACGAAATCCATAATCTGACTTTCCCTGGGGATTCAAGCGATCCACCTGTAGTTGTTGTAGGGGATAGTATCTCAGGCATGAAGTTCAACGACCTCAACAATAATTCAGCGAAGGATGCGAACGAACCCGGACTTGCGAATTGGACAATCACTCTAACAGATCAAAATGGCAGCACTGAAATTACTGCTACGGACAATGATGGTAACTATACCTTCAGCGATCTGACACCTGGCAATTATACTGTGGCAGAGGTTCTTAAGACGGATTGGATACAGACATTCCCAATGAATGGAACTTATAATGTAACCATCACAGGCAATGAAAGTATAACAGGTATAGACTTCGGCAATAA
>JBAQLI010000254.1:0-8300 GCA_049301735.1 Candidatus Methanoperedens sp.
TGGCTGAATCGTTTCAGAAGACTGCTTATCAGATGGGATAAAAAGCTTGAAAACTATCTTGCATTATTACACCTCGCATGTGCATGGATAACATTCAGAGCATCCGGACTTTTCGGATAGGCTCTAACTCCACAGCTGGCCGCCAAGTATCGTTTCTGTCTTGTCGTTGGTGCTCTGGTGAATTTTTTTGATCCTGACAAGATATTCATTCCCAATTATTTCAGGCTGCTCAAAAACAGCATCTATTCCCAGTAATTTAAGGAACTCTTCAAATTCCGTAACGGTTTTGAGGCTTTTCACCCTCAGTTGCACATTTTCAGCGATCCGTTCCCCATTTTTCTTCTTTTTAATTGTGGAGATCATGGGCACGAGTATGCTTTCCCCAAGTTCCTGGCATCTTTTCCTCGCACTTTCCTCATCCTCATCCCATTCTACTGACTGGAATGCTTCCCTGCACACCCTTCCAAAGAAAAAATCCCGCCCAAAATCATTGTAGAATTCAAAAGCATATTTGAGGTCGGCGCAATTACTGAGCGAGCTTGTGTATTTGACAGGAGGCAGGATCATTTTGGGATCTTTGATGACAACGCCTTCGCGCAACGTATCACCAAAACCCTTTATGATATCCGTAATTGCATCATGAGCTCTCCCAACCTCAAATTCACCGAAAAGATGCACGGACTTGATCCTGAATTCATCCATAAGTTTTCGCCTTTCCATTACAGGCATAGGATTTCCGGAATTCTTCTCCGTGACATCAAATACAAAAAAATCCAGGGACTCTATGTTATAAAATGTTTTAGGTACATAAGGGCTGTCCGGTCCTACCATTTCACCGCATAGCACAAGTTCCGGATGTTCATGAAAAAAATCCGGCCCGATCAGTTCATTTGCCTTTTCAGTTGTATAAGGACATATAAAACCGCCACGCGTAAGAGCTACAAGTTTATCGCCGATTAGCGCTACCCTGACGTTGTAACCGTTCATTTTTTCTTCAACCGCCACTTTATCGCAGGAAGAAAAATGCTTAATGAGCGCAGGATACAGCATCAAGGTGCGCGATATCTTAGGAAAACCCCGCACGATCTCAAATGGTTCAAGAAATACCGCAGTTCCTCCTTCAACAGAGGAAACAGGCTTATCGAACCTGAACAATTCATGTTTCCCATATACATACTGTAAAGTCTTTCTTTTCAGCGCCCCTGTAATGCTATGTTCGGGAATATTCAGCAGGCTGGATATCTTTTCAATATCAAGTTTATTCGTTAATTCTGAGACATCCCGTCTCATCCTTTTGCCGCCATATACTTTATGATCTCTCGCCTGCTGATAAGACCAACCATTTCATCCCTCAGGTTCAACACAGGCACTCCACCAATGTTTTCATTAAGGAGAGTCGATATTACTTCAGTTATAGGAGTATTTGTCCGGACTGATTTTACATTGCGGGTCATAATATCACCCACGATCATATTCCGGATCCTCACATCCTGCTGATTGTCAGGTACAAGATCCCTGAAATTCATCATCGCTTTTGCGACATCTCTCTCAGTGATAATTCCTACTATATCACCGTTTTCGAGGATAGGCAGTCTCCCAATATCGTTATCAAGTATAATACGCCTTGCATGGGAAACCCTGTCGCCCGGACTTATGGAAATCGGCTCTTTCATGACCTCAGCAGCATATCCCTTTATACCCTTTGCGTTTTTCAGGATCTCATGAGGAGTGACCCAGCCCAGGATGTTACTATTATCCGTAACGACCAGGATGCCATTTTTCCTGTCCATCAATATGATCGCATCTTCTATACCCATATCAGGGAGTACCCCGGTGAATGTATCCGTTGTCGCAGCTGCAACATGCAACGATGATGCCGGCAGATTTGAAGTCTTCCACGTCCCGAGTTTGCTGGCAATGCTTCTCATCGTGATAACACCAATCGGCTCACTTCCATTGAGGACTAGCAGTCTTCGTGTATCATGTTTATCCATCAGGTCCATTGCATGTGATATCTTATCTGATTTATGCACAGTGATTGGTTCACTCATTATGTTTTTTACTTTCATAGTATCACCTCACATTGTCAATATAGTCTTTATTATGTTCTCCCCTGTCAATATCCCCTTGACCCCATTTCCCAATACTGAGAGCCCGTTTATCCTTTCTTTAACCATCAGGCCAGCGGCATAGGTCGCAAGGTCTTCATAATTCACATTGATGATCGGGCTTGACATTATATCTTCTGCGACCAGGGGTACTTCGCTTATATACCTGTTCTGTTTTCGCCCCGCAGCACTCTCTTTTCGTGTCATTTTTATTTCTTTCTGCGGGAGGCCGCCGGTTTTGTCCCTCATTTCCGTGAAGGTTAGATTTGAATTGGTTATTATACCCACAGGCATATCGTTATCTTCAAGGACAATTGCCCTGTCTGCTGAATTTGCCTGGAGTTCATGTATTATATGGCTTATCGTATGATGCCTGTGGACAGTCAATGCTGGATCAATTTGCAGATCCTTGACTTTCATATCAAGATCCAATTTTGAGAAATACCTGATCAGATCCCATTTTGTGGCTATTCCTATGACTTCATCTTTATTGTTCACTACAGGTAACCCGCCGATATTATTCTCAGTCATAAGTTCGGCCAGTTGCCTTGGTGTCGCATCCGGAAATATCGTTATGAGGCTCTCGGTCATTACCTTTCTTACAGGTATATCATCGATCGGGCGCCTGCGCCACTGTGGTTCGGCCTGGTTGAGCCTCTTTACGATATCTTTCTTTGTCACCATTCCTATGGGCTTGTTATTTTCAACAATTACAAGTCTTCCGATCTTATGACGAAGCATCAGGTTCCTTGCACGTGCTACATTTTCATCAGGCGATACAACAAAAACAGGAACGCTCATTATATCTTTTATTTTCATAACAACCTCTTAATCTTAATCAGCCATTGCACGGACAAAATCACGTTCGGTTATAATTCCTTTCAATTCACCATCTTCCAGGACAGGTAGTGAGCCAACATTCTTATCAAGCATTACATTTGCAGCCTCTCCAAGGTCAACATCTGATTTCGTAAAGATTATGTCCCTTTTTACAAGAGTGCTGACCGGAACCTGGAAAACTTCCCTGGCGTTCCCTGTAACAAGCCGGTCAAATATATCACCGCTTCCCAGGAAACGCATAATATCCGATGCTGTAATAATACCGATAAGTACATCATCCCGAAGAACCGGCAGTCTCCTGAAACCATTATTTATCATGGACTTGGCTGCTGCCCCTACTGACATATCAGAAGGTGCTGTGACTATTTTCTTGCTCATGTATCCTTCAACTGTTTTACCTGTAACGATACCGGATAATAGGAAAACAAAATCCCTCTCGGAAACGATGGCTTTCACTGTGCCATCTCCATCCGTTACAGGGATCCCTCCGATATTCTCTTTTATCATAGTATCCAATGCATCTTTCAATGAATCTTTTACATTAAGGGAGATGACATTTGTTTCCATGATTTCACTGATACTGCCATTGATAGCTGCAAGCAGATTGCCTTTGAATTTGTTTTTAACTATCAAATTCCTTTGTCCGCCACCAAGGAAATCCACTATATCCTGTGATGTAATGATCCCTTTCAGGTGATTTGTCCCTGCATCCGCTACGGGAATTCTCCGGAATCCGTGATTCAGCATCGTCTTTACTGCCCCGATCACAGGCATTGTAGGGGGAATAGTGATGACCTCGTTTGATGCTATACTCATTATATCCCCGGTTTTTTCTGATATCCTTGATTTGAAATCGATGGGCGCCATATTCCGCATATATCCCTTTCGACCCTGCTTTGCTATACTTATATTATTGCCAGATTTATTCATAAAACACCTTTAGATGAATGCTTTAATTATATCGTTCCTGTCAACTATGCCAACAAGTTTTCCGTCATTTGTTATTGAGATTCTCCCCACGTCAAGTTTCATGAATGCCTGTATTGCTTCCGCAAGCGTTGCTTCAGGGGATAATGTATATGCCGGAGTGCTCATTACCTTCTCAACAGGTGGCGACATCGTGGATCTTGTTCCCTGTTCGTCTTCTCTTTCAATCCTGGCATACCCGGCATTGATTATATTGCGCCGTGTTACCATACCCACAAGCTCTCCATTTTTCAACACAGGGAATCCTGACAGGCCTGTTTCTTTCATGTTCAGCCAGACTTTGGATATGTGGTCTTTGTTGGAACTGGTTTTTACATCTGTTGTCATTATTTCACGGATCTTTTTGTGAGGCATTTTATCAACCTTAAGGTTCCTGAAAATATCAACAACACTTAGTATTCCTGCAAGTGTCATATCCTGTCCTGATTTCAGGACAGGAACACGTCCCATGCCTGCATCCATCATTAATTTAGCAGCTTCCATCATGTCCATCTCCGGATATATGTATGGGAACTCTGATGTGAAACCTTCAACAGTTACATTTGATTTGGTGGAATATATATTCAACAATTCTTTTTCTGTCAGTATCCCTATTACCCTCTTTTTTGCATTGACCACTGGCAGGGTCCTGTAATGTCTGTCCCGCATCACCTGGCGCGCGTGCGTCATAAAATCCGTATCCCGTATAAAAACAGGATTTTTGGTCATTACGTCTTCAACTTTCATAACATACTCCTTTTATCATGTATAATTATGTTATATGTTAATAAATAATTATTCAAAATCCTTTGCAAATTGCTGTCCTAGGTTTCCCTGCAGCTTTCACAGAGAAGTTTTCCTTCTACTTCTAACAAGTTATCTGAAATGTATCCGCAATCCTCACAGATACCTTTAAAAACCCGTCCTTCTGTCTCCATGGAAAATATTTTTTCCCTGTGCATCTTGATCAGGTCTGAGAATATGCTGCCCATTTCAGCCGAAACAGCAAGAAGATCAGTATCCGTAATAATACCAATCAGTTTCCCATTTTCCACTACAGGCAACCGCCGTATCTCCAATTTCACCATCTTATGCATCGTTTCTGTAACGTCATCTGTAGAAGATATGGAAATTAGAGGTGTGGTCATCAATTCTTTAATGGAAATATCATCCGGTCTTAAATTCTTTGAAACGATCTTTTTGACAATATCCCGCTCTGTAACTATACCGACTGGCTGTTTCCTGTCGGTGACAATGACGCTTCCAACCTTGTATGTAAGCATTTTCTTTGCTAATTGCTGGACATCACTTTTAATGTCTATGGTTACAACATTCCTGGTCATTATTTCTTTCACCGGCATTTTAACTTCCATGTTTTCAGTCCTCCCTAATGTATAACTATGTATTTGGAGTGTTTATATGTTATGCTGGGTAACTATAAATAAATCATAATTCCAATGATTCAAATTGAACTATTATCAAATTTAATGTATTGTGCTCTACTGTTGTAGCATCTTTACCATTTTAATAGCAGCTTCAACCGCCCTTTTGCCATATTCCACTCGTTCATGAGCATCAAGCCTGCTCATTCCAGGACCGGATATCCCCAGGGTTATGGGTTTTGAAAATTCAAGCGCAAGATCAGCGATTTTCCTTGAAGCATGCTGTATCACGATTTCATCGTGTTTTGTTGCTCCCTGTATAACGCAGCCAATAGTTACTACTGCGTCTATTGTTTTATCCTGCGCCATTTTTTTTACAGCCAGGGGCATGTCAAAAACTCCGGGCACATAATATATTTTTTCAACTGTGGCGCCAAGGAACGCCGCATGTTCTTTTCCGAGCGTCTCCATCTGGATAGTAAGATCACGGTTGAATTCTGAAACAACAAATCCTAATTTAATACTCATTTTGGCACCTGATTGGTTATATTATTTGGAACATCTATATATTTTTCGTTACAGTTTTGTCGAGTTCATTTTGTGTTGTGAACAAAAAAGGGATTGTGAAACATTTATATCCCTTATTAATGTAATGAAAGCCAAAGAAGGTATCTATTATGGTTAAAATATACTATGACAAGGATGCAGATCTAAAAATACTGAAAAAAAAGACAATTGCAGTTATTGGTTATGGCAGCCAGGGAGCAGGGCAGGCGCAGAACCTGCATGATTCCGGGCTTAATGTAATTGTTGGTGTCAGGCAAGACGGGGAATCATGGGCCCAGGCAAAAGCCGATGGCCTGATAGTCATGACAATGTCTGATGCAGCAAAAAAAGCTGATGTCATCCAGATGCTCGTACCCGATGAAATACAGGGTGCAATTTATGCTTCTGAGATCGCCCCGAATATGAAGAAGGGCAAGACATTATGTTTCTCGCACGGATTTAATATCCATTATAACCAGATCGTTCCGCCAAAGGACGTTGATGTAATAATGGTCGCACCAAAAGGTCCGGGTTTCCTTGTGCGCAGGACCTATACAGAAGGTAACGGTGTTCCCGCACTCATTGCGATATACCAGGATGCAACAGGAAAAGCAAAAGACATAGGCATGGCTTATGCAAAAGGAATTGGGGCAACAAGAGCAGGAGTGCTTGAAACAACATTCAAGGAAGAGACAGAGACTGATCTTTTCGGTGAGCAGGTTGATCTTTGCGGTGGAGTGACGTGTCTGATGAAAGCCGCATTCGAGACACTTGTTGCAGCAGGATACCAGCCTGAGATCGCTTATTTTGAAACATTCCATGAAATGAAACTCATAATTGATCTCATTCATGAAGGCGGATTGAGCAAGATGTGGTACTATGTGTCAAACACTGCCGAGTATGGCGGCCTGACCGTCGGGCCAAAGATCATCAATGAACAGTCTAAACAGGCTATGAAAGAGGCGCTTCGCAGGATCCAGAGCGGAGAATTTGCAAAAGAATTCGTTCTTGAAAGCAAAGCCAACAGGCCGGTCCTCAATGCTCTTGAGAGACAGGAGAACGAACATCAGGTAGAAAAGGTCGGAAAAGAGCTTCGCGCCATGATGCCGTGGTTGAGGAAGGATTAAAGGAATCCTTTTTTCAGGGATCGCGGTAAATCCCGATCCTGCACATATTTTTTTTCAAATATCCTCCGAAATATTCTTTTAGGGCAACTATAGTTTTAATAACTACAAATTCAATTATCGAACATGCAATTCACAGTAAAACTCGAAGAAGCTGATGAGGGAGGGTATACCGTCCAATGTCTTGAACTTCCTGCTGCAATAAGTGAAGGAGATACAAAAGAAGAAGCTCTCGAAAATATTAAAGAAGCAATTCAACTGGTTCTTGAAGTCTCACAGGAGCAAGCACGGTCGTATACTGAAGTCTTTAAGGTGGAAGTTGCAAGTGCCTAAACTTCCTTCTGTATCTGGAAAAAAAATTATCAGATTGCAAAAAGGGGAAGCAACAGTTACTGTGCCATTACATGATCCAGTCAAAAAAACCACTCTTAAAAGTATATTGAATCAAGCGGGAGTTTCGATAGAAGAATTATTAGAACATCTTTGAATTTTATAAGTGGAATTAAAACGCGATATTATGAAATTAAAAGACGAACTGGAAGCCTTGATAGAAACGATTGAAATATTGAATGATGAAAAGCTTATGAAAGGGATAAAAAGCTCAAGAAAAGATCTCGAAGCGGGCAGAATACTTGAGCTAAAAAATATTGATGAGCTTGATGAAGTCTGGGTATGAAATAACCTTTTCCGATTACTTTATGGTTTGGTATGGAAAGCGGTTTTTTTGACCTATCTGATTGATGCTTCATTCGAATATGGCTGCCGGTTTGCCTGGCCGAACATAACCCAATTTTCCAAATACCTTTACTGCATCTTTACCAGATATGACCGGTAATTTCATGCTTCTACTGCTACCGTATGGAAACTGAATTCCTGGATATTTGCAATATCAGAAATTTCATCATCACTCTCTTCTTCAAGACACATTTCTATTACTTCGCGTATATTTTTGAGAGCTTCATCAAGAGTCTTTCCCTGGGTATAACAGCCTTTTAATAGTGGACATTCTACCACATAAAAACCATCTTCATCTTTTTCAACAATCGCTCATGTAAATGAAAACGTTGCTATATGATTATCGTAATTCATAGTGTTAAAATTATATAAATCTGTATAAGGTTGTATATATCTTTGCTTGATTCTATCGCTCATCTAAAGCAAATCGTTGCTACGTAAGTTATTAGAACCAGATTCAATAAATATATAACATGTATGATTAAAGGGGAGTTAGCAATATCAGATTTTATGCCTTCTGAAGGAGCCCATCCATTAATTAATCCCTCCCATTCCATCATTGTTTTGTACCTTTATGAATAGATTGCACCATGCTTTGT
>JBAQLI010000255.1:0-2159 GCA_049301735.1 Candidatus Methanoperedens sp.
GTTGACTCAGGATCGAGATGAATGCGTCTTGCTTGCTTTGCAGCATCCAGTGGATTCTCTGCGTCTATGTCTATTTTCCACTCGACCAAATATTCTGCCATAGTACCTCCATATCAAAAATCAGTCATTGCTCAAAAGATTCGTTAGCTTCATGCAGCCGTCTCCGACATGTCCTTGCAATCAGCCATGATCTGTCTCTTTGCTGTAGCGAATGCCTCGTCCAACTTTCCCCAGGTGCTCCTAACTACAGGGTGCCACACATTATTGATCTGTGTGTCTGGGTTCCAGTTGTCAAGTGCCCATTGAACAAACTCCCTGACTTCCTCAGGCTGCAAATCTCTCCATATGTGCATGACTTTTCAAACCCCCATTGTTGGATATGCAAGGCTAACGAGACTCTGTCCTTCTTCGTCGAGGCTGGCAATCTGCTTCGCAACGCTAACTATCCGCTCTGACCTCTGAGGATCTCGCGCTTCTAAACGCTCAAATATCTCAACATCACGCTCGATCATCTTCATGAGGTCGCAATTGAAGCAAGCCACACAACGCTCACAGTAATCCTTTACCTCACCGGCGACCGCATGCTCTATTAGTATCTTCGCATGCTTTGGCGAATGATACCCTATCGAACCCTCAATAAGAGCAGCGACGAGCCAGTCCATTCCCTTTTCCTCAAGAATAGTACTCAACTCAACATTATCCATAGTTACCTTCCTGCACCAAACGATGCACTTTCATTATTCATTTTTTTACACCTCTCAAATTTCGAAAGTGAAAGGAAATTTGGAAAGCATCGTGTGTAATGGGTTCGCACACCTGCTTTCTCAAGCGTGCGAAGCCTGCCATAGTTTGTTCTGCCTTTACCACGATGCGAGCCTGCCTGTCATGAGACTACGCTGAGCTCTACTTGAAAAAAGGTTGTTATACAGAAACTCCCACTATCACTATAAAAAATCCCCAGCAGGTACCAAAATGTATGAACACAAATCATTTAACTGAAGATTCACATATTCATCATTAATTCCTGTAAAGAGACAATTATGACACTTGATGAGACTAAAATAAAAAAAATCGCTGAAGTAATTGTAAAAAAGACTCATCCAAAAAAGATATACATCTTCGGTTCCCATGCAAAAGGAACAGCCAGACCGGAAAGTGACCTTGACTTGCTGATTATTGCAGATATGCCAGGCCCAAAAAACAAGCGCAGTCTTGCAGTACGTCGTCTTTTCCCGAACAGGGATTTCTCGCTTGATGTTTTTGTTTAT
Organism: Candidatus Methanoperedens sp.; assembly: GCA_049301735.1. GTDB lineage: Archaea > Halobacteriota > Methanosarcinia > Methanosarcinales > Methanoperedenaceae > Methanoperedens. Next base: position 1,269 of record JBAQLI010000255.1, read on the forward strand.
CATGAAGATGAATTTAATGAAGAGGTTGACATTGCCAATACGCTTGCTACAGCCGTAGCAAGAGAGGGTAAGCTCATTTATGCCGGATAAGACAAAGTGGGTGAATGAATGGAAACAAAAGGCTGAAAACGATCTGAGGACAGCAGAGATCGTTTTGTCAAGCGAAGAGCCCCCTACAGATACGATATGTTTTCATGCGCAACAGTGCGCAGAAAAATACCTGAAAAGTTACCTTACATCAAAAGATATTACCATTGAAAAAACGCATGACCTCACTAGAATCAACAATATATGTATTGGCATAGACCCGGATTTTCAGGAACTTTCCGAATTTGCTGAACTTCTTTCTGGATACGCAGTTGAGGTCAAGTACCCTGGTGATTTTATTGAGCGCTCAATAGGAGAGGCGGAAGAAGCAGTTGAAATGGCTAAATCTTTCAAGAATTTAGTGCTGCGAAAGTTAAATTTTTGATTGAAAGTCACCTTAAACGATCTCTATATCCTCTTTCTGTACCTTATACACAACGCGCTTCCATACATCTCCAAGGTGCTCATAGAAACAGGGATCGGACTCCCAATTAGATGGGTATTTCCTTGCAAGCGCTCTTGAAACTTCATCCACATCACTCGGATCTTCGACCTCAATCATGTAATATACATCACGAGTCACTGGAACTCGTACTCTGACTTTTACCGATTCGTTTTCTCTTTGTCTCATGATCCTCCTTTTAGATAAATTTCTGAACCGCTTTATAACAATCTTCACATAATGCCCAGGGAGTCTCGCTCTTGTCCACCATCTCTATCCATGATTTGAGTGTTTTATCCATTATCTCTCTGATATAAGCCTCATTCGTTTCACCCATTGATTCCAGCATCTCGGTACTCTTC
>JBAQLI010000256.1:0-40702 GCA_049301735.1 Candidatus Methanoperedens sp.
TCCTCTGTGCCCTCTGTGGTTATTTTTAAAACGAAATTCAATCATTTTTAGGGCTATAAGCGAGTGCGATATAAATTTATTTATTGTTATTTATATAATCCAAGCGAATCATGACGCTATGGGAAAATAGCTTGAAGTATAAGTCTTGATTTTAGACATCCAATTTCAAAAATTCGATTTTACACTATGCGTTTAAGGGCAGAATACCAAATAAGAAGCAATGCTCACCTTGCCATATATATCCCGTCCACCACTCTTTCGATCCTGACCGGGATTTCTTTTCCCACAGGGATATTGCCGGCATTCACGATCGTCAATACCCTGTCTCTGGCAATAGCAAGTTTCTCACCCTTCATCCAGCCTGGCCCGATAATTTTTACTTTTACTTTTTCGTTTCTCTTGAACATCCTGGGAAGCGCTTTGCAAACATGGCTTCCAAAATCCTGGGGGGAAAGAATAAGCTTTGTCTGGAATTTTTTTTCCCATTCCTCAAGCTGTGAATAGAATTTTTCCCAGCTCATCACTTTCACATCAGGTTTTCTCCCGTTCTTATGAGAAAGGAATTTCTGTATTCCAAGAGCAGGCCATTTTTTACCTGCACCGATCTTAAGCGCAAATTCGATCAATTTTGGGATCTCTTCATCATTTATGCCTGGAAGCCACACAGGGGCGATTAGAAGGTCGATATCAGTATTCATGGCGATATATTCTGCTGTCTTTCGAACTTTTTCAATATTGTAAGAATCAATTCCTGCGATCCTCTTTGCAAGTTCCGGGTCAAGGGCTTCGATTGACATATTAATCCTGGACAGACCCGCATTATCCAGTTCATCAATGAGTTTTGTGTTCAATAGAACTCCATTTGTCTGCATGGAAATAGTCTTGATATTTTTGTTTTCAGAAAGCTTCTTCACAAGATCAACAAGTTGCGGATACATGGAAGGCTCTCCCACCGTGTCGATATGAGCTTCAATGTCATCGATCTCTTTATAAGAGGCAGCCCATTCAAAAGCCTCAAGCAGTTGCGAAAGATCAACCATATATTCCGATATCCTCTGATGTGAATAAGGACCTGCATCTGTTGAGCAAAAAATACAGGAAATAGGACATTCGCTTATCGGGCGAACCTGCAATACGTTCGTCCCGCGATCGATGATACCAAATGCGATGCACCCGAAAAGGGGGATATCGCGGATAAGGATGTTGTTACATTTTGCCATTTTCTACCAGTATACAATCACCGCATCGTTTTTTCCCGCAGAATTGTTTTCCATATTCAACAATGAGGGCATGAAATTCCTTATACAGGAAAACATCAATAGGCAGCGAACTCTCAAAGACCGATTGGAGTTTTCCGTAATCGCCTTCTATCCCAATGCATTTGCACATTCTTTTTGTATAGGCATCGATCACGAATTTTGGTTTATCTGCCGCATATAATACGATACTGTCTGCTGTTTCGTTTCCTATTCCATCCAGGGAAAGCAGGATATTGCGGAGTTCACCTGCAGGTTTTTCAAGAATGTCAGGATTTTCATGGAAAAATGTCGAAATATTTTTTAATCTCATAGCTTTTTGCCTGTAAAATCCCGTACATCTGATAAGCTCTTCCAGTTCTTCCGTTTTAACTTTTGAAAGGAAATCTGCTTCCAGCAGGCTATGATCTTTCAGGTTCTTTATTGCCCGTTCCACATTCTCCCACCTTGTCTGCTGTGTGAGAACCGCTCCGATAACAACCTCAAAAGCTGTATTTGCGGGCCACCAGTGCCTGGGACCAAGTTCATGAAGGAGCAGATCATAAATCTTTTTCATACGAACTTAACGCCAAGGTCAGAAAGACCATTGCGGATAGCGAGATTGATCAAAAATGGCGTCAGGGACTCGATCATATACGATGATGCAAGACCTCCGCCATCAAGAGGACGAAGAGATTTTATTTCGCGTGTAAGTTCCATAACGGTTTGCTTTGCATTCTCGTCATCCCCACAGACTACAACATCATAATCAAGACTTAATTCAAGTTTTGCGAGTTTTCGCGCTGAAACATTATGGTATGATGAAACAACTTTAACGGATTTAGGGAGAATCTCCTGTATCTCAAGTGCTGCACTTCCCTGTTCTGGGGGCGTGTATTCAAACAGGCCATTCTTCGTCATGGGAACAACAAGTGAGATAACGATCTGATCTTTAAACATAGGCAATAGTTTTTTTAAAAGGGAAATCACACCCTTGTAGGGCACGGAAAGCACAACCACATCAGCTTCCCCGATAGCTTTCTCATTCCCGCATCCTGTAATACCGCAACACTGCATGCCTCTGTATAAAAGTATGTTTGTGTACTCTTCCGCTGCATTGACAGCTTTATCAATTTCGCGGGAACAAACAAGTATATCATGTTTTCCTGCCCATCGCAGTGCAAATCCTTCCCCGATGCTGCCTGTACCTCCAAGTATTGCTATTTTCATATTTTGTCCTTTTCCTTCAAGATTTTTCGCATAATATGCATATTTTCCCTGTGCATTGAGACTATCAGGTCACTGAGGATCGCGAAGATGAACATCAGTATTCCGGTTACTATAAGAAGGGTGGCAAGGATTGTAAGTGGAACATGTGTTACGTTTTTTATCCATTCATCTACTACGTATATTCCAACGATTACCCCGAGAAGAGTTAAAAACCCTCCTATAAGGTTAAAGTAGAAAAGAGGGTTGTGTGTCCTGGCAAGAAGATATATTGTTGAGGCGATCCGCAAGCCGTCCCTGACTGGCCGAAGTTTTGTAGCTGCACCGCTTACTCTTGCAAGGTATGTTATGGGCACTTCAACGATTTTGAGATCTTTTTTGACGCATTCGACCGTAATTTCGGTTTCTACTTCAAAACCAGTCCGGTTCAATTCGATCTGTTTGTAAGAATTATAATTGAATGCCCTGTATCCGGAAAGTATATCATTTAACCAGATGCCATAAGCAAAACCGAATATCTTGTTCAATATCCTGTTTCCGAAGAGATTCAAGCCTGTGAATGCACCAATCTGGTAATTCGTGAACCTGTTACCAATAACGTGGTCAGCTTGTCCTGATATTATCGGTTCAAGTAATTTGTTTATTTCTTTAGGAAGATATGTCCCATCCCCATCTATCATTACTATATATTTGCTTGATAACAGATGAAATGCCTGGCTGATAGCCTGTCCTTTTCCAGTGCCGCTTTGCAACACGACTCTTGCCCCTGCATTTTGCGCTTTTGATACCGTATCATCCGTGCTGTGACCGTCAATAACAAGAATATCGGGATAACCTATCGATTTGAATTCTCTTACCAATCCGGCTATTGTTTTTCCCTCATTGAGGGTGGGTATTAAAATACAGATATCCTCGTTATTCATTCAGAGTCCTTATAATTTTATTAATACTTAATTGTTAGTGATTTCCAGATTCCATCAACCTCTCGCTGTCTGCCCACGAGCGCGCGAGTTTCGCTTCAAGCCCATCGCAAAGTGACATGAGCTATTAAACCATGCGGCTCATATTAATAAAAATCTTCGTTTTCCTCCTGATCATAATCCAGAATCTCATTTTTCAAACCTTCAAAAACATTAAATACGATCGGGCAGATTGAACAATTTACAATTACATTTATCAATCTTGAAGTGAACTCATTCTTGTGCAAATGAGGATAAGCCACACAATCTTTAGGCCGGCAGGCATAGCATGAACACGAATTATTTTTGAGAAAAGGGCATGGCATCTTATCAAAAGTGTAATCGTTTGATTCGTGATTTTTTATAAGATACTTGCTCTTGAATTCAGCAACAGGAATTCCCGAACCTTTTGAGAATTTATCAATATCTTCATTATCCAGGGTTGGTACCATTTCTATGCAGCAATTAGCACACTTTTGACAATCTATTTCTGAAACGATATCACGATATAATTTGTGAACAATTGAATCTATTTTTTCATCCGTTATATCGCAAGTTTTCAAAAACGACCGGAATTCCCAATTCTCTTTTTCTTTTTGTTTTGATATCTTCTTTATCTTATTGATGTCAGTTTCCATGCAGCAACTCGCCGATCCTCACAAGTGGTATTAATTCAGCGCCTTCATCCGCAAGAGCATCCATCGCTCCTTCCTCACGGTCAACAACAACTATGACATGACGGATAATAAGACCTTCATCTTTTAAGAGTTTGATCGCTTTCAAAACAGAACCTCCCGTCGTGGCGACATCTTCAACCATGAGTACAGTGCTGTTTTTGATAAAATCCCCTACAATCGGCCCTTTTGTTCCGTAACCCTTGGCTTCTTTCCTGATTATTATAAGCGGCATGTCAGTTTCCAGCGATACCGCGACGGCTATCGGAACGCCGCCAAGTGCGACACATCCGATATAATCAGCTTTAATTGAGTGCTGCTTTATCTTTCCGGAAATTTCATGAGCGACCTGTTTTAAGATCCGGGGAGAAGCACTTGCTTTCTTGATATCGATATAATATTTGCTCTTCTTTCCAGATGCAAGGGTAAAATCCCCGAATTTAATTGCCCCGCATTCTTTCAGCGAATCTGTAAGTGAGGTCATTACCAGGGCTCCTTTTTTAATCTGGCATAATATCCGATAATATTTGTCAATCGATGCAGAAGCGGTGTGAAAAGAACAACAGTGACCATTATCCACGGCTCTGCAAGGAAGTTATCTGAAAACCACACTGGGTCAAAGGCATATGTTAATATCCAGGCGCCTGCCACAAAATCAAGCTGGTCAACAAGGGGAAATTTTGCACCGCGTTCATACCCAAGCCTTCTTTTAAAAAAGCTTTTTGCCATATCGCCAAGAAGAGCGCCAAAAGATAGCATGAATATCGATATGAAAGTGAAAGTCCCGAGATTTCGCAGTGATGTGACCTGCATCTGGATAAGACCTATGATAACGCCGCAAATTGTCCCCCCGATAAGGCCGCGAAAGGTTTTGCCGTCACCAAATATTCTTCTGCCGTCTTTCCAGTTCTTCCTCAGATCAATGGGTGTCCCGCCCCCAAAAACAACAGCAGTCGGATTTGCCATGTAAGCCGGAAGCATCAACCATGAAGCTTTCAGGATCAACCCGAAAATAGTTACAAAAATTTCAAACATGGCCTCACTGCTCATGGGTTATGGGTGTAAATTGCTCGACCTTAACACCGGCTTTATCAAAAAAAACCAGGGATTCCTTATCAGGATATACGGTCCCGAATACCACTTTTTCAATTCTTGAATTGATCAGCATCTTTGCGCACAGGATGCATGGCTGGTGGGTGCAATAAACAGTAGCGTTCTCTATGCTGACACCATGAAGCGCAGCCTGGATAATGGCATTCTGTTCCGCATGGACGGCGCGGCACAGTTCATGACGCGTCCCCGACGCAATATTGTTTTGCTGCCTGATGCATCCTATATCAAGACAGTGTTCAAGGTTCCTTGGTGCGCCATTATAACCTGTGGAAAGTATCCTCTTATCTTTCACTATTACCGCCCCTACCTGGTTCCTGAGGCATGTGGAGCGTTTTGCAACAATCGTTGCTATTTCCATGAAATATTCATCCAGTGTGGGTCGCATCGGCAATTAATAACCACCAAACGATAAATATTTACTGCTTAAAGAATCAATTGTTCAATATGAAATCCATAGTTTTACTTTCATCTGGTCTTGATTCCACAGTCGCATTCAAAGAAGCATATGATATAAGTGATGAAATCCTGTGCGTGACTTTTGACTATGGCCAGAAAGCACGAGAAAAAGAGATCTTATTTGCTAAGACGATTTGTGAGCGATATAAAGCGGGACATATTGTCATAGAGCTTCCATGGTACAGGACATTCCGGGGCGCACTGACAGGAGGGAGCGCTTTGCCAGAAATATCAGAGCATGAACTCGATAATAAGGAAATTACGAAAAAATCAGCGGAAAATGTCTGGGTACCGGCGCGCAATGTTGTTTTTCTATCAATAGGAGCAGCACTTGCCGAGAATTATAAATATGACACAATTGTCACGGGTTTTGATGTCGAAGAAGCTGCAACGTTTCCGGATAATACGATTGAATTTGTTAAGCGTTTCAATGAAATGTTGAAATTCGGGACCCTCACAAAAACCTCGGTCTATGCCCCTTTGATATCCATGAATAAATCTGATATCGTAAAGCGCGGTCTTGAAATAGGAGCACCTCTTGAATGGTCATGGTCATGTTACAATGGGTCGGAAAAACCCTGCGGAACTTGCGAATCCTGTCTCAGGAGAAAACGCGCATTTGAAATTTCCGGCACAAAAGACCCTTTACTTGAAAGATTGGGAGCATAGGCTAATGTTGATGTCCGATGACCTGGTGGGGTAATCTCACCGCTAAAACGCAAAGGATATTGCTGCTACTCTTTGCGCCCTTGCGGTTGCATACACCGCAAAGTACGCGAAGAACCAAAGCGTTTCTTAGATATGTTTCAAATTAATTCCTGCATTGGACTAAAAATCTGATAATCTACTCCAGTTCAAACTTGATAGTACACTCGCCCACTGTCCCAGGCTTATCAACACTTCTGGTGATAACGTTCCTCCCGATTTTCTTAACAGCCGCATATTTTGCTGCCTGGACTATAGGACATGCTGTTGCCATGCCTTCTTTTCTCAGGATCTCATTACCGTGGCAAATTGCACAGCCTTTGATATCAAGAGTATAATTATTTTCGTCGCAGTTGATTTTCACATATTTTGCGAATTCCAGATCCTTCTTGAGATAATTCTCAAAACTCTTTGCAAATTCGCCTTGGTTTTTTATCTCGCCTGCCTTATCCGCCCAGTTATCGGCAAATATTGAACCCACTTTTGCATTTACTTTTTTTGCATCCTCGCCAAGTGCTTTTATCACAGTACTGTGATATTGTTTAAAGAAATTCAGGCTTGTTGTCATGTTACCTCCGATTTTATCTCTGTTTTGACAAAACTATACATAACCATAATCTGATATAAAGATTATGGTATTTCGGTAACCCGGTATTTCCAGGATCAAAAGTGTGACACCTTTCTCACACCTTTAGTTAATATATTGTTCATTCAAAGTGTTGTTTAAAATATCAGGCTTACTTGAATATATTTGATCATGCGATTCGATATGAATAATCCGGGAATTAACATAAGAGGGGCTTTGAAACACCTCCTGAAGTTAATATTGATAATGGTAATAGTTTTATCCATTGGATATCTAATTGAAAATAGCCAATATATCCATGGGATGTTCAGTCCTCTTGATCTTTTAATAGAATTCTTTTTTGTTTTTGTATCCTTATCCATTTTTGCTATGACATGGTTTGCATACAGCCAGAACCAGAATGATCATACGCTTTTCATGGGAGCCACTTTTTTAATAATAGGGATTTTTGAACTATTTCATATACTTTCTTATCCTTTCATGCCTGATTTTTTTACCCCGAACTCAATTCAAAAAGCAAGGATTTTCAGTGATGTTGTCCAGGTAATTATCGCACCATTATTCCTGATAAGCGCATACCTGTTCAAGGATACTCTCAGGTTGCTCAACAGGAATATTCTTCTTATTTCGGCAGTTATCTTATCGATATTGCCATTTATAACAATGTATTATCTAAGGTTCCTGTTGAATGAATATCCGAAAATATATTATTCCGAAGGCGGACCATCTGAATTAAGGGTATCATTGGTCCTGTTAAGCATATTAATAACATTATATGCAAGTTATTTGTATGCAAAAAGACTTCAACTAAATAAAGACAAGGATATTATCAATCTCATTTATGGATTTAATATCATAGTATTTAGCTACCTTATAATGAATACATTAGAATTTCCAGGGATCTTATTAAAAGGCGCAGGTTTCTATTTTGCATATCTTGCCCTTCATCAATCGTATATAGAATTACCATATAAAAAATTAATGATAGCTGAAGAATCACTAAAAGTATCAAAGGAAGAAGCTGAGCGTGCAAACCAGATAAAATCCGAATTCCTGTCAACGATGAGCCACGAACTTCGCACACCTTTGAATTCCATAATTGGCTTTTCTGACTTGTTGAAACAAAAAATGATGGGGGATCTAAACGAGAAACAGGAACATTATATTGATAATATAATCAAGAGCAGTAAACATCTTCTTGACCTGATCAACGATATTCTTGACCTGAGCAAGATAGAAGCGGGAAAGATAGATTTGAACGTTGAAAAGATTTCTTTATCCCCAATAATAAATGATACTACGGAACTTATAAAAGCTACGGCCGCAAAACATAATATTGCCTTGAAGAAAGAATTTGATCCCCGGATCGAATTCATTGAAGCTGATAAACAGAATTTTAAACAGATACTTTTCAATCTGCTAAGCAATGCAGTCAAATTCAGTAAGGCTGACGGCGGGACTATAGTCATAACCACAAGGAAATATGGTGAAATGGTGCAAATTTCAGTATCAGACACTGGTATTGGCATCAGGAAAAAAGACCTGGACAAGCTCTTCAATAAGTTCCAGCAGATCGATTCCGGCACTTCCAGGAAATATGGTGGTACAGGTCTTGGTCTTGCTATTTCAAAGCAACTTGTGGAATTACATGGAGGCAAGATATGGGCACAGAGTAAATACGGGCAAGGGAGTACTTTTATTTTTCAATTACCGCTAACAGTAAAAAAGAAGGTTGGGAATTAAATGGCACAAATGGCACAAATGAATGTACTCATTGTAGAAGATAATCCTCTAAATATGGAACTTGTCATTGAGATCCTCAAATCATCAGGATTTCTCGTATCCGGGGCAATTAATGGGGAAGAAGCGATAAAAATGATTGAAAATGAACATGAACATTATGATCTGATCCTGATGGATATAGAGCTCCCTGGGATGGATGGCATATCTGCCATAAAGATCATAAAAAGCAAGCCCGGATATAATAATGTGCCAAATATCGCTTTGACTGCTTTTGCTATGAAAGGAGACCGGGAAAAATTCCTGGCAGCAGGGTTTGATGATTATATAGCAAAACCAATTGATGTACCAGGTTTCATTAAAAAAATGCAGAAATATAAACAATCCTGATATGGAATTATACGTGATTTTTTTTCGGAGGTATTAAATGGAATGGTAAATCAAGATAATAGGGCAAAAGTCCTTGTGGTTGATGATGAACCTGCAAATGTAGAGCTTATTTTTGGCTATCTTGAAAATCATTATGACTTAATACCAGCATATAGCGGAAAAGAAGCGCTTGAAAAAGTGATCTCTGATAAACCGGATATTATTCTCCTGGATATTAAGATGCCCCAGGTCAATGGATATGAAGTTTGTGAAAAAATAAAACAACAGGATTCTACAAGGTTCATTCCAGTAATAATGGTCACAGCATTGTCTGAAGTAGAAGATAAGATCAAGGCTATAGAAACCGGAGCCGACGACTTTCTTTCTAAACCGGTTAACATGCTGGAGCTCCGCACTCGCGTAAAATCACTTCTGAAGATAAAGAATTATCATGATGAACTTGTCAGGGTCAAGGAACAAATTGAGGCTCAAAATGATTTCAAAACTATTATGACAGACATACTTCCTCTTATTCTCCGGAGTATTCCCCCTGGAAAAATGACTGAAGTAATGACCCTTATGAGTGAACAGGTGGAAGATATTATCTGGGCAAAATATATTCATGAGATCCCCAAAGAAAGCACACAAACAGCAAATATCACTTGCAGTATTTTAAATAAAATGGGTGGCAACTTTTCAGTAAAAGAAGTAAGTGAAAAAGGATACGTTATAACAAATAATAAATGTCCATGGGGGGAAAATGGATTAAATCCGGTACTTTGCATGATGACAAAAGCGATCTTTGCCAGGATCGGTGTTCATGTATATAAAGACATCAATGTAAATATTAAAAAAACCATAGCTGGAGGCGATGATTGTTGCCTGGTAGAATTATTTATGAGAGCCTGACCTGCAATTCAGGGATTGAATTTATTAACAATCAAACCTAATATAAGTATAATGATTATGGAACGAACACATACTGGAATTACAGGGCTTGATGAAATGATAGGGGGAGGATATCCTAAAGGCCGCACTATGTTAATTCTCGGGATGACAGGGTCGGGCAAAACCATATTGGGCTTGAGTTTTATTCATAAAGCCTGCACAGAAGGACGAAAATCCCTTATAATCGCTAGCGAGGAATTGCCAGGAGATATCATTGCCCAGTCAGAATCGGTTGGTATGGATCTTGAGGAATTCAACAAAAATGGTTTACTGGCAATAGATAAAGTCTATGAAGAACGAACAGTGTATGCCAAAGAATTATTAGCTTACGAAATAACAGATACAGATAAACTGCAATCCAATATTATCGGGTTATTGGAAAGAATACCCAAAGATGTCGAGAGTGTTTTGATTGACAATATAGGTGTTTTTACACTTAATATGTCTGCAAACGAATTCAGGGCACAGATCGACTCGTTGGTTGCGGGATTAACGAAAAGAAATATTACAGCCTTACTGATAATGGACCTGTCAGCAGACAACCGCACAGAAAGCATTGCTTCATATTCTGTTTATGGCGTGCTGAGGACTTCTATCAAGGATAATCCCTTTACAGGAGCAAGAGAACGCCTGTTCGAAGTCCTGAAGATACGTAATACCAAAATCTCCTTAGCTCCTATCAGGTTTGAAATTACTTCCAAAGGTATAGAATTTTTACAGAAATGAACTGGTAAAATCAAATGACAAATAAATTATTACCTACAGGGCTTCCAACTCTCGATAAAGAACTGGACGGCGGCTTGCTTCCGGGTTCTTTAGTATATCTTACGGGGGATTCTATGACTATGGGGGAGATTTTCTTATACCAGTTCATCCAGCAAAGACCAAGCTATTATGTAAATACTGAACGTAAACCTGAATATATATTAAATGATTTAAAACAATTCGGGTTTGATGTATCTGGTATAAAATTCATAGATATACATGAGAAATATCACGAAAATGTAAGCAAATTGCTGGACAGGGGAGAACTCAGGGATTACAGGATCATGGATTTTTTTATTAAACAGCTTGAAATTATCGAAGCTAAGGAAATAAATCTTATTGTTGATACTATAACATTTTTTCAGCATCTTGAAATAAAAAGGAACAAAACCAGGGAAATTATAGATAAACTTTATGATACTGTGAAACTAACAGAAGGGCTCGGATTCCTTTATGGGATCAAAGATGAGAAACGTTCTTTTATTGAAAATGAAGTAATAAATATCTGCGATGCGGTATTTGATATTTCACTTATAAAAAAAGCAGATAAAACAACTACTGAATTGACAATACCAAAAGCAAGAAACCGCCCGATACATGGAAATGTGCTTAAATTCAAAATAGAGGGCGGAATTATAATGGATACCTCAAGAGAGATAGCATGAATATACTAAAAAATAGGTATCAGACCTTCCTCAGCACCCCGATCTTTGGCTCGTAGCATCTTCCTTCATCCATAAGCTCTTTTAAGGATAATTCCACACTTTCTGCATTTATCCCTGCTTTCTCGGCAGTTTCAATGACTTTCAAAAAGGACGTGCCTTTCCCGGTATCAAGTTCATCGATTATGGTTGCAAGTATCTCTTTTAGCTTCAATTCAGGTGGTTCTTCTTTGGTATCGGATTTGGCAGGAATTTGTATCTCTTCAATAGTTTCATTATTTTCTTCCGGTTCTTTTGTTATTTCCGGTTTTTGGGGCAGCTTTATGATCCCGTTATCAGATGCAACCGTATCAACTGCATGAATAAGCATTTTTTTAAGTTCGAGTATGGTTTTATCCAGGTTTTTATAATGCTGGATCGCAAGTATCACACCATTGAGAAGTGCGATGTTTGTCACTTTCTTAGAAAGGAATTCCTGCAATTCATTTCCCGAAAATCCCGACTTTAAAGCGTCTTCGATAATGTTGATGCGCTCCAGTGTTCTTTCTGCTGTTTCCAGCACCCACCTGTCCCTTTGCTTTTCATCAGAAGCATTTATTTCTTCAGGCCTCACAGATAAATAAACGGTGCCATCTTCAGGTTCATATTTTCTAGCTTTGCCTACAAGTGCAACATAAGCGGGAACATGCAAGTCAGACAAAAATATGGCGGCCTCTGGCTGGTACTGGCTGGCGTATACAGTAAATACCCCTGTAGGATCGGCTATGCGCGCGCGCCAGAGGTTATTATCCTTGCTGATATTTTCAACCTCAGTGACAACCCCGACAATAAAGAGCCGGTTGCATCTAACACCAGTTGGCGTAATTATATAATTTGGAGCCCGTTCATCGCCTTCACTGACATACAGGTTTGACATGTTGAATTCATGTGCGAAAATGCGCCACGCTATTTCCCTGTCCATTATTTTTTCTGTTTTTTCCATTTTAACCTGTGATCCTCCCGATGAGCTTTTGTGCTTGTTCTTGTATCGTTTCAGCAGGTTCCCAGGCATCGCTTGCTACGAGTGTGATCCCGAATTCACCTTTAGACATATTTCCTCTTGCAGCGAACCTTCTCCCCAGAATTTTCCTTTTAATATCATCTTCCACTGCTTTCTGGGACATATTTATTTTTGCGATCTTTTGAGCTTCTTCGATGTTAAGTCCACATATCTTCTGGGTAAGCCTGGAATCAAGAACCAGCGTGAGTGCACCGGTTCCATCATCAATTATGGCTTTGATACGCATATCGCTCTTCTCATGGACTTTTTCGTGTACCCTGCACATGCCTTTCTGTATCACACGCGAACATTCGGGGCATCTGGCTATCAATCCCGAACCAGGCCTGATGGAAAGTATATTACCTTCGACCATTATATCATAAGCCCCGTCTTTTATGATCAAATCCCCGATCTTTAATCCTTCCTTTTCCATGTATTCAATCTTTTTTCCAAGCTTTGTTACAATGGTTGATTCATTGATGTTCAAGGTGGGAACACCCCGGAATGACCTTACATAAGCGTTTTTTACATCAATTGAATTGCCTACTTCAAGTGCTGGTGACAATACCCAGGCTGTGACCGGGAGTTTTGTATCCTCATCTGCCGCAATTGCGCCAAGTATCTTTTTTGAGCCATCCTTTGTATTGATTTCATGGATATCAATATTGAGGATAGTGAATTGTGTATGAACATTTATATCCCCATCCCTTAGCTCTGCAAGTTTTTTAAGCTCGCAGTCTTCCATAACCTGGATTTTGGTGGTAAGCTTTGTGACTTTCGATCTGGGACCAAAATTTACTTCAGGCCGTTCCTGCCAGTTCCTGACATAAGCCTGTGTGACTGAAATCACATCACCCGGATTAAGATTAAAATCAGACCAGGCTGTGAAACTTCTTGATGATGTTTCATCGCAGATAACTCCAGAAAAAAGGATTTTTTCAGAATTTTTAATAGTGACAGTTTTCCTGGTTACTTCAACGACCTGTCCGGTTATCTCGATATTGTGTTCTCCTATCTGGATATCTTTTAGTTTCCTGACAGTACTTTTTTCAGATCCGCCATATTTTTTTATCAGGCTTCGTTTTGCTTCATTCAATGGTACCCTGTATTCGAGCAGTTTTTTTAAATCCGCAATTATATTGCTGTCTTCTATTTCGTTATCAAGCGCCCTTTTTATTTCTTCAACATGAGGCGCAAATTCAATCTGCATAAAGACTCCTTCTGATCAATGGGATACGGGTTATAGGATAATATAAGATAAAAAACCATCGCAGAACAATTTATCACCATTTATCACCATTCAGGTATTTGAGGATGAATTATGGAGTCTGTATATTTCTATGAAGAGGATGTCAGTAAAGATATTTCAAAAATATTAGAGGATGATTTTTTTAAGCGCCTAGGGTACACGGTAAGGGAATGCAGCCTTCTGGGTTCCCAGCGCAAGGGATATTTTCTGTATATAAAGGCAAATTCAGAAGATATAGACCGTGCAGAAAAGAAATTTGAGGGAATCGGACTTAAAAAACTCATTGGAGAAGAATTGAAAATAGTCACAGCCGCTTTCATAGCTGAGGAAGAGAATGCCGCCAGTGGGATGGGAATGATTTTCGGTTAAGCTTGCAGTTAAGATATATTTATATAGAAAGATAACATAAAAGCATAATCGGAGGTACGATATGAGGCTGAGTAAACAAAGTTTAGTTCTGGCGACAATAGTCCCCTTAATATTTGGAATAGTAATACTGTGGAATTTCAAGAGTGCCATTGATATATTAGCACCATTGGGTCAATCCACAGCAAAAATCTATGATCAACTTATTTATATAGGTATTTTTGCATTCCTTGCACTTGCAGTGTACTGGAGCGTAATGGTTTACCTGATATATCTGTTACAGGAAAACCTGTCAACCCTTGATTCAAATCTTGATAAGGCTGCAGATATCGGAGCAAGGCACCTTTCAGATTCAAAGAACCTGTTGAACCAGGTTATAAATATCTTGAAGAGATACGAAACAAGTCAGTAATATGCACAAAGCATATTTCTGATTTATTTTCTCATTTTTTTAACAAATAAATGCCTTCATCAGTTTGTCAAGAGTTGTAATTTCTTCTTTTGAAAGGGATATCTTGGCATCAATGTTTTTGAACTCCGGGATCCCTTTTCCCCGGGTTTCACCTGACACAAGCGAGTTTGACCATGGGCTGTTAACCATGAAAGCCAATCCACCAGGCTCATCTCTTTTGGACTCCTTTGTTTGAACCACAATGCTTGCAAAATTATTGGATATTTTCACCCTGTCCCCGGACTTTATACCCATTTTTTGCATATCGATCTTACTCATAGATATTGCAGCAGAAAGTTTTTTGTATTCCTCCCCAAACCTGTCGCTCTCAAGCGCTTCAGCGTGGAAGATATCGCGATATGTGATGATCTTGATATCATATTCCGGGCTTTTAAGGAATTTTCCAAAATCCATACCCATATTCATTAAACCGCCTCCACCAATCTTTTCATGATCTCTTCATCAGTCAAATATTCACTTTCGATGATCTTTGATAATCCAATTACTTTTCCATCCATCCTTACTGCGGTCCCTGCCGATTCCAGTCCTGATACAGCGCAAGGGATTGTTACTGTGGCAATTTTTGATGTCATGGTTACGCAGGGATCGATACAAATCACCGGTATTGATGCAAGTCGTGAAAGTACAGGGCCAGGAAGACTTGAAACAGGATCAGAACCCACAACAACGATTGCATCCGCTGTTTTTTCATTGAGTGACTCCATAATTGAATATTTGATATCGTGGACTGCTTTTCCATTAAACTTTACTTTATTAACAAAACCTGTCTCTTTAAACATAGTTTCATTAAAGCCACGCATATTATAATGGCCAACCATAGGCATTATATTAAAATTCGGCAGCTTTTGTGTAAGTGCGGTCAATACGTCAAAATCATCTTTTATTGAATATGTAAGTCCGATACCCACAAAAATCGCCCCGAATTCGGCTTTTTTCAAAATGCCTGCAAGCCCAAGCATTTTTTTCGTGTCATACGCCGGTACTTTTCCGGATAGCGCATCAATCAATGCCAGGATAAATTCCCGGTCTCCTTTTGGGGGTATCCTGTAAAAATGTCCTTTGCAGATCTTTGCTGTATTTGATTCCCTTACATCTATGGCTATTGCCAGCCTGTCTTCCTCATACCCGCGCTGTCGTAATTCTCCCCGCGGGAAATATGAGAACCTCGAAAGATGACGGGGCTGTGAATCCTGCGCATCAGATCCCCAATAAACAAGTACATCGGCTTTGTTCCTTATATCATCAAGCGAGCATGTCCTGAACTTTTGCGCAAGGACCCTTTCGATAAGAATTCCCTGGCAAAATGAGGAGGTATCATCGATAATTGCATTTATTTTTTTGGCAAAATGAATTCCTTTTACCTGAGCTTCACATGTTGAGTTATCCAACCCAAAAAGCATAGGCGCTTTTGAATTACGGATGATTTGCGCGGCTTTCTTTATGGAACTTTCAATATCGGTGGGTTTTTGATCTACGGAAGGAACAAGCCTGTTTGAACAACCTTTCATTCTTGCTGCGCCGCGCCTGCATGCGTTCTTTATCTCTTTTATCCTGTTATTCTCGACAATTGCTTCAATGTCATCACATAACAGCGCGCATCCTGTGCATGTAACCATAAAAACCTCCTATACAAACTATACAAACTCTATTGCGCCGGTTGGGCACGGGTCTATGCATGCATAACACAAAACCTTATTTTTCCCAAAGCGTCGGCATTCTTTGATATTTGAAGCCAGTACTTTTCCATTAACTACTTTGAAGATGACCTTATCATTTGTAGGAGCACAGCCCATACCTGCGCCATGCGGATCATTTGCTACGTCTACAGGGCATGCCACAACACAATTTCCACAACCTGTGCATAATTCAGGATGCACAATCATTCCTGTTTCCTCAGCTCCTGCAGATGGTAAAAGAAGTGATTCAAGTTTCTCTTTTTGCTTTTTGAAATTTGCTTCAAGAAGAGGTGTACATTCTGCCACGTTCTTTTTTCTTCCTAGCATTGCAACTGCAAACGCCATGCAGGTGGATTCCCCACATTTCTTGCAGTTGGTTCTGGGTAAGAGCTGGTATAGCTCCATAACTGTAACCATGATTGGTGAATTGATTCTAATAAGGGATATAATTTATGGAAATATTGTTTGTTATTCAAACGTGCTAAGTTTATCAATATCAGGTTTGGTTAGCCTGAATTCAGTGCTCCATCCTCCAGTAAGATCATTCGCTTGCGAAGGGTCATCAGCCATATAAATCCGGGTAGTATAAAAATCACTGGTTGTGCCGTACCAATTACCGCCGAAATAAACATCCTTTTCAAATGTTACAACCTGGGGTACTGTGGATTCTATGAAATAATAGTCGACGCCCTTTACTGTCCAATTCAGGTACCTGTCGGTATCTCCTGCATCCTTGACACGGACCGCCAGCCATGCATGTTCCCTGTTTGGCGCAACGATTATTTTCGATGGGATCTTGTATTTTGTCCTTATATAGTCCCATATGAATGTGGTCATCCTTGAGCAGTCAAATTCGTTTGTTTCATAAAGCTTATCCCAGCCCTTTTCATTAAAATCCTTAAGATCACGCGAAATATTATCTATCAGTAGATTTTCAGATATTCCAGGAGTTGGAGTGGGTGTAGGCGTCTGGATTTTATCGTATTGAGGCCTGTAAATAGTATTGGCAGGTTGCTCTTTATCCCCGGAAGAATCATTTACATTTACGGGTCTGCCGGTACAACCTGAGAGCATGATTATTGCCAGTATTACAGCAATAATAATGGTAGTATTTTTCATCCCTGTTTCATTTCATTAATGTTTTAGAATACCTTGTAGGTCTGTACCCTTTCAAGAAGCATACCTTCAACTATTATCGGATAATCCTTTTCTGCGGTTTTTAATGCATTTGTCAATTTCCAGCTCTTATCCGCAAAAATCGTTATCAGTGGCTCACCTTTCTTGACCATTTCACCCTTTTTCCTGTGTATCCAGACACCTGCACCATTATCAGCCGGAGCCCCTGCGATCCTTGCTAGCTCTACAATGCGCTTGTTATCGAACTCAATGACATAGCCATCAGCCGGGGATGTAAGTTCTCCTCTGTGCTCCCCGGGTTTAATATCAGTATGAACGATATTCGGATTTCCGCCCTGGACTTCAATGATCTGTTTGAGTTTTTCAAATGCTTTCCCCGAGCGCAGCGTCTCCATGGCCATCTCCTTTCCCCGGCCTCTTGTCGCCACACCCCCCATTTCAAGAAGAATGCCAGCAAGCCCGGTACTCTTTTCAATAAGGCTGTTCGGACCCTGCATAGTTTCCAATACTTTCAAAGCTTCTCTTACCTCAATTGCCGGACCAATGGTTCTTCCAACCGGTGATGCACCGTATGTCATGGCACATTCCACGCTCATTCCCAGACGTTCCCCAAGGTCGATCAGATCCCGTGCAAGTTTTTTCCCTTCTTCCATTGAGTGAATTTTTGTTCCGCTACCAACAGGGATATCGATAACAACGCAATCCGCACCGACTGCACCTTTTTTAGCCATTATTGAAGCAAGAAGCTGGGAGCGCGGGTCTATTGAGAGGGGATATTCGGCGCGTATGAGCTTATCATCAGCCGGAGCTATATTTGTAGCTCCTCCCCATACAATCACACCTCCAACTTTTTCAGTCATGGTCTTTATCTCATCTGCTGTGAATTCCACGGGCGCAAGTACTTCCATAAGGTCAGCCGTTCCTGCAGCGCCTGTTATCGCTCGTGAGCTGGTCTTGGGTATGAGCAGACCGTTTGCGGCAATAATCGGGACCACAAGCAGGGATATCTTATTACCCGGAACTCCCCCTATACTGTGTTTATCCATGATGGGATGAGTATCGAATTCAATTTTTTCGCCGGTATCTATCATAGCCCTTGTCATCCATTCAATTTCATCATTGGTCATCCCGTGTATATAGGAACTTGTAACAAATGCAGACATTTCTATCTCTGTAAGATTCTCCCTGACAATGTCCTGGATTATGTGGTGGACCTCTTCCTGTGTCAGCTTCTGGTGATCCATCATTTTCTTTATGAAACCTACTGAATCCGGTCTTGATGCCGGGATAAGATCAATCGTAAGGGGACACACTTTTCCGAGTTTTTCACA
Organism: Candidatus Methanoperedens sp.; assembly: GCA_049301735.1. Lineage (GTDB taxonomy): Archaea > Halobacteriota > Methanosarcinia > Methanosarcinales > Methanoperedenaceae > Methanoperedens. The sequence goes on from JBAQLI010000256.1 coordinate 18,710, forward strand.
GCATTCCTGGTACACCCCCACAGTACCTTTCGGGATCATGTCGCCTGTTTCAACTATGGCCGTCAGATAACCGTGATTTTTTAACTGGACACGGTCACCACCCCTGACACCAAGTTCTTTTGCATCCTGTGAATTGATAACTACTTTATACTTACCTGCTTTGATCTGAAGTGATTGGACTTTAAGTTCCATTTATAGTACCTTCATAATTTTATTTTATTGTATCGATTAGTACTTACTATACTTAGCATTATCGTTGATTAATCTGATGAATAAAGCTTTATTGAACGTTCTTGGACTTTTATGGATTAAAAAGTACTTTAAAATTCTATTTATACTGTAAACATGCTTATATTATAACACGTTAATTTAAATATAAGCAAAAAGATATCGAGGCACAAAAATGAATACTCTAAGAATATTGGTGACAGGAATAATCTTGATCGCATTCGCCATGAATATGATTGGCGCTGCCCAGGATGAGAAAATATCACCGGATGAACTTGTTGACGATATAGAGGAATATAATGGTTCAATGGGCCCCGATAATGTATTTTACGGATTGAAACTTGCATTTGAGAGACTGGATGAAAGCTTCACATTTAATGAAACTGAAAAGCTTGATAAAAAAGTGTATCATTCAAAGCTTCGGATATCCGAAGCCAGGACAGAATTGAAAAAGAAGAACGATAAAGGAGCAAACAAGGCTTTTGAAAATTATAAAGAGAAGATAAATGAGACAGAAGTATCTATTTATAGCATCAAGGGAAATAATTCAGGAATTATCAATGCCCAGAAAATGGTGAAAAAACAACAGTATGTTCTGGAGAGACTCCTTGAATCACATCCGAATAATACCGGATTAAAGACTGCCTATAATAATAGTGTTGAACTTGAGGATAAGTTCGAGGAAAAGACCCGGAGGAAACTTGAACGTGTTCAAACGAAAGAAGGAAAACACTATATAAAAGACGAAAATCTGACAAAAGCGCACATCGTTGATGTTCTTGAAATAAAGATCATTGAGGATAAAAAAGATATAAATCAAGAAGAAATGGAAAATAAAGCCAAAGAAAACAATACTGGATCTGAAGAAAAGTCCGTAAAAAATATAGATAATAAACCAGAGGATCATAATGCAAGACAAGAACGAAATGATAAGAGAGAAGACTGAAAAGATGTCCCAGAGACAGTATTATAAAGAGGAAAGAAAAGATAGGTTTTTGTCTATCTTTTTCTGGACAGATTAACAGTAAGAAGATTATTATTATTGGAAAAACAATATCAGTTCAATGTCTGGAAATCTTATGTCATTGAAGATCCTGTATATTGCAATTTTTTGTCTCATTTCTATTTCTAGTTCAATTTCAATAGTTAGCGCTGCATCTGATAATTACAAAGTGACATATACGATAAATATCAAAGAAAATGGTTCAGCTATATGGAATGTAGAATATCGCACCCTCCTTTCTACTAAAGAAGACTTTGATTCCTTTGAGAATTATTCTGCACAAATAAACTCTAAGTATCTTGTTGAGTTCAGGGAATTAATGCAAAGATCTGCCCAGGAAGCAGCCGTGGCGACAGCAAGGACTATGGTTGCCAGAGATTTTAATGGTGAAGCGATAATACAATCCACTCCCACAGGCAAGTATGGTGTGGTTCATTATACTTTTACCTGGACCAACTTTGCAAAGACAGGCCAAAATATCAATGTGGGAGATGTATTTGTGGGAGGACTGTACCTTTCAAATGATAATACCCTTATAATCCAATATCCACAAGGTTATACGGTGGAACAGGTCATGCCCCAGCCAGACCAGATCAGGGATGGAATAATATGGTATGGTCTTCGTTCCTTCAATGCTGGAGAACCACAGATAATCCTTGCAAAGCCATCATTCACATCGACAATAGTAGTTATATTGGTCATAATTGGACTTTTTATAGCTGGCGGCGTGTTGTTTGTAAAGCGTAAAAAAGAAGCAGAAGAAAAGATATCTCCGGAAATACATGAAACTAACATCCAGATCCCCGAAAATGAAATGTTGGATGTGGAAGACAGGATAATGAAAATACTTAAAGAAAGCGGAGGAACACTTTACCAATCCGAGATAGGAAGACAGCTCAATCTTCCGAAATCAACTGTCAGCTCAGCATTGAATGAATTGCATGGTAAGAATATTATCCAGAAGATCAAGAAGGGACGTGAAAACCTGATCAGGGTAATATGACTTTGGAGTGTCTGAAGATGGTGTTTAGTATCTATGATGCTTCATATATATTAATCTGACAATACCAAGAACTGAAAATATTGCAAACATTATTGTTTCAAACCAGCCTTCCCCATACATCCATCCAGATTGATTATGAAGTGCATTAATATCAATTATCCCCCCATACCATTTGATTGCACAGAAAAAGATTATAGTTATCCCTATCGTTGATGCGAGTAAGAATATATACACAATTTGACAAAATATTAATTTATTCATGATGGTTATTAAAATTCCTATATCAAGTAAATCAACTAATATTCTTTATGATAACACCCTTCTGAAATTCCCAACTCCAATTTCAACATTTGGACATGCTCAAGCATATACTTTTCTATGGGTTTTACTAGCATATATTTAAGTATATCTGCCAGTGGATGCATTGATATACTCATTAAAACACATTGTTTTGGTTATATATATTTTTGACTTATGGGTTAATAGTTCGTGGTTTATGACTCATCCAAATCAATTATATCAGGGTTTTTGGATCGATAGAAAGCCATAAATCCATTTTCTATTATCGCTCTACTGAAACTTAAACAAATTTATTTATTAATGTATCAACAATAAGGATTTATATTTGATGGACTCAAATAGAGGATTGGATGGATATGAATAGAGGAGTGAATGGATATATAAAAATAAAAATCAGTTCAAAATGTAATTTGTTGAGATATATAAATAAGAATAAAAAATTATATATGAGTTATCAATGAATTATCATATTGAAGAATTGAATGATATTAATTCAACTGACTGGATAAGATTATGTGAAGAAAGAGAAGACGGAAGTTTTTTCCACACTCTGCAATGGAAACAAATCTTAGAGCAATCGTATGGTTTCAAAACACATTGTTTTCTTTTATATCGAAATGACGAACCAGTTGCCCTTTGTCCGTTCTATGAAGGTACTATTAGTAGAATTCGGGGCTTGATATCACTACCCAACTCAGATTATAATCACATAATAATAACTGATGAAAACGATCCATTAATAACATATCACATATTGGAAAAATGTAAAGAGATTGCCAAAGAAAATAAGTTATTCTTTATCCTTATCACTACTTTAAGTGAATTAACAAAGGGGCATTTCAGCAAATATAACCCTCTTCCTTATCCAATAGGTGGGGATATGACTCTTAATTTAGAAGAGTGTAGTCCGGACAAGATTTGGAAAGAAAAGTTGTCCAAGACACATAGGAAATATATAAAAAGATTCGATAATGATGGATTTATAATTAAAGAAATAAATTCAATAGAAGATATCAAAAAATTCTATGAGTATTATAAGAAAAATATCGAATTCAAAAAAGCCAATCCTTACTTATTTTCTCATTTTGAAGATTTATTAAATACATACTCATCAGAAGAAATGAAAATTACTCTTTTATGCAAAAATGAAATCGTTGTGGGAGGACAATTAGCTTTTTTATACGGTTCTAGAAAGACAATGTATTTAAGGTATTTATCGCTTAATAGAAATTTACCAACCAGATATCATCCAACATTGTATTTATATTGGGATTGCATAAAAAGAGCGTCAGAAATGGGATATAACAGAATATGTTTTGGAAGAACACCTCCCTATCCGAATGATGTTCATTACAAAGTCAAAGATAGATTTGGATGCCATTATGAAAAAGAATTCTCTCTTATCTTTTCCAGTTCATATTTATTTAAAATTTCATATAATACTTATTATAATATTTACAATTACATGCAAAAGTATATTCATAATAAATCTATAGATGAATAGAGAGAATTTTCAGCATGTTTTTCAGTTCGTCCACCCTTAACTGTCCCGGAGCTACTGGAATATCAACATATCCGTATGTCATCACAGAACCGTATAGAGGCGCCATGACACGGGAATGCTTTCCAATTTCACCCATTGCGATCGCGCATACCTGTCCGGATGAATGCAATGTGACATCAAGCAAACGCAATACATCATCAAGCGAATTAGGCATTACGGCAAGCTTGGCAATGTCTGCGCCCGCTTCGAATGATTCCCGGATAAGACCTGCCATGACCCCATTATCCGGTATATTTTGGAAATCATGAGTGGAAATTATAACTTTTTTTCCGGCTCGTCTTGCTTCATTGATTACTAAATTCTTTTTTTCTGCACACAGTTCAATATCAACGGCATCTGCATACGGAATTAAAGACATCAATTCATGGATGCGCTCTTCTTCGCTTCCTGACCATGCGCCGCCTTCTTTCTTCATTCGATTGGTGATAATAACTGGCAGTCCGAGTTCTTTAAGCTCCTTAATTATTCTGTGAGGGTCTTCACTGATCAGGTCTATGCGTAGCTCCAGTATATCAGCGCCAAGCTCTTTTGCTCTGATCGATGTATGTATAGGATCTTTACCGATCGATGCCACCACTGATCTATTAGAGGGGAACGCCATGCAGGTATGATATCTTTAATATGTGATAAGGATTATGAAACCTGAAACGGATTATATGGGGAAAACGAAAATATTTATATAGTTTGAGGGAATAAAACAAATCGATGAAGAGGGTATCTGGAAAAATCATAAGAGCTGCTACGAGCCTTCTTCTTCCTGTGAAGAAGACCCGTGCCGGAGAGTGTAAAAGGTGTGGAGAATGCTGTAAGTTTGTATTTAAATGTCCATTCCTGAAATTTGAAAATCATGGAGCTAATAAATCCATGTGTACCATACACGGTTTAAGACCCCCGCAATGCAGGAAATATCCAAGAGCTAAATGGGAAAAAGCGCATGAACCATGTGGATACCATTTTATTGAAGAAAAAAGTATTTAGGGCAAAACAAATAATTAAAAAGAGGAGGTAAAATCATGGGGCTAATAGAAAGAACAAGTACAATGATAAAAGCTAAGATCAATAAGATATTAGGAAAATTCGAAGATCCAAGAGAGACTCTTGATTATTCTTATGAAAAGCAGGTTGAACTCTTACAGAACGTTAAGCGCGGTGTGGCTGAGGTAACAACCTCAAAGAAGAGGCTTGAACTCCAGAAGGTAAAACTGGAAGAGAATATCAAGAAACTGGATGACCAGGCGCGTGAAGCTGTAACAGCAGGACGCGAAGACCTTGCCAGGATAGCGCTTGAGAGAAAGAGCACATCACAGGCAGAAATTGCAAGTCTGACTTCCCAGATAGCGGATATCAAGAACCAGCAGGATAAACTCGTTGCAACAGAAAAGCGCCTGTCTGCAAAGATAGAATCATTCCGCTCCACAAAGGAAACAATAAAAGCACAATATAGCGCGGCTGAAGCCCAGGTCAAGATAACCGAATCCGTGAGCGGTATAAGTGAAGAAATGAGCGACGTAGGGATGGCAGTCCAGCGTGCGAAAGACAAGACTGAGAATATGAAAGCACGCGCCTCTGCTCTTGATGAACTTGTGGAAGCAGGAACGCTTGAAGATGTGACCAGCGGCACACAGGATGATATTGACCGCGAGCTTTCAAAGATAAAGTCAAAAGGTGATGTTGATATGCAGCTTGAAGCGCTTAAGAAGGAGATGGGAAAATGATCGTAAGATTAATGGGAGAAGGCCAGTACGAACTTGAAAAGAAGCATGTGGATGAAGTCAATAAGATCGATAATAACATTGTGAATATCGTCAAAAAAGGAGACGAGAAAGTTTTCAAGACCGAATTCAAGAAACTATCAGATTATGTCAAAAGGAATGGGAAAAAGATACCGGATGATGTGATCAAACCAAGTGAGCTCATCGTACCGCCATCTGACCTGACACTTGATGAAGCAAAGAAGATCTTTGCAGGAGATGGGCTTTTTCCAGATTGAATTTTTTCATATAATCCATATACCTGCTATCGTAGCTCCTGTTCCAAGCAGCAGCGCCATATTTAACTTTTCTTTTAATGTAACAAGTGCAATAAGGCTTGAGAGAACAGGGGTTATTGCCGCAAGACCTGTGGCTTTTGCTGCTCCTATCTGAGTAAGGCTCACAAAGAAAAAGTAACTTCCAAAACCCATGCCCACAATCCCGCCAAGCCCGAGCAAAATGTATGCTTCTTTCTTGAATTTAAATATGGTCTTTGCACCTTCGTTCATCGAATAATAAAGGTATAGTAACAACAATGGCACAGGCATACTGATAAGCGCGGACTGGAACGGATCAACATCTTTTAAACCGGTCTTTGTAGCAACTATGGAAAAAGCATATAAAAATGCCGCAAGAACGGCTACTGAAACCCCAAGTCTGATATTTTTCTCACCCCCTGTGCTTTTGCCCCTGCTGAGTATCCATATCCCGATAACTATCAAAACAGTGCCGGTAACAACTTCAGGCCGGATTTTTTCTTTCAGGAGAAGCGCGCTTAAAAGTATTGTTATCAGTGGGAATGTGAACAGGATCGGAATGAACCTGGAAATTGATATATTCTCAAGTCCTTTCATATAAGCCGCCCCTCCAAGGATCAGCCTGAAAAGACCCCCAAGATTCAGGAATATAAATCCCATCAGTGTAAACTCAAAATGCCCGCCCCTGATAATTATGAAAAGTATTAACAGGAAAAGCATTGCAAAAAAAGTGCGTATCAGAACAGCAGGTATTGCACCTGCTCCGATGCCTTTTTTATAGAACACAGCAGCTACTGACCAACAAAATGCAGCAGCTAGAGCATAGAGTTCTCCTGATATCATATCGAGTTAAGGTTAAGTATTCTTATTATTTTCTGGAATGTCAGTTTATAGCCCCATTTTCTTAACTGTCTCACCCACCGCCTTAAGAGCCACAGAATCCTCTGGCAATTCGGCAAGCGGCCTTCCCTCAAGATCAAATTTCGCAAGCACCTCATCAAAAGGCACAATCCCCACAAGGTCCATCTTTAATTCACGTGCATATTCCTCTATCTGCGCCTGGTTTTGCGGTGTAACCTTGTTCGCTATCACATGCATTTGTTTTACCTTCAGGTCAAGTGATTTTGCAAGCTCCCGTATACGTTGCGCTGTCTGAAGGCCGCGGCGTGAGCCGTCAGTGACCACAAGAAGTTCATCCACATCGCGGATGATCCTGCGAGAGAGGTGTTCAAGCCCTGCCGCAGTATCAATAATCGTGACATCATAATTCTTAAGAATTTTATCCATTATACCGCGAAGAAGATTATTTGCAAAGCAGTAGCAACCTGAACCTTCAGGCCGCCCCATAACTAGAAGGTCATAGCGCGGCATCTCACAGAGGACTTCATAGACCTTTGATTCAAGCAGGCTCTCTTTGTTTGTATCAGGAGGCAGCTTATCACGCTCCTGCAGCATGAATTCGCGCATGTCGCCTATGGTTTTTTCAACTTTTACACCCAGCACATCGGGCAGGTTTGAGTCCGGGTCTGCGTCTATTGCAAGAAGGGTTTTATTCTTTTTTGAGATATGCCTGATCAGCATTCCGGCTACTGCTGTTTTGCCGGTGCCGCCTTTTCCTGTTATTGCGATTACTTTCATGGATTTGTCTCCTTTATTTTAAGATTTCTTAGCTTGGAAATTATATCCTCTATTTCCAGACGGTTTGTATTTAGTAAAATTTCAGTTTTTCCGTCATGCTTAATGAAAGAAAATTTAATTACCTCTTCAACCGCCTTTCCTCGTATTTTCATTACCTGTAAACTATCCTGATAAAAATTTTTATTAGAATAAGAGATTATTTCTTTATATCCTCTAAAATATTTTATAAGTATTATATTATAATTACGAATAGACTCAAAAAATTCTAAAATCGATGTCTTAATATTAAATTTATCAAGGTTTACTAATTTTGTTATATCATCTGATACATGTTTTTGGAAAGCATCCTTTACATTATTCAAATATTCCCGGTTCGTATCGGATCGAGCTTGAGCAGATTTTACATTACTGAACTGTTTCTTATCTCCAAGAATAACGATTTTTTTTGCTCTCAATAAAGCTGGAAAAGCTTGAGCTATACTAACTTGTGAAGCTTCATCAATGATAACCAAATCAAATATTTCTGGCTCCAATGGAATGTATTCAGCATAATCCCTGATGCCTGCTAATATGCAGGGGAAAGCATTCTTAAGCTTTACAAACTCTTCCTTTGGAAATTTTTGCTTATTTTTTATAATATCTCTTAATTTATTTGCTGTATTCTTATTATGCTCATAAAAATTAATTAATGTCCCATCTAACAGATATGTCATTTGTGCTGTAACTAAATTTTCGATAGATTTCTTTTGATCAATATAATTTAATATCGGAATATTGTTGAAATTCTTTGAGATTTTTTGTTTAATATTTATATATCGAATTAAAATATTAAAATCTCCATCAGTCATTTTCATTAAATAATTATTATGAAATGTTTCCAATGAAGATAGATCCAATTTTATTTTTCCTAAAGTATTAGGATACTTTTCTAAACTATTTTTCAGGAATTCAATATCCTCACAGAATTTAATTATCTCTTGAAGTGAAATGCTAAAGCTTTCGTTTTGCAATAATTCATGAGTAACATAAAGATAGTCAAATTTAAACCGATTATAAAATTGTTTCTTAAAGTTATTTGCAGAATTATATATTTCATAAATCGTTTTTAATTCTGTTAAGTTCTGATGTGGTAGATTAAATTTCGATTGTAAAAATGTGTTTTTGAAATTTGCATCCAGATTTTTTATTTTATTTCCTTTCAGGAAATATCCAAAAATCCAATTTTTTGAATTTTCATATCCTTTTATGAATTCATCTAATCTATCTAGTTGATCATCAGAAAAACTACTAAAATTATTGATTAATTCAATTTTTTCTCCATAAGAATCCTTCAATTCCTGAATATCAATTATTAGTGAAGGTAAAACATTTTTAAGCGGGAGAAATTCTTGAAAAACTGTTAAAATATCAAAATCATCAACTGAAAAATTAAACGCTCTAAAAATCTCATTGTAATTATCTTCATTTCTGCGGAAATTAATCAAATTATCTTTAAAATTTCTTAGAATTTTACGGATATCCTCAAGTTCTATTGAAGATTCAGGAACATTTAAAACTTCTTCAATATCTACTACATGTTCAAACATTTCATAATAGGTTTCCAATTGAATTAATTCGAAAATTTCTTCAATATTAATTTCTTTATATAAAAGAATCTCAGCGTCTAAATCCTCTTTTAGAGAATTTTTAGATTTTTCGATGTTTTGTTCAAGTGCTTGATAATCTTTTTTGATTACCCGATGGTGAATTTTAATATTGTCTAATGATTTTGTTGATAATATCTGATTATATGTGTTCCCTGTTTTACCTAAACGAAGTATTGGATTCTGGAAATTCTTGTCATGCCTGACCTTATTCATTGTTTCAGTTATTTTGTCTTCGACTACATCCAAAGCTTCTTTTTTATCTGATAAAACCAGAACCGATTGGTTTTTCAAGATTGCATCAAAGACAATAGCAGTAATCGTATGGCTTTTGCCCGTTCCTGGCGGTCCCTCAACAGTAATATATTTACAATTTTCTTTTTTAATGGCTGACAGAATTTGGAGTTGTTCGCTATTGAGTGGGATGGGACTCGAACTAATCAACTTGTCACTTGAGCACATATTATCCCATTCTTCTTCAACCATTGGATTAAATGGCACGGGTTCTTTATGGATAAAATCCTCAATCAATTTATCAAAAGCATTAACAAGTGTGTTATCTTCGGAATCCAAAAGTTGCAGTATTTCCTCGTAATCATTTATAAGTGCTTCATCCGATTTATCAAATATGCATATATAACAAGAATTAGATATTTTAGTCGATAAATTTTTTGAGACTTGTAGGTCGGGATTATTCATATCGATATTCTTATCAAGTTCAAATAAATTGATAATTTCGCCAATAATATTATTTATAATAATCAAAAAATCTTTTTCGTGTTGTGCAAGGTAAATTATTCTTTCAGAGATGGTTTTTAAACTACCTTTTTTGTTTTTTTCCTGAATATATTCCTGGGTGATATATTCTAAAGCTTTTTTATTAATATAAACCTGCGAATCAAAATTAATTAACAAAATATCATTTTGCACTTCGACATTAAATGGAATGTAAAAAACTGGATATTTTGATTTTTTGAATGTAATATCAAAAAAATAAAGATAAAATTCTTGTTTATCCAAAATATTTCTATTTCTCTCCATCTCAAAAACTTCAGCAAATAAATCTATAGCTTTATAATTTTCAAAAAATGCAACTATGCTATTTTTTATATCTTTAATATCTAAGACTGTTTTTAATTGCTTATTTACATCAACTTTTTCTTTATCTTTAGAGAATAATAATTTCAATATTTCTGATATTTTATTATCTATTGTTTTGATTAAAACCGATGTTAGCTCCTCCCCCATAATGTAAATACTGCTTTCATCTCCCAAATTTAAATTTTCTAATGGTTTTTCGAGGTTGCCTATAAATGGCAGAACTAAATCATTCTTTATAATTGTGGATACTTCATCCAAAGAAGTGGATAGAGCTTTATCATATTGTTTTTGATATAAAACAGATGTTTTTTCAATTTTCTCGCTTGCTTCATTGATAATTTTGTCAATTTGTTTTGTTGATATTTGATCCGTCTGGATTTTAATTAAATCCAACAGTTGGTTTCTGGGAAGATTTATTTTATAAACACCTTTTTGGATTTTGTTTAAAATATCTTTATTGAATCCATGATTGATTAACTTCCAGACGAGATTATTGAAATCAGGATATTTATTTGTATTTAAACCAATAAGAAGATTGTCTTCATTGCGACGCTTGATGCTTCTTTTTGGATTTTTTCTTTTATGGAAATCGGTTTCAAGAAAATCTACATAATATTTAGTAAGTTCTTTAATAAAATATTTCTGTACATCTTCATTCTTGTCTGTAAGCATAAATTGGACCAATCTGCCGTCATCGGCAATTCCCTGTTTTTTAAACAACTCCTCTACTTATATATTTTTTGAAAGCAAGTGCTAAATCTCTTTCACGAAAAATATTAAAGCATTTCGATATTCTGTGCTAGCCATTCACAAAGATGAATCTAGAATCACAAGAATAATTTCATTTTACATTCTGCAAAAGTGTAATTGCAAATGAAGATATGCTTGCGACTTCACTTGTTCTTGAGATAATCCAACCCAATTTTTGTTTTATCCAGCTTTTCTTTGATGAATCATTACATGATTGTTTCATTTGATTAACAGTTTGAAGAACCTCATTTCTATCATCTTGTTTGTAATCGCGTTCAATCAGAGCAGAAAGAGTTTCAAGGTCGGTTTTTAAATCACCTTTTATATTTATTGAATTATCAATAGAATCTATATTTATTTTATTATCATTACCGTTAATTTTTACATCTATCTTTTTCATACCTTTCACCTTTATTAGAATTCTACGCATTACGCTATCCATCATTTCAACTTTATTCTCAACATAACGCTCATCATTTATTTTATTCAAGTTTTCAAGTTTAATCGGGTCGCCGATTTGTGAGAGATTATGTCCCTGCCAATATATTTCTCTCCCGAAATTGTCAAGTTGAGTCCCTTTTGTCTGTTTGCATAGCGCTGTTGTACTCTCCTCTATTTCCGCCAGCATCCCCCTGATCCTCTCATCGATGATCGGCAGCCCCCTCCTAATCAACCTCGATGCACCCGGAGCTTTCTCTTCCGTTGCATCAAGAAGCTCACAAGCACGATCACAGTACCGCCGGTATGTGTTGAGGTCGGATTTAATCGCATCGAGATCTCGTGCTTTCTGCGCCTCCTTCAGCGCATTTCGGAGATGTTCCACAGCTTCAAGGAGCTTTTCTTTACTCTTTGAGCCGCTAACAGCACTTTTTGCCTCCGCAAGATATTTTTTCACCTCAGCCTCAGCGTCCTCTTTCCTGAAGGTTATGGTATAGAATGAACGATAAAATGGAAGACAAAACTTTGCAGGATTAGAAAAAGTTGACTCGGTTGACCCGTTTGATGCTTTTTCAAAAAATCTCAGAGCTGTCTCTAACTCTTTCCTGACGGATTCATCGCTTTTCGCCTCGCTTGCCCTGTATATTGATATCCTGCCTGATGAATGATTTGCAAATACCCTCACATCTTTATTATTGTCCTGAGTGAGCTTGTGCAGGTCATTCCAGGCCTGTTTTTTGTTTTCTTCGGGAATCTGGGAATAACAAAAACCAAGAGCATTGACGGCAACCCATCGCACAGATCTGATATTGTCCTGAGTGAGCCTGTGTAGGTCATCCCAGGCCTGTTTTTTGTTTTCTTCGGGAATCTGAGAATAAAAACTACCAAGAGCATTAGCTGCGCTCCTTCGCACCTCGTCATTATTGTTCTGAGTGAGCCTGTGCAGGTCATCCCAAGCCTGTTTTTTGTTTTCTTCGGGAATCTGGGAATAACAAAAACCAAGAGCATTGGCAGCGACCCATCGCACAGAGTCGATATTGTCCTGCATGAGCCAGATCAGGTCGTCCCAAGCCTGTTCCTTATCTTTAATAATAGCAAAGTTTTTATTCAGTTCATTTACTGCCTCTCTCCGCTCCCCTACATCCTCGCTCCTCGCCATCCTGTGAATCTCAGCCTGATCTGCCACTGCCTGACACCGCTCATTTCAATGCACCTGCGCATTTAAAGATTTATCGAAAGCGCGGGTGGTGGATGAGTAAAGCTGATCTAAGAAATAGTGCAGATTTTTATCGCAAACCAAGACTCAATTTCAAGATTTTATCGATTTTATGCATATCTTGGCCAGATAATTTCCCTAATTTTCGTGCAATTATCTCTTCCGGAACTGTCATTAGATATTCGCATCTTACCACTGAAGTTTTAGCAAGACCTGATCGAATGAATTCATCAGTCCCCTCTTCAATTATAAATTCGGTCTGCTTAATATAATCAATTCTTTGGGAAGTTATTCCAGCAAGAATAACATCATTAAATCTTCTTTCGATACTATGATCCGAAACGATAAGAGCTGGTCTTGCTTTTTGCTGGACTCCATCAGTTGTAATAAATGGGAAAGGTAATATTACAACATCTCCTCGATCATAAATCATAAATATCTTCTTCTGGTGAGTCCCATATTTTGGATAAAGACCTTTGCTGCAAAAGAAGTGAACTTTCATCAATTTGTGATTTAGATGTATCAGGATGCTGACTCTTAAGATATTTTGCGAAATCAATTACTTCAATAATTTTGTCTTCCGGCAGCTTATTGACAACTTTTATCAGTTCCTTTTCATATTGTCTTAACTTTAGCATCTTATCTTCCTTTTTCTCAGGTAATATTATTAAACTCAGTCATATAAAGGCTTTGTCTATGAGTTAATGAAAATAACGAAAAAATCTAGATATATAGACTCACAATACTTAGGATCATGAGTCTAATCGTTATTTAGCTTTTGATCTCTCATTTTTCTTTGTTTTTGAACACAATGCGCTCAATAGAGATTTTTGCATTCCTGAAACTCAGCTTCACTCCTCCTTCCCCACCGCCGAATTGCATAGGCATCATGGGCATCCCGGCAGGCATGGAAGGCGCAGGCATTGACCATCCGGATGCTGCCTGGGTCTGCGATGGCGCTTCTGCTTCGGGAGCAGCTTCCTCTGTTTTCCAGCGCTCCATTATCGGATGCTGGTTTTTCTCAAGGAACTCTTTTAAGGTCTTAAGATCAGTGGCATTTTCTTCAGTTGGTAATTTATCCACAAGTTCAGGAGGAATATCTGCTTTTATCTTCTCTTTCAGGTTCTTTGGCATCCACACGACCCGCTTCCATCCGCCATCAGGCTGAATGAATTTTGGCGAGCGGAAATAATTCACGCCAACACCCAGGAAACCTATGATCTGTTTACCGCCGCCTGTCTGTCCTGCCATTGTTGAGAAAGCAAGACCATTAGGTGCAATACCTGTGAAATCCCTGTCAACCCATCCTATTCCATCCACTTCTGGAATATAAAATCCTACTACTTCAAAGCATCCGCAGCTTGTGTGCGGGTATTCGAAGAAAGAATGTATCTTGATGCGTGAATATTCACCACCCGATAGCGCTACAGCCTTCTCATTCACGCCTGAATATTCTCCTCCTATCGGGTCGATCACTTCGCCTTTTGGAATAGCGAACTGCGGTCCTTCAGGATCGACCTTGGCGGCAGCGCGGCCATCAAACCAGTTGATAGCCCCGCACAGGGATATCCTGTCTGGTGTAACAACGCATGCATTTGTCGGGGCAAAACTCTGGCATAGTGTGCAGCCGTAGAAAACATCCACGTCCTCATCATGAAGGCCGCGGGTCCTTGCATCTCTTGCCTCATATATCTTTATTGCTTCTTCTCTTCGTTTTTCAACTTCATCAGGATCAGTTATATATGTTGCATCGATCTTCTCAATAAAAGATAATTCGTTCTTAAAGAGCATCATTGTGGCTTTAGCTATCTGCTCAAAAGACGCAAGACCCTTCTTAATAGCATCCTTGTTTATCCTCACCCACACATCATACCGCTGGTTAAGGTGCATATAACCCTGGATATAATTCTGGAAATCATGGTTTCGACGCTCCACGATCGCCTCAAGGTCAGGTTCCACAAGTTTCCCTGCAACCCGGTATATCATCGCATAAGGATGACGCGAGCCTTCCTGCATCTGGGAGAGGTCGGGGCCAATAAGAGTAAATTTTCCGTCCTCTATCTCATCTACTCCTGCTGCCCTTACAAGCTCAAATCCACGCGATTTGGGACCTGCAAGTTCAACAAACATATCATCTTTCCGTACACGTTCACCCTCGAACATGGGTGAGATTTCAAAGGGAAATTCGTTTGCCATAATTATCGTCCTTTTCTGTTAATTTTATTTTATATAATATATTATTTTGGTAACTGAGCTATAACTTCATCAAGTGCTGCAATGAATACGTCCTGCTTGAGATTACCGAATGACATATCTGCATTCGGATGATAGTATTTATCTATAGAAATTACTTTAATATTTGAGAAATTCTTAAGAGCAGATATGGCCTGGGAAGCATAATAATAGGTTATTCCGAAAAATACAACAAGGTCATACCCTCCTTTTCCATCAAGTCCTGGCCATTGGGGGTCGCAAAGATATGATGCAAGCGCGTGCATATTCATATAATGCGCATCAAGTCCCTTATCAGCGAGGTATTTATAAGAGTCGCCAACAGAAGCTATTTGTATTCCGGCTTTTCCCATTGTGACAACTCGTGCCAATACATCTTCAGAATCGATCTTTGAACCCACGATCAATAGAGGGCGTTTTGCCCTGGCAAGCATTTTTCCTGGAACTGCTGGCATCACTGCGCGAGCCATTTTGGGTCCGGGAATATTGCCTGTTTGATAAGGCACAGCCTGGCGGGTAGTGTCAATTATCTTTTCCTCCTGTTTCTCAGAAGGATTCTTCGCGTTCATTTCTTGACCTCCTTGCACAGGCGGGGAACATTGGTGGGCTGGAATGAGACATCAACTTTCCTGAGCGGCCCTTCAATTATTTTCTTTTTCTCCCAATCGATCTTCCATCCTTTCTCTTCCAGCAATTTCATTAGTTGCTCCCTTTTAGCTACTGGAAGGTCTGCTTCATTTCGCACATAAATATGCCAGTCATCCGGTAACTTTTTCAGGTATTTTTCGCTCAATTCAATATAATGAGTGAGTTTTATTGCACGTCCAAGACTGTTATCGCTTGGCCTGAAACATAGTTTGGCAAGAAGCGGCATAACTTCATCTTTTGTTTCTGCTGTTATCATCAGGTGCTCGGGTGCAGGTTCGACATTGATGACAGAACCGTCTCTTCCATCAAGAACATTCCAGGTCTCTTTCCTGTAAGGTTTGCCGATAAAAGCTCTCCTGTATTTGGTTCCATGAGGCCCTGTAACCACGGGAATACCAAGCCTGTTGCAGCCTGTCCCGATAGCGAATGCTTTCTGTGAATAAGCCCCCCAGGCTATTCCTACGGCTCCAACCCTGTTCAGGACGTAATCCGCAATTTCTTCCCAGTTGCCTTTTGTTTTTCTTCCTGCAAATATCGAAGCCACTTTTATTGTTGTGGCGGCTATGTGGGCATTTGAAACACAGGAACCTGTGTTAAGAAGGTTGCCTTTGACGAATCTTCCGGGATAGCGCTCATAAAGGGTCTTACCATCTTTATCTTTGAACATTCCTACATCCATAGCAGAGCAGCCCGAAGTAATTATAATATAACTGCGCTGTATCATCTCTTCAACAATATCATAAACATCCTTCGTGCCATCCGGATAATTGCCGCATCCTACAAAAGCAAGCACTCCCGGCGTTGTTCCAAGGACAAGATTGCGCCCCTCTTCACGTATCTCAGGGTCTCCGATCTGTCCTCTCCCAATCCGCATTTTACCTTTTTCTTCTCTTATCACACGCTGTGAAGCTTTCTCGATAACATTCAACACAGGTATGTCAGCAGGGCAGCTGTAATCACATCGTCCGCATCCAACACATTTATCATGCAGTATCTCAAAAAGCGAAAGGTCGCCGTTTACCGCAGCCGCCATAGCATCCGAAATTGGGAGACTTTCCGGGCAGTCACGTGTGCACTGGAGACATTTTGTACATTTTGCAACAAGTTTCTTGAATTCCTCATCATCCGGAAGCGCAGTTAATCCTTTGGCTTTCCTTATTGGCCCCATCTTCATAGCAAGTTTTGGGACAAGTTCCCCGATCTTTTCAAAATCAAGAAGCACTACGCCTGGCTGTTTTCCACTCACAAGGTCATCGATGATCGCATCCACGCTGTCATTTGACCTGTCCGGTAATCCGTATGTGATTTTTTCATTCGTGGCAATTACAGGAATATGAAGTTTTTGTGCTTCCTTTAATATATCTGCCCTGACGCATTGTTCGTCAGTGACCAGAACATCGGGTATTCCGGACCTGATATATTTAAGTTCCTTGCTCATGGAACCGATGATCTTTGCAGTTTTGTTATAACGTGTCATGTCATGAGCGGTACAGCACAATCCTGCGATTTCTATTTTATCGAATTGCCCGTTCTTTTCCATGAAATCAAGAATGTATGCAGGCGCCGCAATATTGTGGCCCACGCAAATAACAACGGGTTTTTTGGGATCAAGTATTCCCATTCCGATCTCTGCCATCGGGGCTTTTTCATCCGATTTTGGGAATCCAAGGCATGAAATCTGGATGATATCCGCGACTTCCATACCAAGAAGATCAAGCATTCCTGCATGAAGGGCCTTGGATTCAAAGTCCCGCGCTGCCCCTTCCTGGCCTGTATTTGTAGTGGCAATGAGCTGTGTTAACTGCTCTTCCACATAATCAAGAACAGGACGGAAATCACCAATTGTTTTTGGTTGTATTCCCATTATTGTTTCAGTAAGAGGCGCCTGCAGGTTACTTGGCCCGACGTCAATTTTAAAATCTTCCCCGTACTTCTTTATGAGATAATTTAGAAGATGTCTCCCGTGAGCTGAGTGGCACGCAGCACCCATAATACTTGTCATCAGCGCCTGCCGCGCCGACTGTCCCTCCAGGTCTATTCCGCATGCTCCTTCCTTATTCCCTGTAAGGTCACATTTACCATATGTGCAGAAATCACACGTATCGCCTGTCGGTGTATAAACCGGATTATACCGGTCAATAATACGATAATCCCAATTTCGAAGAGCTATGATTTCAGGTCTGGGTGTAGGCCCTTGCGCAATTTGTTCTTCTTCTGCGCCCACTTTACCTATGTTTATCTGGACGTTCTCCAATTCTTCTATTACAAAACTTCCTTTCTTTGGGGTCATTT
This sequence comes from Candidatus Methanoperedens sp., assembly GCA_049301735.1. Lineage (GTDB taxonomy): Archaea > Halobacteriota > Methanosarcinia > Methanosarcinales > Methanoperedenaceae > Methanoperedens. The sequence goes on from JBAQLI010000256.1 coordinate 36,774, forward strand.
ATTTTCTCCGCTGATTACAAATATTTGAATGAACTTTTCTGCTATCCTCACTACCTCATATGCTATTATAATTTACCAATGCTTTTTGAATCCTTCTATTTTTTAATTAATTATATCACAAATCACATCATCATATTTATATTTTATCCTATTCTATCATTATCATCCATTATATTTTTTAAACATTGGTATTATCTGATAAAAAAACAATCAGAATTCACCAAATGAATATTCACTATAAAAATACAATTATCAAAACAAATCACCACGTTTATGAACCGGCAGAAGATTCTTTTCTGCTGGCAGAGGCAGCTTTAGATCAGATAAAAGGTTCGGAACGGATTTTAGAAGTCGGCTGTGGAAGTGGCATAATCTCAGCTATTATTAAGAACAATACAGGTGCAAGGATCACAGGTATCGATATAAACCCTCATGCGGCAGCATGCACAAGAGATAATGGAGTTGAAGCAATAAGGGGGGACTTATTGAACTGTATAAAGGGGAAATTTGATATAATAATATTCAATCCGCCTTATCTTCCTACTAATGAATCTGAACGGACGAAGGACTGGATAAATTGTGCATTGGATGGGGGGTACGATGGCAGGCAAATAATCAACAGGTTCCTTGAGGATGCAGGCCCTCACCTACTTGAAAATGGAAGGATCTTGATGCTTGTATCCTCATTCACGGGGATAGAAGAAGTAAAATCAAAGATGAAGTCACTGGGGTTTGATATAGAAGATATGAACAAAGAGAGATATAGTTTTGAACAACTTTTGGTCATAGGGGGAAAAAAGATAAGGCGAGGTAGCAAGAGCGTGACAGTATGAAAGATTACTCGTGCTTGTTATCTTTACTTTATAGTCAGTTCCGGTAGTCTGTGCCAATAAGTCAATATTTTTACAGAAATCCTCACGACTTAATTTGCAGAAATGCAGACACAGTTTCCACTATGTCTGGAAATAAATAAGCTCAATCCTTCCGGATTTAAACTTCTATCTCCGCAAATCTGTCAATGTCTGTCCTGTGGCCCCAAATATCCCCGGTTAACAGTTTTATATTTTTCATTTTTAAAAGCGTTTTTGTAGTATTTGATATTGTTTTCTGGTAAGATGACGGCAACTGTATTCTCTTTAATTTTGACGCTTTGTTTACCAGTTCGAATATGTTTTTTTCAGATGGCCTGAAACAGAAATGTACGTTTTCTTCTTTTCCTTCAACATCTTTGAGGTCTTCCTCGGAGCCAATAATTCTGAAAACTACTTTCATAAGATTATTATTAGTGATTCATACTATTTATATTTTTTACTTTCGAAAATGTTAATTCATCCGCATGGATATGGGAATATTAATGGGCTTAAAAAACGTTGGTACTTACATGGAGTCGCTACGCAGGAACACTCAATTGATCATGGCACTGGATGTGACTGATAAGAAAAAAGCCCTTGTCATATCAAAAGAGACTGCCCACTATGTTGATGCAATCAAGGTCGGCTATCCGCTTGTGCTGGGTGCAGGATTGGAGATAATCAATGATATATGTGAATTTGCACCTGTAATTGCCGATTTTAAAGTCGCTGATATTCCGAATACTGACAGGCTGATATGCAGCCGGACTTTTGAGGCTGGTGCAAGCGCGGTTATCGTTCATGGTTTTACAGGGCATGACAGCGTTTTGGAATGCGTTAAAACAGCGAAAGATTTCCATGCAGATATATTTGTGGTCACGGAAATGAGCCATCCGGGCGCGGTCGAATTCATGCAGCCAAAAGCACTCGAACTTGCCTCACTTGCCGTAGAATGCAAAGCTTCCGGTGTTGTAGCTCCTGCCACGCGTCCTGAAAGATTGAGAAAAATACGGGATGTTGTTGGCAGCCTTACGATTATCTCACCTGGCGTTGGCGCGCAGGGAGGAAGTGCAGCAGATGCGATACGAGCAGGTGCGGATTATGTTATTGCGGGAAGGAACATTTATGATTCTAAGAATCCGGAAATTGAAGCTGAAAGGATCGTGAAAGAGATAGAAAAGTGCCGATGATGAGAAAAATTATGGCTGAATTGTGATGAGCCCTATGAGTACTGATGGCACTAATCTACATGTAGATGAGTCAACTGATATTGATTTTTTCGAAGACGATTTTTTCAGCTTTTTGATCCATTCAAATTGACATTATCAATAAGATTTTATCTAAGTATAACTATAAAGATTTGTTACTTTTAGGAGATTATGGTCAAACAGAAACCTGAGGAGAAAGCCAGACAACAGATCGACAAACTGCTTGAAGGTGCAGGATGGACAATTCAAGATTATCCCGAGTTTAATCTTGGTACATCTCTTGGCGTAGCTGTGCGTGAATTTCCATTGGACTCAGGCTTTACTGATTATTTATTGTTTTTAGAAAGAAGCGCCGGAGGGGTTTTAGAGGCTAAAGCCGAAGGAACAACTTTAAGCGGCGTATCAGAACAGACAGCAAAATATTTAACGGGTATTCCGGGTGGTCTACCAAAAGTGCAGGAACAGCAGGAGAGGGCGGGAGTGAAATTCACACAGGCTCAGACTGAGTGGCTTGTAATGATAAAAGACCATATAGCAACATCCCTGACCATTGGAAATGAGGATTTTGAACTTTCGCCGTTCTATGAAAAGGAAGGGGTTGTGAAGGCATACCAACTCTTCGGTAACGGATTGAATAATATCTTAGAAGAGCTAAATGAGGTGCTTGCAGTATGACACCGAAAACTGATTTGAAGGATGTATCGATACCAAACGAACTAGCGAAGTCTTTGGGGCTTGACAGAGATAAAGAAATATCTCTAATCAGAGTCTGCAAGAATAACGATATATCTTTTCTTGGTTTATTTGGTTCTTATTCCAGAGGGGAACAAAACGAAAAAAGCGACATAGATTTTTTGGCGAATTTTTCAAAAAGAAAGAGCCTTCTAGATCATGTAAGAATCGAGAGGGAAATGTCAAATATCCTTGGTGTAAAAGTTGATCTTGTAACGGAGAAATCAATTAGTCATTATCTGGTAGATAAGATAAAGAAAGAGGTGAAACCGCTTTATCATGACGGAAGTTGAAAAGATAATGAAGAAGCTTAATGAGAATATGCCGACTTTGAGAGAAAAATACAAGGTTAAAACCCTTGGAATCTTCGGTTCGTACATTAGGGGAGAACAGAAGAAAAGTAGCGACTTAGATATCCTTGTGGAATTTTCTAAAACCATTGATTTGTTCAAATACATAGAACTTGAGAATTATTTGAGCGAAAAACTTGGCGTTAAAGTTGATCTCGTAATGAAAGATACACTAAAACCACGCATAAAAGATAGAATATTGAATGAGGCTATACCCGTATGAAAAAAGAAAGAGACATCAGGCTTTACCTTGACGATATTCTCGAGGCAATCGGGAAGATAGAAAAATATACAGAGGGTTTGGATTTTGAACAATTCAGGAAAGACGATAAAACCGGTGATGCTGTAATAAGGAATTTTTCAGTTATTGGGGAAGCTGTTAAGCATATTCCTCCAAGCATAAGAAAGAAACATCCCGATATACCCTGGAAAATAATTGCCGGGATGCGTGACAAGCTGGTTCATGAATATTTTGGAATCAGATATGATGTGGTGTGGGAGACAATTGAATTGAGGTTGCCTTCGCTCAGAGTTGGTATAAAGAAAATATTGGATCAGATGGATAAGGATATGGAAAAAGAATGAACGGTAAAGTGAAGATCCCACAACAGCAACATAGAACACAGGTTACACGAATCGTATGGATTTTCACGGATCTGCGTGCATGTCGAGTAGAGCCCATAGCGCACCTTTTGTTGAGGTAATAGCCCCAAGGTTACTATAAGCCCCCTCACAGAACCGGACATGAAGATTTCCCTCATCCGGCTCTTCAGAAGCACATCCTCTAT
>JBAQLI010000257.1:0-12678 GCA_049301735.1 Candidatus Methanoperedens sp.
TATCACATGCTTGAAGGATGGAAAGAGCCTGAAAGTCCTGTAAACTTGTCAGATATTCGCCTCTTTATACCAGCATAAATTATTTAAAAAAGTTTCGTGCATGGAACTTATGACGGTACAACTCCCAGGGGAAACTGTCAGCATTCCAGTTAGAATAATACAGGAGCCAGGTGATCTTTATGCCTGGATCGGATTGTTCTTTTTATTATCAACTGGTTTAATTTATAGTTTTAAGGATAAAATTATGGGGAGAAGAAAAAAAGAGCTTACGCTTGAAGAACTTGAAGTAGAGAAACGAAATATTTTCAAGACAATTCACGGATTTGAAAAACATGCAGGACCTGAACACTCTGAGGAATACAGGAAATTAATGGATGAGTACAGGCAGAAAGCCATCCGGATTTTTATTAAGATCGATAATTTAAAAAACAAAGGACGATCCGAATGATAAGTTTTCAAGCAGGGGTGCTGGAATAAATACATTGCAGCCACTTTAATACACTTACTTTACAACAGACGTAAAGTACAAATATAGTGAGAACTTAGTAAGAATCATAAAAGGAGAAATGAAAAATATGCAGACAGACCCAATTTGTAAAATGCAGGTAGATGAAAATACAGCACAGTACAAGTCAGAATATAATGGTAAGACCTATTATTTCTGTGCGCCCGGATGTAAGAAAGCATTTGATTCAGAACCTGAAAAATACACCAAAAGCCGACCTGTGAGTATGGATGAGAAAAAACCATGGTGGAAGTTCTGGTAATCAATATTTTATAAAAAATTAGAGGTGCATAAATGGAAAGTGATACAGGAAACCAAAAAATAAATAAAGGATTTTTCAGCAAGCACAAACATACATTAATGATGGTACTTGGCTGTATGATCCCGCTTTTGCTCCTGGGGGTCCTTTGGATTGCAGGAGTTTCACAGAACATACTTTCTTTTGGGATACTGTTACTTTGCCCGATAATGCATCTTCTGATGATGAAAAATATGAAACATGGTGCGCAGAACCCTGAAAGCCGGATTGATGAAAACAAAAAAGAGGAACTTACATGAGAGCATCGGGAATTATAATCGTACTTTTGATCTTGATTACGGCAGCAGTTAGCGGATGTTTATCAGGCAATAAATCACAGACCGAAAAAACCACTACTGTAGTTCCCACTTCTACTGGAGATAGAACATCTGGTTCAGATTCATTAGAGAAGAAAGTAAATTCAGAAGCTGGAGTAACTATCACTGCTGTGTATCTTGGAAGCAATGCCTTTGATGTTAAGCTGGATACACACTCCGGATCTCTTGACTACGAGATGGCAAAGCTATCATACATACGTGACAGTAAAGGGAATATCATCAAACCAGAATCATGGGACGGAGGCATCGGAGGACATCATTTTGAAGGCATCCTGAAATTCCCGGAATTTGATGATAGCGTCGGCTTTGAACTGGTTATTCAGGATGTTGCAGGAGTGAAAGAAAGAGTTTTAAAATGGTAATATATGTCAATAAAACAAGGCATCAAAAACCTGTTAAAAAATCCCTTTGTTTTTGGGGCAAGTATTGGAATCCTTGTAGTACTTTTTAATATCTCGATCGCTTCCCTGGCCGAAGGATCATTTGAGAAAGGATACGAGGTATTTCTTACCAACGGGATATTTGTGTACCTGATCCCTCTTGCAGTCAGCGTACAGATGGGACTTTTCAGATATCACAGGAATATTACAACTATTACAACCGGTAATTATTGCAAATGTAGAAAAATCTGTTTCTTGAGGGGATATATGAAGAAAAAAGCTTATATTATCGTTATCATCGCTTTCGCATTGATGATGTACTTACTATATCAGCCAGCCATGAAAAGTATTTTCACAGATAAATTAGGGGATATGACCTTAACGAGATATGATACAGGTGATGTTGCAGCAAAACAGATATCGAATATGTACGGAATAAAGGAAATACCATTGGATAAAGCTTATTCAGCAGTGTATAGCAGCAACTATGGAACAATGCGCATATGGGCGGTTGAAGCCCCTGACCATAATATTGCGAACGATGCCTACAATGCGATGAACTCTATGCTTGGAGGTCCATCAGGACATGAAGAACATGAAGGAGACGTGGGTTCCAGTTCCCATAATGAGCACAGTGACCCGGGAATGATGAATGATAACTTCACTAAACCTGAAAGACTGGAATTCATGGAGTTTACAAAGCCAGATGTTTATATGCTTAAAGAGAACAATGCAATGAATTACTATTATTTTAAAATGAATTACAACATGGGAAGGGTCTACTGGATAATTTTTGACTCACCTGATATGAACTATCAGATATCGATGGTGAAAGAGGCTGTAATTAATATCAAATAGGCGGGCAATGAGAAAAAATAAATCCGAAATATACCTTGCAATATTCATAATAGCCGTAATAGCTATTACGTCGTTGCTGTATGTCCAGACGCAATTGAAGAATCCATATGGTATTTTCCCTGAAAAACTGGGAGATATGAGCATTTCTCTCTACAGGGATGGAGATGAAGCCATGACAGAGGTCAAAAATCTTCATCGCGGAGCAAATGTGGAGATAGAGAATGCCTATATAGCGAACTACAGGAGCATATCTTCCAGTAAAGCTAAATTCTGGGTATCAGAATCTAAGAACAGCGAGGAAGCAGCCTCGCTTCTTGAGGCTATGAACAGCAGGGTGGGAAAAACAGGGATGTTCAGCGAATCCACGCCTTTAACTATAGAACGTCTAAAGGTTTATTTCGTGACAGGACAGCCTGAACTTGGCCTGTATCATTACTTCTATGCTAAAGACAAGGAAGTTTTCTGGATACAGGTAGATAACCCGGACGAATCTTACAGGCTCAACTTCGTGAGAGAGGCCATAAAACGGATTTAACGCAATGAGAAGAGGAAGAAGAAAAAATGGTATTTTTTTAATAGTTGCTCTTGCTGCAATTGTAATTGCATCTGCAATACTACTATCCTTAAGTGAGAAGACCTTTTTTCCGGATAAACTCGGCGACATGGAACTTAAACTTCATAGGGAAGGTGAGGTGGCAGTTCGTGAGATACAAAAATCTCACTCTGCAAAGGATAATATCAGTCCTAGTCAAGCCCACATAGCACAATACAGGAACAGGGCAGGTAACAGGGCAACAATATCCGTAACCTCAGCAGGTACTGAAAAAAGGGCAGCTGAAAAAGTAGATAATATGACACGAGGGATGGGAGGAATGTTTGGCATTCCGGAAATCCTGGAACTAAATGGTTTGAAGATCTATTATACCGAGGGCGGTGGCGAGTATCACTATTATTACTCGAAAAACGATCTGGTGGTCTGGATAGCTCTTAGCAACCCGGAAAGATCGTACCGTTCAAGGTTCATTGATGAAGCGATAATAAACATAGGTGGATCATCATGAAAAAATTCATCAGCAACCTGATTTCACTTGGATTTATTGTACTCATGGCTTTAGCTATATTTGAAGGCATATCAGTGCTTCTTGGCTATGAAAACCCCGCAGATATCGAAGGCTCGGGGCATCATGCATTTACGGATTATGCTTATGGCAACTGGGGGGCAACACTTTTTAGCGTCGGGATTTTCTCGGTCTTCGTGCTCAACCTCTCTTTCGGACATGCACAGGGACACCTCCTCAGGGTGCTTATTTCCAGCGCAGGTTTAATGAGTATGGAGGCTTTTGGTGAAAGATATGAAGAATACAGGCGGCAGGTGCCGATGTTTTTACCATTCCTGAGAAGAAGAAATACAGGAAGTCAGGTGATATTATAACATTAACTCTCTGGATCTCCCTGGGACTTCTCATTATAGCATCGTTCCTTCCGAAATCCTTTAATTCAAGGTTCATCTTCGGGGGTTCTGGCTGGGTATTCCTTTCAATCTACTGGTCAGGGCAGCTTGCAGGTTATATTGACCTTAAAGACTATGTCAATATCATCCTGGTAATCGTCGCGACCGCCGCCTCCCTCTTTATAGCACATATAACATTCCAGGCGAAAGATAATATCGATAAAAGCGGCTATGAAGTGTTTATTTCATTATCAAGGGCTGCATCTGTTGGCGGTTTGATATATTTCATGTTCGCAGAAGTCGAGTTTTTGAATACCTGGATAATTTCAACGGTCACAGGACAGGGAGTATGGCTTGTAGAGAAATTCGGGTTTCCTGTTGCACAGACCGCATGGAATGAGCTTGCGGTCAATGGCCTTGCTGTTGAAATAATACTTGCCTGTACAGCGATTGAAAGTATCGCCCTGTTCTCAGGCATAATTTCTTCTGCGACTGGTGCGACTTCCTCGCGGAAAGTCCAGGTATTTATGATCTCAGTGCCTGTGATTTACATATTGAATATTATAAGGGTCTCTTTTACTGCCTCAGCCTATGGATTAAGCTGGTTTGGCACACCTGATGAGAGTTTCCATATTTCAGAACATTTTATAACAAAGGCAGGCTCATTGCTTGCTTTAATATTGATTTCATATATGGTTCTAAAAATGCTGCCTGAGGTTGCTGATATGATAGATGGTATCTTGAAGATGATGAGAATAGAATTTCGCAGAATTATTGGGAGTAACAATGAAAATAAAAGTGAATTATGATTTTACCCAGCAGGAATTGGTTGGGGATTCAGATGTTTTTGAGGTTGCAGATGCAGCTAAACTTGGGGATTTGCTGCGGTTAATAGATGCCAGGATCATGGAAGCTGGCAAAAATAAAGGTATAGAGACAACTTATAAAACAATCCTGGCTGGCGATCAGTTGAATGCTTGCATGGTTTTTATAAATACTTGCGCACCGAAAAATATTCTGGAACATGAATTACATGATGGGGACACTGTTGAATTTGTTTATGGGTTTTGTGGGGGATAATTAGAATTATGAGCGGATTGATTGATTTCATAAACCGGAATTTTATTGAAGGTATCGTAAATGATACCAGTTATAATCATTTTGACATGATCACTTATATCATTATTTTGTTCGTGGGTGTATTTGTTATTAAGAAACTGTTGAATAAATTGAGAATAAAGATCGATGAAGAGTTTGTCATAGCCGCGATCCCTTTTATTTTTATGGGTTCGGTATTCCGTGTGATAGAAGATGCGGATATTTTAAAACCGCCAGTGAAATATTTTTTCATCACGCCGCTTATTTTCTTTGTGATTTTTGCAATATGTTTCGGGACTCTTCTCGTTGCGAGATATCTTGAAAAGCGGAAGAAAATAAAGAATTATATTCGTGCTTATGCGATTACCGGCCTTATATTATCGTTAGCAGGAGTTGTGATCTTAATATTTCATACCTCTTCAAACTGGGATCTGAATATTCTGGTCTATGCTCTTGTGCCAGCCATAGCTTTGACAGAAATTGTAAAAAAACTATCGCCCGTGATCGGCATGACCTATCTTAGAAGCCGGATGTATTCATTTGCGATCTTTTCATTTTTGCTTGATTCGTTTACAACATACATAGGTGTAGACCTGCTGGGTTACACGAATAAGCATCCATTCAGTTCATTCCTGACTTCAATTGTTGGTACAGGGGCTGTATTGATTCCTTTATCCCTGATCCTTGCCATGTTGATAATCCTGATGCTTGAAAAAGATTCCACCAAAGAAAAGGACACGGATGAAAAATATATGCTGACTTTGACGTTGATAGTTCTTGGTTTTTCAATGGGGGCACGGAATTTGCTGGCAATGGTATCTGGAGTTTAGCAGTTAGTTATGACATTAAAAAGTTTTAGGAATAAGATCTGGTTCCTTCTAAAAGAAACTCTTAAGGAATTTATAAGCGATGATGCAATGAAATTTTCAGCATCCTTATCATATTATACAATTTTTTCTTTACCGCCTTTACTGATCATTATTATTTATTTGGGTGGAATATTTGCAGGAGCCGAGGCAGTAAGAGGGGAAATTTTCGGACAGATTAACGGATTAGTAGGAAATGAAACAGCCATGCAAATCCAGGAAATGATTAAGAATGTAAAACTTTCGAACAATAATAACTTTGCCGCTATCATTGGAATTATCACGTTGTTTCTTGGCGCTACTGGGGTATTTGTAGAAATGCAGGGCTCCCTTAACATAATATGGGGAATAAAAGCCAAACCCAAAAGAGGATTAATTGTATTTATAAAAAACCGGTTGATATCTTTTTCAATGATCGTCTCTATGGGGTTTCTGCTCCTGGTCGGGTTGGTAATAAATTCCTTAATTAATATTCTTATCGAATGGTTGAAGTCTTTCTTTCCGGGTATAACCGTGTTCTTGTTTTATGCTTTGAATATTGGGGTGTTGTTTATTTTCATTACTTTAATATTCACTGTTATATTTCGCATTTTGCCTGATGGTAAGGTGAGCTATAAAGATGCACTCATCGGGGGGGCGTTTACCGCATCATTATTTATGGTTGGAAAATCTGTAATCGGTGCATACATTGGGAGTTCTTCCACTACATCCGTTTATGGAGTTGCAGGTTCGTTAATTATCATCCTGCTCTGGGTTTATTATTCTGCTATCATACTTTACTTTGGCGCTGAATTTACAGAAGTGTATGCATCAGAGTTCGGGGATAAAATAACTCCTAATGAATATGCTGTATATATTGATAGAAGAGAAAGAGAGATCGAACCTCAGGCTGTTAACGTTAATATGCAGAATAAAAAATAGTTAATTTCAGATGAATGACCCTGCTATGCTATCAGTTAGTCTTTTATTATAGTGATTCTTATTAAAACAATGATTATGCAAGATGCTCGAAAAGAAATCAAAAATTAAAAACGGGAAGGATTCTACTATTCGAAAAAAGCCTGACAGTTTCAAAGATAATAAATCTGCTTCTGATGCCCGGAAAAATAAAGTACCTATAAAACCGGATGAAGAAAGCACCTTCTCGATCGTTGGCATAGGCGCATCTGCAGGTGGGCTTGAGGCTTTAGAGAAATTTTTCATTAATATGCCAAATGATAGCGGTATGGCTTTTGTAATCGTTATGCACTTTGATCCCACAGCAAAGAGCGTCATGGCTGATATATTAATGAGATACACAAAAATGGAGGTATTTCAGGTAGAAGATGGGATGAAGGTTGAACCAAACCATGTATATATCATTCCGCCTAACAATGATATGGCAATACTGCACAGGACTCTGCATTTATACGAACCTGTAGTGAGAAAAGGTATCCGGCATCCGATCGATTTCTTTTTCCGGTCTTTAGCCGACGATCTGAAAGAAAATGCCATCTGCATTATCCTCTCAGGAACAGGAACCGAAGGTACTCTGGGCTTAAAAGCCATAAAAGGTGCAGGCGGCATGGTTATGATCCAGAGTATGGAGTCTGCTGCTTATGACGGCATGCCAAGAAGCGCTATATCTACGGGACTTGTGGATTATATTCTACCGCCGGAAGAAATGCCTGAGCAGCTGGTAAGCTATGTAAAACAATTTTACACTAAGAAAATAACGAAACCTGAAAGGATCGTAACCGAACAAATTGCTAATTCCTTACAGAAAATAATAATCCTGATCAGAACCCATACCGGGATTGATTTTTCCTCCTACAAGCAAAGTACTCTCATCCGCAGGATTGAGCGGCGGATGAGCCTCCATCAAATTGAAAACATATCAGATTATGTACATTATCTCCAGGAGAATCAGCCTGAAATCCAGATTCTCCACAAAGAATTTTTAATCGGAGTTACCAGTTTTTTCAGAGATCATGCGGCTTTTGAAGTTCTTAAAGAAAAGATAATACCGGAGATATTAAAAGATAAAAGCCATGACCAAACCGTGCGGGTCTGGGTTCCTGCCTGTTCAACAGGTGAAGAAGCCTACTCTATAGCCATTGTCCTTAAGGAATATGTGGACGAGATAAAAAGTGACTTTCAAGTCCAGATTTTTGCAACGGATGTTGATCGGGAAGCAGTTGAAACAGGCCGTTCCGGTGTTTACCCGGGTAATATCACAGTCGATGTATCCCCTGAACGTTTAAATCGTTTTTTTATAAAAAATCCCGATGATACTTACAGTATAAAAAAAGAGATCAGGGAAATTGTTATCTTTGCTCCTCAAAACGCCATCAGTGATCCACCTTTCCTCAGGTTGGACCTGATCGGATGTAGAAACCTGTTGATATATCTGGTTCCCGAATCACAGAGGAAATTATTGCTCCTTTTCCATTACTCCTTAAATCCGGGTGGATACCTTTTCCTTGGCAGTTCTGAGACAATAGGTGAATTCACAGAACTCTACTCTGGTGTCGATAAAAAATGGAAATTTTATAAACGCATAGGAGAGAGGGCACATTTACCTTTGATGGCAGGACATGGTACTGGTACTCTGGCCCCAATAGTTCCGTGGGAGGGCGCTAAAGCAGGTGAAACAAAAGCCAGAGCAATAAATATTGGTATAAAGATCGAACAGATGCTGCTTGATACTTATACCCCTCCGTGCGCTATCATAAATGAAAAAGGCGATATTCTCTACATCCATGGAAGGACAGGTAAATATCTTGAGCCTGCGCCCGGGAATGTCCGTTTTAATGTCGTGGATATGGCACGCGAGGGTTTAAGAACCGAGTTGAATATAGCCATTCATAGAGCTGTAACTCAAAAAAAGGATGTTATCTTCCAGAACCTGAATGTAAAGACAAATGGCGATTTTCAAACCATTGATTTAACAGTCAAACCTATTAAAGAATCAACAATGCAGGGACTTATAATGGTTACTTTTGAGGATGTTCCATCTACCAGACCTTCAAGACCTGCCAGATCAACCTACAGATCAAAACAAGCTAAAGAGCATATTGTAGAGCTGGAAAACGAATTAAAGTCCACCAAAGAAAATCTCCAGGCCACAATAGAAGAACTTCAGACTTCCAATGAAGAACTCAAATCAGCCAATGAGGAACTGATGTCTGCTAACGAGGAGCTGCAAAGTACCAATGAAGAACTGAATGCATCAAAAGAGGAACTCCAATCGCTCAATGAGGAACTGGTAACGCTTAACGCAGAGCATCGGTCCACAATCGAGGAACAGTCAAAAACCGTCAGCGACCTGAACAATGTTCTCGCAAGCACAGAAATTGCCACTCTTTTTCTGGATAACGACCTGCGAATTAGAGATTATACCCCTGCAACCACTAAAGTAATTAAACTTATTAAAACTGATATCGGACGCCCTGCCAGTGACATAGTTTCTAATCTGGAAGATGAAGACCTGCTTAGAGATTCAAAGGAAGTGCTCGATAATCTGGTTTTGAAGGAAAAGGAATTGCGAGATAAAAAAGGGTTCTGGTATTTAATGAGAATCCTGCCTTACCGAACCATAGATAATATCATCGATGGCGTTGTTATTACATTCATTGATATCACTGAACGCAAGGGGCTTGAGCAGATTGAGAAGGATGCTCGAATATACGCCCAGAGCATCGTGGATACGGTGCAAGAATCCATCCTGGTTCTGGATAAAGATCTGCGGGTAATATCAGCTAATCCGTCTTTCTACAGCACTTTTCAAGTTTCATATGAGGAGACTGAAAACAAATTCATTTACGACGTTGGCAACAGCCAGTGGGACATTCCCCGCTTAAGAGAATTGCTGGAAGAGATTCTACCAAAGAATACCCATTTCAAAAATTTCGAGGTTGACCATGTGTTCCCCGGCTTAGGGCGAAAGGTAATGTCACTAAATGCCCGCAGAATCTATCAGGAGGGAGTAGGCACAGAGAAAGTTCTCCTGGCTATTGAAGATATCACTGAGCGCAAGTTGGCTGCAGACTGATGAATAACTATTATTTAAGTGTATATATATATGTATATATTATAGTATAACCATCGTGCTAATATAAGACTTGGTCTTATGGGGTAATAATCTAATGCAAGTGTCAATTGGGTTCAAGCAAAATGGGAGATAAAAGAATTATGTTAAAAGATGAGGACACGACTAAGGAACACCTCCTGAATGAACTGGTAAAATCACGCCAAAGGACGGTTGAACTGGAAAAATCAGAAACCCTGCGCAAGCAGGCAGAGAGAGCGTTGAAAGGTCAGACTGAAGACTTGCAGAAGCTATCGACTGAGGGTGTCCAGAGTCTGGTTCACGAACTGCAGGTGCACCAGATTGAACTGGAAATGCAGAACGAAGAGCTTCGCAGGACACAGAGTGAACTTGAAGAATCACGTAACAGGTATTCTAACCTGTATGATTTCGCCCCAGTTGGTTATTTTACTTTTGATAAAAACGGGCTAATCATAGAAGTAAACCTCACCGGCGCCAATAAATTAGGTATAGAGAGGAGCTTTTTGATTAAAAAACCGTTTTCTCATTATATAGCTTTTAGCAGCAGGGATGTGTTTTATCTGCATCTGCGGAATGTTTTTAGAACCAATACCAGGCAAACTTGCGAAATTAAACTTGTGGATAAGAATAAGAATCAATTCGATGCTCGACTTGAGAGCCTGGCAGTAAAGGATAGCAAAGGTAACTTCAGCCAATGTCGAACAGCAATAAGCGATATCACAGAGCATAAGAAGGCTGAAGAAACAAATTCTCTGTTAGCATCTATTATAGAATCTTCAGATGATGCGATTATTGGCAAGACACTGGATGGTACCATTCTAAGCTGGAACTCAGGCGCACAGAAGATATACGGATACACACCCGATGAGGTCAAGGGTCGCTCTATCTCTATCCTGATCCCACCAGAAAAAATAGATGAGGTTCCCCAAATCCTCGAAAGAGTAAGACTGGGACAGCGCATCGAACACTACGAAACCGTGCGTATGAGAAAAGATGGCAAACAAATCGATGTCTCTCTAACCATTTCTCCAATTAAGGATTCAACTGGCAAGATTATAGGTGTCTCAACGATTGCACGAGACATCACGGAGCACAGGCAGGCTGAGGAAGCGATACGTGAATCTGAAGAACGCTATCGCAGCCTTGTTGAAAGCGCGAATGATATTATTGCCATGGTCTCCCCGGACGGTATAATAATTTCCCTGAACCCTGCGTTTGAAAGAATTACCGGCTGGGCGCGCGAAGAGTGGCTTGGCAAGGGATTCCTGCCTCTCATTCATCCCGATGATTTACCTAAAGCTATGAAGGTCTTTCAACACACAATGAATGGGAAGACGACAATTCCAAGTTCTGAGTTGCGCCTCCTTGCAAGCTCTGGCGGCTACATATATATGGAATACGTGACAACGCCGCTATTTAAGGATGGGAAAGTGATCGGTAATTTAAACGTCGTCCGCGATATTACAGGGCGCAAGCGGTCTGAGGAGAAAATAAGAGAGCAAGCCGCACTTCTCGACAGAGCACATGATGCCATTGGTCTTCGGAACCTGGAACAAAACCTTATTTACTGGAATAAAGGTGCACAGTACCTGTATGGCTGGACAGCAGAGGAAGTCATAGGCAAAAATGCAGATGAGCTTCTGTATAAGGGAAAACCATCCAAGCTTATCGAAGCCGAAAAGAGCGTCATCGAGAAGGGAGAGTGGACGGGTGAGTTGGGGCAGATAACGAAAGAGGGGAAGGAAATTATTGTCCAAAGCCGCTGGACACTGATATGTGATAGCGAGGGTAAACCGAAATCAATACTTATCATTAACACGGACACCACAGAGAAAAAGAAGCTTGAATCGCAGTTACTGCGTTCTCAAAGGAGGGAGAGCATAGGTACGCTTGCAGGCGGTATGGCGCATGATCTTAACAATATACTGACGCCAATAATGCTATCCCTGCA
Organism: Candidatus Methanoperedens sp.; assembly: GCA_049301735.1. Taxonomy (GTDB): domain Archaea; phylum Halobacteriota; class Methanosarcinia; order Methanosarcinales; family Methanoperedenaceae; genus Methanoperedens. The sequence goes on from JBAQLI010000257.1 coordinate 11,796, forward strand.
AATGTTAAAACAAAAATTCAAAGATGAACAGAGCCAGAGATTGTTTACTATTCTCGAAAATAACTCCCAGCGCGCAGCTAATTTAATAAAGCAGGTTCTATCTTTTGCGCGTGGGATAGAGGGTGAACGCAAACCTCTCCAGGTAACACATCTTATATCTGAAATTGAGAAGATTGCAAAAGAGATATTTCCAAGGAATATCAAAATCCGAACTGATATACCAAATGATCTCTTTACAATATCCGGAGATGCCACACAGTTGCACCAGGTCATAATGAACCTGTGTGTGAATGCTCGCGATGCTATGCCAGATGGCGGTATCTTAGGTATCACAGCTTCTAATTTTTTTGTTGATAAGAACTATGCGCGGATGCACACTGACGCAAAAGTCGGTTCTTATATTGTCATTACAGTCTCGGATACCGGAACCGGTATTCCTTCTGAGATAATGGATAGAATCTTTGAGCCCTTTTTTACGACAAAGGAACATGGCAAAGGCACAGGTCTTGGTCTTTCAATGGCTCTTGCAATCGTGAAAAGCCACGGCGGATTCATTAATGTTTATAGCGAAGCCGGGAAAGGAACAGCATTCAGCATATATTTGCCAGAGATTAAAACTGAAATACATGAAGCATGTGAGCAGCAACCTGAATTGCTTGTTGGAGAAGGGGAATGGATTCTCGTTGTCGAAGATGAAGGATCAATTCGTGATGTTACTTTCTCGACACTGGAGATAAGTGGATATAAAGTGCTTACGGCTAACGATGGAGCAGAAGCAGTAGCATTGTATGCTCAAAATATAGATAAAATCAAAGTCATTCTTATGGATATGATGATGCCGATAATGGACGGCCAGACAAGCATTCAAGCGATCCGGAAAATT
>JBAQLI010000258.1:0-2360 GCA_049301735.1 Candidatus Methanoperedens sp.
TATCACATGCTTGAAGGATGGAAAGAGCCTGAAAGTCCTGTAAACTTGTCAGATATTCGCCTCTTTATACCAGCATAAATTATTTAAAAAAGTTTCGTGCATGGAACTTATGACGGTACAACTCCCAATAGAACAATGTTTGCGATATCAAAACGCGCCCGTCATTACAACCTGAAAAAGACCCCAGAGGTTTATTCTGATATCCAGTCAATGAACTCCTCAAAACTTGGACTTGCCAACTTTGCAGACTATCCTTTGCAGGCTCTCGCTCAAAAACACCCCGATCTCAAACAGGCTTACGACGAGATGGTCGAGAAGCTGTTAATGGATCCTGCAGTTGACCCGAACAATATCCTCCAAGTAGAAATGCTCAAGGAAGCAGTGCTTTCCAAGATAACACAATATTTAATGATGCGGGACAGGATCGATAACAACTGCAAAGGAAAAACACTCATAATCAATCCAAAAACAGGCTTCGAGCAGTGGATCGAGAGTCGTTATCTTCATGGACCTGATATCATGAACGATGCCAAATTGAGCAGGACAATACTGAAAGACCTGGGGATATTGAAAGATAAGGAAAAGAAGGTTGAGGTCGTGGCAAGTCTTCGAATGCTCTGGCAGCGAGATTCCAACGAAGAAGAAGAGGATGAAGAAGTGGTGGATGTGGTGTACAGAAGAGTGGATTAGGATGAAATCCTTAATCCTTCTTATTGAACAGGGTTTCTGTCGATACTAAAAGGAGAGCGGACGAACCCCTTATTCTGCAGGCTACTCTTTTTATAAGTCCCTGCCTCTCAAGTTCAAGCGTCCAGAGCGAAGTTCTTCTGAGGTGTTTTGGCAGCATTGCAAGAGGAATTTCCTTATTCTCTCTTACGATCTGAAGTATCTGATCTTCCGGGTGCTTACCGGGAGTAGGAACAATAGATAAGTCATGGACAGTCACCCCAGAGCCTCCTGGATTACTCCTGTTGGTTTGCGCTTTACGGGCCATATTACAGCCCTTCGCTTTTTGCTTTTTCAAGCAGCATTTCAGCAGCTGCTGCAATGACCCTGTTACCCTGTCTAAGCTTGTTGATCGCAGATTCAAAGACCTGCGGATCACTGCGGTAGGCGCGCCGTGCATCCACGATCAGCTCCATAGTTCTGGGATTCATGGTTTGACCTCAGCTTCGCAAACTATGATCCGCTTATTCACTGCGTCATACTCGATTTCAATCGGCAGCATATGCTGCCAGTGAAATGCTTTTTCGACCACCGATTTATCGAGGTATAGATAGTAGGAACCTGTTGGCGAACACTGGAGGTTCTTTTTGTCTTTCATATAATCACCGTGTCTTTGTACGTAACAAGCTTTAATAAAAGTATCTTTTTTATGCGTATCATTATACTTATTGGAATACGTATATAAATACGGAAAAAGATATATATGAAGAGAGGTAATATTCGAGGGATGCCAGAAGTACCAGGACGAAAGGAAATCAGGAAAGAGGTACGCTTTGACGGCTACACAGAAAAACTCGTAGACGCACTGATGGCCACAGGTGATTTCGCCAATTCGTCAGATCTTATACGAATTGCGATACAGACCCTGTACACAAAATATGAGACAGAACTGGTCCCAGCGGATTTACATTCTATAACAAAGAGAGTAATTTCAAGATCTGTTGCAAGAGCAAAAGATCAGAAAGTAATAACAGTCTCAAGAAGAAGAAAAAACAATCCTGTTGAGGAAGCTGCTGAAGAATCTGTTGAAGATCCGATGCAAGAAACTGAGAAAGAAGACGTGAATCTTGAAGATAAAAAAGATGAAAAAAATCGTATCAGGTGATTAAAATTGTACGACTTGACTGAGTGTCCATTATGCAATAAACAGTATATACGAGAAACTACCATTACCGAATATAACGACAATGGAGAATACTACTATGACGTTAAAGATGGAAATTGGTGTCTTCCAAAGGATATATGCAATCAGATACTCCAACAAAAAGACAACGTCTTAAAGGATGGCATGAGCCTCCGAGAACTATGTATAAGATTAATGCAACTTTTTGATCTTACAAGAAGGACTGCATGCAAATATACAAATTGGTTGATAAATACAGTGCCAGTTTATCTTCCTGACAGAAAGCACATAAGACTGATACCAACCTGATAAGGATTTAGACTAATTACGTAACTCCCTACCTCGGCGTCAATTTACTAGTAAGCTTTATTACTATTGCATCTCTATATCCCACATTCCGTACCTTTACATTTAGAGTTTTCTCTAATTAATTATGCCTCGCAGCGTCTTGATTTTTAAATTTCATAAAATGTTTATAGAATTAATATATTACATTATTTAATGTGTTATC
>JBAQLI010000259.1:0-31498 GCA_049301735.1 Candidatus Methanoperedens sp.
GCCCGGAACATCAGGAAACCGATTGTGGCTATCAAGACCGGTCGGTCAAAACGGGGGGCAAAAGCGGTTTTTTCACATACAGGCTCAATTGCGGGTTCTGATGAGGTTTATTCAGCGGCTTTCAGGCAGGCAGGAATATTGCGCGTGGATACGATCGATGAACTTTTTGACGCTGCCCTGGCATTCTCATGCCAGCCTCTTCCACCAGGGAATAATGTTGCCATTTTTTCAAATGGCGGCGGAGCATCAATAGTTGCGGCTGATGAATGTGAGAAACAGGGAATAAATATAGCAGACCTGACAGGGGAAACAAAGGAAAAAATAAAAAAAGTCATCCCGGAATTTGCATCTGTTTCAAATCCGATAGATACGGCAGGAACCGTTTCATTCAAGATATATAATGATTCCATCAAGGCGCTTCATGATGATCCCAATGTGGATGCCATTATTGTTATCTATGTCCATACAATGATCTCAAACGCAATGCCCCCTGCTGAAGCAGTGGTTGAGATGAAACAAAAATGTGACAAGGAAACTGGAAAAAAACCCATAATCGCATGCTGGATGGGGGGCATGGGCACTGAGGAAGGGGTGGATCTTTTAAAGAGCGGATGTATCCCGAATTATCCTGTTCCTGAGAGGGCAGTGAAGGCACTTTCTGCTCTTATGAAACACAGGAAATTCCTGGAAACAGTAAAGATAGGTGATGCCAGACTCCAGGCAGGGAAGTGCTTATGAAAATACTTACGGAACATGAAGCAAAAAAGCTCCTTTCAAAATATGGTATAACCGTTACGAAAGAGAGTATTGCGAACAGCCCTGATGAAGCATTTGCAATAGCATCACAGATAGGAACTCCTGTTGCCATGAAAATATCATCCCCCGATATTTCACATAAAAGCGATGTGGGCGGAGTTGTGCTAAATGTAAGCGCGTCCGAGGCAAGAAGTACTTACGATAACATCCTTTTGCAAATCAAAAAAGCAGCTCCCGATGCAAGAATTGAAGGAATCCTTGTACAGCAGATGGCGCCTCCCGGCCATGAGATAATTGTAGGTCTGAAGAAGGATGCGCAGTTCGGTCATGCCCTGATGTTCGGTCTTGGCGGGATATTCGTTGAAGTTTATAAGGATGTTTCATTCAGGGTCGTTCCTATAGAACGAAATGAAGCCCTGGATATGATCTCGGAAATAAAGGGATATCCAATATTAAAAGGTATCAGGGGAAGGAAACCTGCGGATATTGAGGCGATAGCTGCTGTTCTTGTTGCAGTTTCCGAGATGGCGCAAAAGGAGAACATTGTCGAGCTTGATATTAATCCATTGATTGTTGGTGAAACCGGGGCTGTAGCAGTGGATGCAAGAGCGATGATAGATGCCTGAATATCAGGTAGAATATTCTTTTCCCAGCATTTCCTTTGCAATTATTAATTTCATGATATTCTGGGCGCCTTCTGCCCCGACAATATAAGACATGACACCCCTTAAACCTCTCTCAAGTCCTGCTTCTTTAGTGTATCCGTAAGCGCCGTGCCACATCATCACTTCCCTGATAATATCAAAAGCCGCAGTTGGGGCTGCAAGTTTTGCTGCTGCTACTGCTTTATTTAATTCCTGGTGGCTAAACCTTTTCTGGTCAAGCATCCAGGCAGCCTTATGGACAAGAAGCCTTGCTGATTCAAGTTTAATGTAATTCTGGGCCAGCTGGAACTGCAGCCCTTCAAATTTGGCAAGAGGTGAGCCGAAAACATTTCTTTCTTTTATATACTCAATTCCAGCCTCCAATGCCTTCCCGGCAGCGCCTATGCACGCTGCGGCAACAAGCGTCCTTGCACAGTTGAATCCTTCCATGGCATAATAGAAACCTTTGTTCCATTCACCGATCAGGTAATGTTCCGGTATTTGTGCATTGTTAATATTTATGATACCATTTGACATTCCTTCCCGTCCCATCTGTTTGAGGGTATTGACAGTAACTCCGGGTTGATCTTTAACCGGAAGATAACAAAAGGATAAACCTTTATGCCCAAGCCCCGGGTCTGTTTTTACGATCGTCACATAGCCTCCCCCATATTTTGCGGCTTCCCGTACCCCGCTTATGTATGTCTTTGTGCCATTCAAAATAAGTTTCCCATTCTTTTTTTCCATCAAAGTGGAAGTGGAAGCAATATCCGAGCCCCCGGTAGCTTCTGTCGAAGCTATCCCCAGGAAAGTATCTCCTTTTGTAACCCCTGGAAGAGCCTCTCTTTTTGCATCTTCTGTACCATATTTTTCAAATAAATAACCCCAGCCAGCCTCTACAAGATAATACACAGCGGTAGCCATGCTTATATCAGCCCTGGCTATTTCCTCGGCAGCTATGGCAGCAGTTGTGATATCAGCTCCTGACCCCCCATATTTCTCTGAGATCGTTATTCCAAGAAGACCAAATCCAGCCATTTCTTTAATGACACCTTGTGGTATCTCCCCATTCTCATCTATTCCAGCAGCATGTGGTGCAATTTTTTTTTCGCAGAATTCCCTGACAGATTTCCTGAAAAGCTCCTGTTCTTCTGTAAATGAAAAGTCCATAATTCCCCATACAATATCTGGATTTTGGAGTATAAAAATGCTTCCCTGTTCGGAGATTGTTTCAAATCGGGGTGGTAAATTGAAACGATCTATTTACAGAACAAAATGCTAAACTCCGCGCCGGAGGGCATGATAAAGGGCGGGCAGCAGGCGACGGATTTCTTTTTGCGTGAACGAAAGGGGTAGTTGATTTGCGCATCCTCTTTAGGGAAAAAGGGACAGCGTGAGAAATCACATAGACCGCGACTGTCCGAGCACCGGGAGGGCGCAGGACTGTCGCTCAGCCTTCCGCAGTAAGTATGCCGTCCGCTCGCAAGCGGATTCGGGCAGTGCCCGAACCCATTGGGAGGCGTGCTTAGTGCGGCGCTCATCACCCATCATATTAAATGATTACATTCAAATGCCGTTAAGTTATTAGGGATTTCTGAATCTTCTTAAGCGCGTCCGCGCTTGCGCGGCGCGCCTTGGCTAATATAGAATAAAGCCGAATGCGAAACAGAAGGCTTCATAAAAATCATACATTTGAAATTTATTTATAGATATTAATCTAGGTTTTATGTTATATGTTTCTCTAAACTCGTTTTGTTTATATCTTCAATGGAGCGCATTTAAAAAATATTAATTTGGAACTTGTGACCCAACCCCGTGTTCCCACATCCAACCATAAGCAATCAAACCAATAACAATTAAAGCAAATATAATTATTACAATCTTATCGAATGTTGTCATATACAACCATAGATATTAAATGATATAAATAAACCCATCGAAAAAAACAGAATTAGGGCATAAGACAGGACTATTTGTTTATTATTAAGCTAAGAACAATTCAACAACGTCTCACGTGCAACATTTCGCCGGGTCGGTTGTCGTATAGGATTATATACAATAATTGACCGTTGATTTCATGGGACGTATTTTTGTGAGAGCAAAGCGGTAACCGAGCAAAGCATTATTATTTATAGTCCTTAGTAATCTTCAACTAAGGTTTAAATGGTAACCATTGAATACTTGAATGAAACTGCAAAAATAAATCTCTGTCCAACTTGTTTTGAAATATACAAAGCGTCAATTGAACCAAGCATAAAAGATTTGTTATTCAATCCTATAGATGATTGGAGAGATGTTGAATCAAATATCACTCAGATGGTATTGATGACTGGAATGTATTTGTTTAGCTGGGATGAAATCCCAGGAAACGATAACGTAATATACATAAAATTTCTAAGAAAGAACTTTGGTATTGATTGCGGAAAAAACCCAAAAATTGAAAAAACGGATGACGGTAAGACCATAAAACTATTAACAGGAAAAAATTATATTTCGCTATCATTAACCGATGAAAAAACTAAGGCAAACCTAGAAATCGATAACGTTGAAACCGCTGAATACAGCGTAAAGAAGGAAAATGGTAAGCTAAAAATATACAAAAAAATTTTCAAAGGTAAGGTAGATATCTTATATTTTGCTGAAGACCCGTATTTTATATGGGACGAAAAAGATGAATGGAGACTCATAAAATTTCTAAAACAGAATTATAGTATTGATTGGGTAAAAACTGCAAAAATTGACAAAACGGATGATGGTAAGACCATACAACTATCAACAGGAACAAATTATCTTTCGCTAACACTTAACGATGCAGAGACAAAGATAAGTCTAAAAATAGACGATGGTAGAACCGATGAGCTCATATTGGGGACGAGAAGTAATTCTAAAGCGATATACAAGGAAGACAAGGATGGCTCAAACGTGGCAATTAGAGAAGAAATTGATATGAAGGCTTTCCAAGAAATTAAGGTGTGGGGTTTCCCAACAAAAATAGATGATCTCTATGAAAAAGGAATCCTAGGAGATTTTTCTCACAGAGTTTTGCATGAAGCAAACGAAGTAAGAAATAAAATACATGACCCATCTATTGTTTCTCCGTTTTCTGAGCAAGACCTAATTCTGTTTCACAATGCAAGTTTAGTTACACATGGAATATTACAAGCGATACTGATTGAAAGGGGAGAGGACATATCAACCAGTCTTAAATCTATATCAACTAATCTCAAAAATGAAGCAGAAGAACTTGCTAAACAATGTTTGTTATAACTGAATCAATGCGTGTGTTGCACATTAGGGCAATTACCAACACCAATTATATTGGTCTCCTTTTTCCATCCTTATATATCCACCCGAATATCTTTCCCCAGAAACTGCAATCCAAAGCTAAATATATCATCAATAACAATTATTTAAAAACAGTTAGTGTGTGCTATCCTGTTATTTCTAAAAAAAGAATAATCAGGTCTGGAGAGGTAATACATGCCCGGGAACGTGGTTCTGGTAAGCGGGGTAAGAACGGCTGTCGGTAAATTTGGCCTTGGATTTAAAGATGTCCCAGCACAGCGATTGGGAGCTATTGTGATAAAAGAGGCCATAAAAAGAAGTGGTCTTCAATTACATGATATCGAGGAAGTAATTATGGGCAATGTGGTTTCTGCGGGACTTGGCCAGAACCCTGCCCGCCAGGCTGCGATATATGCAGGAATTCCCTATGATGTCGGCTCAATTACGGTAAATAAAGTATGCGGCTCAGCTGTCATGCTTGGTTCTTCTTCTATAAAAGCAGGCGATTCACAAATAATAGTTACCGGAGGCATGGAAAATATGAGCGCTGCTCCACATTTGATCAAGAACATGAGGTGGGGCACGAAATTTGGGGATGCGACGATCAGTGATTCGCTGCTAAATGATGGTTTATGGGATGTTTATAATAACTTCCATATGGGGATAACCGGGGAAAGGATCGCAGAAAAATTCGGTATTACTAGGGAGGAAGCGGATGAATTTGCTTTGATGAGCCATCAAAAAGCGCTTCAAGCCATCAACAATAGGAAATTCGATGAAGAGATCGTACCTGTTGAAGTGAAGGGCAATATCATAAAAAAGGATGAAGGTGTAAGGACGGACACTTCCCTTGAGAAATTACAAACACTCACCCCAGTTTTTAAGAAAAATGGTATATTAACTGCCGGCAACAGCTCCCAGCTTAGTGATGGCGCCGCAGCGCTTGTCCTGGCTTCTGAGAGTAAGGCAAAGGAACTTGGCATTAAACCACGTGCCAGAATATTAGATTATACAACCTCCGGTACAAAACCGGAAGATGTAATGGAAGCACCGATATTTGCAGTCAGGAAACTTCTTGGGAAAACAGGATTATCAATTGATGAAATAGATCTCATAGAGCACAATGAAGCGTATGCTTCTGCTTCTATCGCGATCGCAAAGGAACTGGAGATCACGCCTGAAAAGTTAAATGTTAATGGCGGGGCAATTGCACTGGGCCATCCCATAGGATGCAGCGGCGCAAGAATTCTCGTTACACTTCTTCATGCCCTGGAAGAAAGAAAGCTTAAAAGAGGACTGGCTACACTTTGCCTTGGAGGAGGGAATGCTGTTGCCATGATTATAGAGAGGTAATATGTTTTACACACAAGAGCAGAAAAACATAATTGAAATGCTGTTTCCGGATGCCGGGGAATATAATCTGATACTTGGATCAATAGGGGATTTTGTTGAAAAAGAAATACTGCCCGATGCAAAAAAGATAGATGAAGAAGAGATATTCCCCAGACAAAATTTAGAAAAAGTGCAAAAACAGGGGATTATGGCTATTCCTTTCCCGCAGGATTATAATGGGCTTGGGCTTCCCTATCCTTTGTATGTTGCCGCTCTTGAGATGCTGGCAAAAGGCTGTTCTAATACTGCCCTCCAGGTTTCTATTCAGGGAATGGTTTGCGAAGGGTTACGATTATTTGCCAATGAGAAGCAAAAAAACGAGTTCCTTAAAGAAAAAGGTCTTGTAGAGGGAAAAAGCCTTGCAGCTTTTGCTCTCACAGAACCATGCTGTGGCTCGGATGCAAAATCTATCCAGACAAAAGCAAAACAAACAGGTGATAATTATATCCTAAATGGTACTAAAACCCTCATTACAAGTCCGGGAGAAGCTGATCATATTCTTGTTTTTGCTGGATCGGATAAGGGAATCTGCGCATTTTTTGTACCTGGGAATACACCCGGATTCAATGTTACAAAGATAATCCCTAAACTTGGATTCAGGGGGGCCAGGTTGTCGGAAGTTCATCTTGATAACTGTGAAATACCTGTTAATAACCTCGTAGGGGAAGAAGGAAAAGGTCTTGAATATGGAAAACTGATCCTTAATTCTGGAAGGATGACAATTGCGGCTATTGCTATTGGAATAGCGCAAGCGGCTTATGAAAAATCCATTTCATACACCAAGGAAAGGAAGGCATTTGGTGAAAGTATTTCCACGTTCCAGCTTGTACAGGAAAAATTGGCTAACATGGCTACAGAAATAAATGCAGCAAGACTCCTTACATATTATGCAGCCCACTTAAAAGATAAGAGTAAAAACATAGCGTTCGAAGCTTCACAGGCGAAACTTTTTGCTACCGAGATGGCATTGAGGGTCTGCGATAATGCCATCCAGATACATGGAGGTTATGGATACACGGATGAATATGATATTCACAGGCATTGGAGAGATGCAAGGCTTCTGACTATCGGTGAAGGTACATCTGAAATAATAAGACTTCTGATAGCCCACCTGGCTTTGAAATCCTAAGGAGAGTTATGGTTATTCAAGAGATCGGGATAATTGGCTCAGGAACCATGGGAGGAGGAATAGCCCAGCTGGCAGCCCAGAATGGTTTTAGCGTGGTTCTTGAAGATATCAATGAAGAGTATGTCACCGCTGGATTGAAGCAGATTCAAGAAAGACTTGAAAAACGTGCAAATGAAGGAAAGATCAATAACGAAGAAAAGGAAAAAATTCTCTCAAGGATCAGGATAAGTACAGATCTGGAAGATTGTAAAGACTCAGACCTGATAATCGAGGCAGTGACAGAGAATGATGAAATAAAAAAACATGTATTTAATAAATTAGATAAAATATGTCGTGAAGACGTTATTTTCACTTCCAATACCTCTTCAATTTCAATAACACGGCTCGCCCAGGCAACTGGCAGGCAGGATCGCTTTGCAGGCATGCATTTCATGAATCCTGCATTTATTATGAAATTGGTAGAGGTTGTGCGAGGCTTACGAACTTCACAGGAGACTATTGATAAAATTTTATCCATTGCTGGAAAAATGGGTAAGGTACCTGTTATTGTCAATGATTCCCCGGGTTTTATCTCAAACCGTTTGCTCATGCCAATGATAAATGAGGCGGTCTATTGTCTTTATGATGGTATTGCATCCATTGAAAGCATTGATACGGTCATGAAGCTTGGAGCCAATCATCCAATGGGGCCGCTTGAACTTGCGGATCTTATCGGACTTGATGTATGCCTTGATGTACTTGAAATTCTTCATAAAGACCTGGGTGAGAAATACATGCCATGTCCATTATTGCGAAAAATGGTAGCTGGAGGAAAGCTGGGAAGAAAGAACGGGGAGGGATTTTATGATTATAGGAAATGAAAACATAAAGATAGAGCGGGAAAAAGATATCACTACGATCATATTGAACAGGCCGCAAGTCAGGAACATTCTTGATACAGAGATTTTAATTGAACTGGGAAATCATCTTACTAAATTTGAAAATGATGACAAAACAAGAGCTATTATCATAACAGGGACTGATGATTTCTGCGCCGGGGCAAATATCAAGGAGTTAATGGAAAAACATCCGGTGGAAGCTGAAACTTTTTCAAGGCTTGGTCATAAGGTTTTTAACCGGATCGAAAATATGGGAAAGCCTGTGATCGCTGCCGTTAAAGGTTATGCCCTGGGTGGAGGATGTGAGCTTGCACTTTCCTGCGATATAAGGATCGCTTCAGAAAGTGCAAAATTCGGCCAGCCTGAAATAAATCTTGGCCTGATCCCGGGTTTTGGAGGGACGCAAAGGCTGCCAGGGCTTGTAGGAATAGGCAGGGCTAAGGAATTGATATTCACGGGCAGGATAATCGATGCTAAAGAGGCGGAAGCTATTGGATTGGTCAATAAAGTTGTAAAAGATGAGGAATTAATGGAAAAAGCAATGGAGATGGCGCATGTCCTGGCGCAAAAAGGCCCTCTGGCACTTAAAATGGCGAAGATTTTGATAAATAAGAATCATGATATTAAGAAAGCACTTGAGATGGAAATTATGGAATTTTCAGAAATCTTTGCTTCTGAGGACCATCTGGAAGGGATAAAGGCATTTCTTGAGAAGAGAAAGCCGGAATTTAGAGGTACTTGATCTGAAAAATGTCCGAAAAATTTGACGTAATAATCGTGGGCGCAGGCCCTGCCGGTTCTGCAGCAGCATATTCCCTGACAAGAATGGGGTTCAATGTATTGATGGTTGAACGCGGTAAATATCCTGGCGCCAAAAACGTGATGGGCGGCAGGATGTATGCCTATGCCCTGAACAGGCTCATCCCGGAATTCTGGAAAGAAGCGCCCATCGAACGAAAAGTTACCCATGAAAAACTGACCCTTCAGGGTGAAAAAGCATCTTTTACCCTGGATTTCATGGATGAAGAGCTTCGAGAGCCCCCGAATAGTTATACTATCCTTCGGGGAAAGTTTGACCAGTGGTTCGCTGGCAAGGCAGTTGAGGCAGGAGCAACATTAGTATCCAGTATCAGGGTTGATGACCTTATCCGGGAAAACAACAGGATCACTGGCATCGTTGCAGGAACGGATAGTATCCAGGCAAATGTGGTAATCGCCGCAGATGGCGCTGTTTCACTTTTATCGGAGAAGGCAAGGCTTAAGAAATTCGATGTTTTACAATTCGCGCTTGGAATAAAAGAAATAATAGAATTACCGGAGAAAACGATCGAAGAACGGTTCAACCTGGCAAGCGGAGAAGGGGCAGCACAGCTATTTGTGGGTCATTGCACAAAAGGGATCCCGGGAGGAGGGTTTATCTACACTAACAAAACAAGTCTCTCAGTGGGTATCGTTGTATACATCAACAGTCTTATTGAAAAGAAGATCGAATCACATGAGCTCATCCGGGAGTTCAACACAAATCCAACGGTGGCAGCGCTGATAGAGGGTGGAAAAATCCTTGAATATTCAGCCCATGTAATACCTGAAACCTCAAGAAGCGAACTTTTCACCGATGGAATGCTCGTTGTAGGGGATGCAGGAGGATTAATAGTAAATAGCGGCATTACCCTTCGCGGGATTGATATGGCTATTGCTTCGGGTGTTGCAGCAGCAGAAGCTGTGAAAAAAGCCGCTCAGGAAAATGATTTTTCAAAGCAAAGCCTTTCTTATTATGAAGAACTGCTCAAAAGAGATTTTGTGCTTCAGGATAAAGAAACGTTTAAAAAAGCGCCGGAATTTTTGCAGAACGAAAGATTATACACGCTCTATCCTGAATTTGTTTGCAGGCTCTTTCACAGGCTGGTTCTGGTGGACGGGCCTAAGAAAAGGGCATTTGACGAATTATTAGAAGAATCAAAGGGTAACAGAATTCAGATGTTCCTGGATATGTTGAAAGGTATGAGGTCACTATGAATATCAGTATCGAGGAGAGGCTTGGACTGGTAAGCTTTGAAGTTGATAAAGAGAGGCATATCAAAGTTGATACGAGCCTGTGCAGTGAATGCGATGAAAAAACATGTCTTTACTTCTGTCCTTCAAAGAGATTTGTTCTTGAGAACGGGAAGATAAAGCATGATTATGAAGGGTGTATCGAGTGTGGGACCTGCAAGTTTGCATGCCCGAAAGGTGTTGTAGATTTTAATTATCCCAGAGGGGGATACGGTGTGTATTATAAATATGGATAACAGGTTTTTTATCATTTTTGCTTAATAAGAATGAAGATCCTGGATTTTCTCAATTAAACCTGCTTCTTCAATCTCTCTGTTAATTTCGGCACGATCTCATAAAGATCCCCAACGATCCCATAATCACAGACCTTAAATATTGGAGCATTCGGATCATTATTTATCGCTATGATCGTTTTAGCATCCATGATACCTGCAATATGCTGCACCTGGCCCGATATCCCAATAGCGATATAGAGTTTGGGTTTGACTTTATGGCCCGACAATCCCACCCAGCGTTCTTCAGGCAGCCATTTCAGATCAGCAGCAATAGACCTTGAGCAGCCAACCGCCCCTCCAATGGAATAAGCAAGGGATTCTATAAGTTTGATATCCTCTTTCTTCTTTAGCCCCCTGCCAACAGCTATGATGATATCCGCTTCTTCGATCTTGAGCTCTTGTGGTGCTTTTTTCTTGATTTCCAGAATCTGGACTTTTGATTCGACTGGCTTAAATGGAATTTTTATTATTTCGCCTTTTCTGGTTTTATCCATCTTTTTTTCAAATCTTCCGGGAGGTATAGTAGCTATTTGTGGTTTTCTTAATAATCTCTGGGCTGCCAAAAATCTCCCACCCAACACCAGGCGCTTAAGTACCAGGTATCCCTCTTCCATAGAAAGATCAATATCAATACAATCAGTAACGCATCCAACCCCAAGTCTTTGAGCGATCCGTGGCGCAACTTCCTTTCCAAGTTTAGTTCCTCCAATCAAGATCATGTCCGGTTTATATTGTTCATTAAAGTTAGAGATGACCTCAACAACATGGTCTGGAAATGGCGCAATGTCAATGAAATAAATTTTGTCTGCTCCGCATGTAAAAAATGTTTCTGAGATATCGTTCCCAAAGGAAATTACTCCAAGTTCTGATTTCATTGAATCTGCGATCTCTCTTCCCTTTCCAAGTATCTCAAAAGCGTTTTCATCATCCTCAGAAAAAACTAAAATCATTTCTTTACCTCTTTATTTTTCAGATAATATGGCCCTTGCCAGTTCTTCGATGTCTTTCACAATTACTTCTTTTCGTTTCATTTCGACAGCCAGGGTTCTAAGTGTTTCAACTCCGACTTCTGGTTTCATTGGGCTCATTTCGGTAATTTTTTTCTTTGAAGCACCAAGGATATGCAATAATGTAGGGATCCTGGGTTGATTGATCTCTTTTGTAACAGTCACTAAGGCCGGAAGTTTAGCTTTTGATACTTCATACCGGTTTTCAAGTTCCCGCTCAACAATGATATCACCATCTTTTAACTCCATTTTTCTTGCATATGTCAGAACTGGAATTCCAAGAGCCTGCGCTAATCTCGGGCCTACCTGGAACAAATACTCATCTATGGAAGCTTCCCCGCATAGAATAAGATCGTATTTTATCGTTTGAATAAATGCCCCAAGGATAGATGCCGTTCCAAGAGGATCGATTCCTTCAGTATATTGATATATAAATGCTTCATCTGCACCCATGGCCAGGGCTTCCTTTGCAGCATCTTTCGTACCGCCGATCAAAGCAAGGACATTTCCGCCGTGTTTTTCCTTTATTCTCAATGCCTCTTCCAGCGCATTCTTGTCAAAATCGCTGATTTTTCTGGCAGAACCTTCAGTAACGGGACGTTTGGATGTGTCTATTCTTATCTGGCCAAGGTCGTATATCTGCTTTAAGCATACAATGATTTCAGGCATTGATCCTCTTGATGATTATGATTTTGGCTTCAGATTCTTGAAATAGATGAACTAAATCCAGATAATAATTGGAATGAACCCAATAAAAACCTTTGCGTTATTTCGATTGATCGGCGAATCGTTTCAAAAAATCATTCAAAGGGTTGAAGTAATATCAGTATAATTGAAAATTATATCTGAAAATGCCAAATAACATCGATATTATTTACTCAAAAGTTCTTGATCGTTATATAGAGATAGAATATAGTACAAAATTGCGTTCACTGAGGTTTGCCCAGCCTGGAAAACAACGTATGGAAAAAAAGACACACGATGTTACTTATGAATTAGAACACTATTTTGGGGGTGAAGCAATTGATTTTTCATTGGATGTGGACATATCCTATCTATCTCCCTTTGAGCAAAAAGTGCTAACTGAAACCAGGAAGATCAAGTACGGCAAAACAATTACCTATTCTGAACTGGCAGAAAAAATAGGCAGCAGGGCAGTGCGAGCAGTCGGGAACGCACTTGGTAAAAATCCAATACCTATTGTTATTCCCTGCCACAGGGTAGTAGCAAATAAGGGCATCGGTGGATATTCGGAAGGAATAGATATTAAAACCAGACTGCTGGAACTTGAACAGGTAAATGCCAATAACCTTTAATATGTCAAAAATGAATGTGGGGTCAGAGCCCCGATGGGGTAGCGGATATCCTTTGAGATTGCGGATCTTAAGACCTGGGTTCAATTCCCAGCCGGGGCGCTCAAATTTTTATAGACGCCTGCTTTATTCTGACCAATATATGACCAATATATAATGGTCACAAATTACATCACAAATAATTTTTGATGAAAAGATTTTTAAGGGGATAAAAGTATGAAGGAACACATTAAATTATTAGATTTCAATACGGGGATCGTTAAAAATGCTCAATTCAAAATATTTTATTTCAACACTTAAACATCTTATTATGACTGATAAGGCTAAGATTTTGATAGGTTTTTTATTCCTGATACTTGGTTTTAATTTATCGGATTAGCTGATCTTTCCTCATGATCATTATTTTTTCTTCAATTCTTAACTTCAAGTAGTTCACACCTGCCAGAAAATTGCAAGCATAACAGTAGCAATGATCAATATTCCCTCCCTGAGTAATGCTGAATAGATCATGATCTGTGTTCCAAGTTTTGAGCCGAATATTCCCACATAATATGGGATCAGGATCCTTATACTCATAATGCTTGAAAGGATCTTTCCAACAAGTAGTGACACTACTATTTCCTTCGTGTTAAGAATTCCTGCAGATAACAGGTTTCCAGCAATGGTATATGCTGCAATATTGGCTGTAAATTGTGCAGCTATTATTGGTAGTGCTTCTCCTGGTACAGGTACAAAAACAGCATGTTCTTTTAAGAAAGCTGCCAGTACTTCGAAAAATCCTGCATCGATCATGACAAAAACAAGTATTGTAACCGGAATGGTCATTGTAATAATCCGGTATATTGTTTTTCTCGACTTTTTAAAACTCATTTTTAAGGATTTTGAAAACGAATGCGGTTGATGGATTATATTATTTGGTACATACTTCTTTTCATTCAGCAAAAAACGTCCGATCAATAAAGTGACAAGTGTCCTTAAGAGCCCGACAGCAGTAAGCATTCCCAGATAGATCATGCCTGCCATTCCAAGAAGGGGAATAAAAACCGGTAACATCGTTCTCCAGTGCATTATTATGGATGGAAACGAATTTATCAATGAAGCTACAATCAGCTCTTTTCGCTCGATAAGTCCATCATCATATAATTTTTTGAGCATCGAATTGGATGCTGCCGGAGAACCGAATGCAGTGATGAAACTTATGCTGCATTCTTCACGCAGATGTGCAAATCTTGTCAATGGTGACACTATAAAACCGATTTTGTGTATCCAGCCGATCTCTACCAGGAATTCCGCTGCTACTACTCCTATCACCATTACTGGAATTATAGTAAGAAGGTAATCAACTGACAGATAAAAAGCATCAATGAGCATAAGCTGTCTACTGACCTGCTGCTTCGCCTTTTTGAAGGACTTTCTCTTCGAACTCGTTTAATCGTTCTTTACATTTCCTGATTTCTTTATTCAAGATCCCTATATTATTTGTGTCAAGACTATGTTTCTGGATCAGCTTTATTCTCCATCGATCAAGTTTATGAATATCGTCGCTCAATTCTTCCAGCTCAAAGATCTTGAATTTTTTATTCGAAATCCTTTTAGTTACATCAGAAATAAAATCTTCACATTCATTAGAAAATTCCTTAATTTCTGCAGCAATTTCTTCGGCAATCAGTTTATTTAACTTCTGCTCCTTCTCTTCATTAAAAGTATCTGCAAAAAACTGTAAAACTTCACCATTTCTTTCATGTACTATTTCTTCAATATTTGAGGCTGTAACCCTGTTTTCCTCAGTGTCATGTAATAGATATACGGAATGAGATAACGAAACAGAGGCAGTGTTTTTTATATTTCGCCAGATAAACATCCGGTCTCTTGATGAAACATTTGTAGATTTAATTATCAGTAATATCCATTTCATATGTCAAATGACAAATAGATGATATTTAAATGTTATGTTTGTAACAATTTTAATTGTACAATTTGAACTTACACAAAAGTATAAATTTATCAAGATGAGTTGAAGAAAAGCAATTTTATGGATTAGTTCAAAGTAGGGAATAGGAACATCACCTAAACATGCTATTCGGATGCCTCTGGAAAAAGTGCTTTTTGAGTCTTCCTCACCAATTTCTCTTCAGTTTTCTTTTTTCTTTTCCGTGCTTTTACCGGGTTATTGAGTCGGGTTTTAGATTCTTTGATTTCTTGTGGGTTCAGACTTTCAGGGATTTCATTTTCTGACTTTAACCCTTCAGCGCTGGATACAGGTGATATAGTCACTGTTTTATTTGTAGATTCTTCATTTATTATTGGATGGAGGAATCCAACTGTGGGTTCATTGCACCTGCCTTCATTCATAAGCCTCTTAATGGCTTCATTAGTTGTTTCTTCTTTAATACCCAGGATTTCCCTTGCAGTTTCCACAAGTTCTATGTAGCTTACTACCTTTTGGGGCACTTTGTCACTTATTTCCATCATGAGGGACAATATTTTTTTCACTTCAGTGTCGTCCGGTTGTTCATCCCTTATAATAGATTGTTCGATAATTGGGTTGGCAGGAATATTTTCTTCTTGATGAGGTTCTTTTGGAATCTCTATCTCTGGTCGATATCTACTTATCTCCTGTGGCAAATCGATGAGTTTTGTTAAAGCGTTCCTGCAAATTTGCCTGTATTTTTCTTTTTCTGCCTCCGGTAGTTTGCTTCTCTCAACTCGCTCCATTGTCCTGGATACGGTTTCTTTAATCCAGTAATCTCGTGTTTTTGCATCGATTTCAACGATAGTTTCAGGTCTGATGGATACAATTGTTGTTTTTTCATCAGGTCTATATGCATTGGTTTTGCCAACTACTGCTACGAAGCAGGGTATAGTGAAACCGGATAGGGCTCGTAAAGCCTCTGGTTGGTACTGGCCTGCATACACTGTGAACGCTCCTGTCGGATCAATTATTCTGCCTCGCAGATAGTTTCCTGAAGATTCGACATTATCGACGTCTACAAGAACACCTATCATAAAGACTCTTTTTACTTTAACCCCGGATGGAGTTAGCTGGTAGTGGCTATCGTAATCTCTGCCTTCAACATGTTCGGTTATCGTCTGTTTGGATTCTGCCAGCTCAGCAGCAAATATCCTGAGAGCTGGTTGTCTTATGAATTTTTCATTTTGTTTGATTGTCATAATATTTTATAGGTGCTAAAACACTTAGCGTTACCTGTAATATTATGAACTGGAGAATATAATTTCATACATACGTTTGGCAGAGAACTATAACTTAAATACTTAATCATATATTGTTATAAAAGTAATAGAATTCAGGAGAAATGAATTTGGCGTTGTAAAAGGAGAGGTCACATTTGCAAAACAAAAACTACAGTGAAATATATTTGCTTGGTATTTTGACATTCCTTCTGATGTTCAGTGTTACTCTCATTTATCCTGTGCTTGAAGAATTTGTCATGGAGAGGTTCAGCATCGAATCTGTGGCAGAAACGAGTCTTTTTGTATCAGTGAACCTTGCAGCATACGTCATTTTTTCTCTTATCTGGGGAAGTTTCTCAGACAGAATAGGAAAAAGGAAAATATTCATAATTGCGGGTTTTCTCGGAAATGCTATCCTCATGTTCAGCCTTACCCTGGCGCCCAGCATGCCCATACTTCTGGCGCTGCGTTTTATCGAAGGGAGCTTTACAGTAATGGCATTCGCCATGCTTATGACCTCTGTACTGGATATAGTAAAAAGGACACACTATGGGAGAGGTATGGGCATACTCGGCATGGGAATGGCGCTTGGGAATGCACTTGGCGCTCCATTTGGCGGGAAGATAGGAATGATCGATCCTTTATATCCCTTATATTTGGGTTCCATTTTGCTTATGTCTGGCGCTTTAATAACGTTTATTTTTCTAAAAGATCGGGAACTTAAGTCAAAGCCAGCATCCCTGAAGGATGCATTGCTGCTGCTCAGGGAAGAAAAAAGGATATTCATACCATATGCTTTCTCATTCGTGGAGCGTTTTACAGTTGGTTTTTTCGTAGGTGTTTTTCCTCTCATGCTTGCCATGAAATATGGCATGGACTCAGCGAGTATCGGCATGTATATGGCTGCGTTTTTGATACCTTTTGCTCTCCTCCAGTATCCTCTTGGCGCAATATCAGATAAAATAGGAAGAGTTCCTCCCCTGGTCATTGGTTCATTACTCTATGGCCTTGCAGTGGCAGGTGTGGGGGTCGCTGAGCCTCCGGTACTTGTCATAGTTATGATATTTGGCGGTATAGTAGGAGCTCTTATGTATCCCCCTTCAGCAGCATTAGCAGGCGACCTGGCAAACCCGGCAAAAAGAGGTACTGCCATGGGTGGATTTAACATGTTCGGCTCCCTGGGGTTTGCAGTTGGCCCTTTTGCTGGCGGGATGATCGCCGATAAGTACAGCTTCCAGGCAAGTTTTGCTGTGGCTGGATTGACTGTGATTCTTATTGCTATAATATTTTTGCCGCTTTTGATACGGATGAGAATGAGTAGGGAAAAATAAAAAAGTTATATGGATATCGCCATAAAAGAGAGAATTATACGGACGGTCTAATTCAACTCCACCCTTTCTCCTGTCACCATAAAAACAACGCTTTCACACAGGTTCGTTATGTGATCCCCTATCCTCTCAAGATACCTTGCAACAAAAGTAAGATGCTGTGCGCCAGTTATCTTTTTTGGTTCCTCGATCATAATTGTAATAAGTTCCCTTCTTATCTGGTCAAAGAGTGCATCAACCTCATCATCTCTCCTCGCAACCTGTTTTGCAAGCTCCACATCCTTATTTTCAAAGGCTTTCATGCAATCCTTTATCATTTCCTGGCAGATATCTGACATTCTTGGTATATCGATGAGAGGCTTCACGAGAGGCACATTAGCAGTCATTTTCGTAATAACCGCTATTTCTAAAGAAAGATCCCCCATCCTTTCAAGATCAATGGACATTTTTAAAACTGAGATTATGAGACGCAAATCCCGCGCCATGGGCTGCTGGAGGGCAAGAAGGCGCATACAGTTCTCCTCAATATCGTGATCAACAGCATCTATCTCGTTATCCATGTCAATGACCTTCTGAGCCATCTCCACATCACGGTTTTTAAGAGAAAGTACTGACTGTCCTATTGCATTTCTAACAAGGCTTCCCATGTTAACTATATCTTCCCTCAACCTGTGAAGGTCTTTGTGATACACTTCCCGGACCATATTAACCAAACCTCCCGATTATGTAATCTTCAGTGCTCTTCTCCTTTGGCTTCTTAAATATCTGTTTTGTTTCTCCAAACTCTATTAGCTTTCCATATAGAAAGAAAGCTGTATGATCGCTAACTCTTGCTGCCTGCTGCATATTATGTGTTACTATGACAAGCGTATATTTCTCCTTAAGTTCCATCATCAGGTCTTCTATCTTGCTTGTAGATATAGGGTCAAGGGCTGAGCAGGGTTCATCAAAAAGGATAACTTCCGGCTCAACAGCTAATGCCCTTGCTATGCACAGGCGCTGCTGCTGGCCGCCAGATAAACTCGCACCGGATTTGTTAAGGTCATTCTTAACCTCATCCCAGAGAGCAGCCTTTTTTAAACTCTCCTCAGCGATATGATCGAGCTTCTTTTTATCCTTTACTCCACTCAGTTTCAATCCAGCCACAACATTATCACGTATGGACATTGTCGGGAACGGATTGGGCTTCTGGAATACCATACCGATGCGCCTTCTAATATCCACAGGGTCGATATCGTTATCTTTATCGTAGATATCCGTGCCGTCAACCATCACTTTTCCTGATGCTTTTGCTTTAGGCACAACTTCATGCATTCTATTGATACATCGGATGAACGTGGATTTCCCGCATCCTGACGGACCGATGATAGCTGTTATCCCATTTTTCTGAATACCAATATCGATGTTATGAAGTACCTGTTTGGCTCCAAACCATGCATTGAGATTTTCTACAGTGATTTTATTCTGCACTTTTTAACTCCTTTTTACATTCCATATTTTCTTCTAGTAACAAACCTCACTCCGATATTTAAAATAAGAATCAGGATAATCAGAATAAGGGCGCCTCCCCAGGCTTTAGCATGCCATTCAGGGAAGGGTGTTATTGCATATGTATAAATTTGTACTGGCATGGTAGATATTGGTTTATCTAATCCGTTAGCCCGGAACATGTTGCCAAAAGATGTAAACAACAGTGGTGCAGTCTCACCCGATATCCTTGCAATAGAAAGTAAAACGCCTGTGATTATCCCGCTTCTTCCAGTGCTTATAACAATGTATAATGTTGTTTTCCACTTTGGTATCCCAAGAGCCAGGGAAGCTTCTTTGATCGATCCGGGCACGAGCCTGAGGGATTCCTCAGTAGTTCTTGTAACGATCGGGATCATCAAAACCGACAGCGCTATCCCGCCTGCAATAGCTGAAAAGCTTCCAAAATAAAGGACAATGAAAGTATAACCGAACATTCCTGCAACTATTGAGGGTGTGCCGGTGAGCACATCAGCAACAAAACTTACTATACGGCCAAACCTGTTCTCACCATATTCTGAAAGATATACACCAGCGAGAATGCCCACAGGAAGCCCGATTAAGCATGCAATCCCCACGACTATGAATGTACCCTCGATAGCGTTCCCAAGTCCACCTCCTGGTTCACCAACAGGTTTGGGAATCTGTGTAAGAAAATCCAGGTTTATAGCTGATATCCCGTTGATGGTTACCGTGTAAAGTATGCTCAGCAATGGGATTATGGCAATTGCCACGCAGGCAGCTGTAAGGATTGACATAACCCTGTCTATTATTCTTCTTTTATTCCATTTCACATCACTCCACCACCCTCAACTTTAAGCAGCTTCCACACCAAAATCCTGGCTGCAATATTGATTATGAAAGATATGACCAGAAGCAAAAGCCCGATCTCAATAAGAGATGAGATGTAAATCTTTGAGGTAGCCTCCACAAACTCATTTGCAATAACCGAGGCCATAGTGTACGATGGTGAGAAAAGCGACTCTGATATTCTGGGACTGTTCCCGATGACCATGGTCACTGCCATTGTTTCACCTATCGCCCTGCCAAACCCAAGGATTACAGCCCCGAATATTCCTGATCTGGCATAAGGAAGAACTGCAATTCGTGTGGTCTCCCAGCCTGTAGCGCCCAGAGCCAGGGCTGCTTCCCGCTGGTGTGTGGGCACTGTCATAATGACTTCCCTGGATACCGATGATGTTATGGGGATAATCATGATTGCAAGTATCACTCCACCAGTGAGCATGGATAATCCGTACATCGGTCCCTGGAAGAGCGGAAGAAAACCAAGGTATGTTGAAAGAGGCGGTGCAAGATAGTCGCGGATGAAAGGGGCGAGAATGAATATCCCCCACAGCCCGATAATGACGCTTGGAATAGCAGCCAGCAATTCTATTATGAAAGATAAGGGTGTTCTCAGCTTTTCCGGGGCGAGTTCTGAAAGAAATATCGCTATTCCAAGACTAAAAGGGACGGCTATGATCAGGGCGAGAAATGATGACACAAGAGTCCCAAAGATAAAAGGCAGGGCGCCAAATACCTCAGCGACGGGATCCCATGTGGAACTTGTCAAAAAACCCATGCCAAAAATGTCTCTTGAAAGTGCTGACCCGACAAAAAGCTCCCTAAACAATAAAAATGCTAGAATTATTATGCTCAAAGCAAAGAAGCCAATAACAGCTTCAAAAATAAAATCGCCGGAGAGTTTACTCCGGCTGATATGGAAAAAAGACAATTTTTCTCGATCCATCTTAAATGAGTGTTTGTCCGTTGTAGGTCATAAGTTTTATGGTTTTTTCATTCAGGCTTATGACGTCGTTCGGCAGCGGTACATAGAGAAGGTCTGAGGAATATTTCTGACCGTCATGTACTGCCCACCAGAGGAATTCAGCCAATAATTTACCTTTTGTCTGATCTTTCTGGTCTTTATAGGCAAGGAAATAGGTAAAGCTGCCTATAGGGTATGAATTATCTCCGGCAGCATCGACAATGCTCACAGATGACCAGCTCGCATCGCCTGCGGGCAGCGTCGGCACTGCGCCTGCTGCAGCGTTTGCAGTGGTTTCAAGAGTCGGTTCGATGAACTTTCCTGCTTTATTCTTGATATAAGCGTATGAGATAAGCTGGAGTTTAGCATAAGCCAGCTCGATATAACCTATTGAATAAGGGTTCTGACTTAAGAGACCTGCAACGCCTTCATTTCCTTTTCCGCCAAGACCGACAGGCCAGTTAACCGATTTACCCTTTCCAACCTTTGATTTCCAGTCAGGACTGACTGCTGAAAGATAATCTGTGAAGACAAAGGTCGTTCCGCTTCCATCGCTCCTGTGTGCAACAATAATGTCTTTGTCCGGGAGCTGGATACCTGAGTTAATGGAAACTATCCTTGGATCGTTCCATTTTTTAATCTTCCCAAGGAATATATCAGCGACCACATCTGGGCTCAGTTTAACTCCGGTCTGTATACCTGGCAGGTTATAAGCTACAACAACTGCACCGATAGACTCAGGTATCTGGAGGATTCCGGAAATATTTGAAAATTCCTGCTCTGTTAGAGGCGCATCACTTGCACCGAAATCTACCGTTCTTTCTGTTATTTGCTTTATACCTGCACCGCTTCCCACGCTCTGATAATTTATCTGGATATTTGGCTTTATTTTGTTATATTCCGAACTCCATTTGGATATCAGAGGATATGGAAATGTGGCACCTGCACCGTTTAAGGTTACAGTCGCCGGAGCTTTCGCAGGCTGCACGGTTTGTGCGACTGTCGGTTGTACTTCGGAAGGCTGCTTGCTTACGCATCCAGCTAACAGCACGCCTGCCAGGATCAGAATTAATATTATCTTTAATCTATTCATTTTATTATCACAACAAGAATTCTGCATCAAATAATATATAGCTTCTCCCAAGAATATATAGATACTATATAAAATCAGTATAAATATTTCCTATCAAGGAACTGCAATCACACTTAACCTTTTCAAGCCTTTTCCGGCGAGTACCTGACCGCTAGCACCCTTATCACTCCAAGCACCAGGAGCAGAGCTGAGAGG
Organism: Candidatus Methanoperedens sp.; assembly: GCA_049301735.1. Classification (GTDB taxonomy): domain Archaea; phylum Halobacteriota; class Methanosarcinia; order Methanosarcinales; family Methanoperedenaceae; genus Methanoperedens. Next base: position 21,835 of record JBAQLI010000259.1, read on the forward strand.
GCAAAAATCGTTTCATATCCAAATGTTTTTGAATAAAGCCCGACCGTGACCTCACGCATTGCTATTAGAATCGTGACATCGGTTATGTCTGTGAGTTTGATTCTTTCGAGTTTCGAATAGTCGGCAAAGGTCTTGAAGAACTCAATTACAATAAAAAGCGTGAGAATATTGGTAACTATCCTATTAAAACCGCCTTCAAGTGAATCTATAGCAATAGTGCGGATATCGAGTAAAATCCGCAGCATTCCTGCGATGAGGACCAATAAAAGTACATACAAGATGATAGTAACAATGGAATCAGTAATTTTTTTGAAAAGTTTGGAATGATCTATCATCTTAATACCATCATTAAAGCAAGCAGAAGAAGGAGAATTATTAGAAAAATTTCAATTTTATTCAGGCTCATTTCCAGTTCTCAATTTACTTGGCAGCAAATCCGCCGCGCATGAACAGATACATCTCTCTGTCTTCTTTGCCCATTTCCTGAAATTCCTCATTGACTGGATTATATTGTGAGCTGAGTAATATTTCATTATCATTAAACAATTTTTTCATTTTTTTCATTTCTTTCACCTGATTGATATTGAACTCATAAAGTTATATATTTTGTCACAATAATCTATATATGCTATATAAAATCAGTATAAAATGCAATCAAGTTTTATGACATATAAATCCAAGGTCCATATTCTCACATTTGGCGGTTCTGATTCTTTTGACCGCGAAGGAACGATTGTCAAATACCACTGGCAGACCGGCAAAGCAATACAGGCAGGTTATGGGTCAACATTACGGCTGAGGATAAATACAGGATTTACATAATGGAAATATCCATAAGGTATATATTTCATTTCAATAATCTATATATATATTATAAAACCTCAGTAGAGTAACGTTAATATGGAAGCACGGAAAGTTTACGTAAGCGGCGGTTCAACTTATGTGATTTCGCTGCCAAAAAAATGGGTTAAGAAGACTAACCTGAAGCCAGGAGACTCTCTGATGATCACAGAACATGGCAGTTCTTTGCTGATCGGGACCAGTACAATTGAAAAAGAGTCACTAACGAAGGAGATTAAAATCTCACAAATAACATCAAGTGAAGCTCTTGAGCGTATATTAATTGCTTTTTACCTGGTGGGTTATGATACAATTAAAATAAAAGTGGACCGGAAAGATCATCTTGCATACAGGGAGATTATACGGAACATTTTGGACTATTTGATAGGTGTCGAGATAGTCGAAGATACTAACGAAGCAATGACGCTTGAGATAATGCTGGATTATAAACGTATGAGTACCATGCAGATACTCCAGCGAATGTTCGCCATAGATAGGTCGATGCTTCTTGATCTTGGCAAGGCTTTAAAAAACATGGATATCGGGCTGGCAAAAGATATAATAGCAAGAGAGAAAGAAATTGACAGGCTCTATTTTTTAGTTGTCAGGCAGCTTAAGAGCGCTGTAGAATACCAGCAGATAGCGGAAAAACTTGGGATAGAATCTCAAAGGGATTGCCTTGGGTACAGGATTGTGGTAAAGGTTCTTGAAAGAATTGCTGACCATATTGAAAACATCGCAAAAAGTTACATCCAGTTATTTGATATCCAAAAAGAAACGCAACTGGACAGATTTATAGATATCACAAAGAATATAGTTGCAACTTTCGAAAAATCTGTTCAGTCATTATTTACAAGAAATGATGAAATGGCTGAACTTGTGTTTCATGAATTGAAGAAGATTGAGAAATCCCATTCAGATATTTCAAAAGAATTATTCAAGATAGAAGATATTCAATCTGCTATTTTAATGAAAACAATGCTTGATAGCCTTGGAAGAATTGCGAGCTATAGCGGAGATATTGCAGAGGTAGCTATCAATATGTCAACGGAAGTATCTTGAATCTCTACCCAATCCTTATATAGAATTTGACCTAATATTTATTAAGTACTTGGTGGTCAAAATGATAATCGTTCCTTCTCATATACCAAATCTCGATGAAATACTTGAGGGAGGCTTCAACAAGCCTTCAATTGTGCTTGTAGCAGGCGCGGCAGGTAGCGGAAAAACAACATTCGCAGCCCAATCCCTGTTCAATGCAGCAAGAGCAGGCGATACCTGTCTTTTCATTTCCACTATCTCCGAACCCCCGGCAATGATAAACAATTATATGTCGCGATTTTCTTTCTTTGACCAGGAACTCTATGAAACAAATAAAATGAATATAGTCAGTATCAGTGAATCCTTGCTGAAAAAAGGGCATGATGAAGTCCTGGATTTTATTAACAAAAAAATATCTATTATCAAACCAGCAAGGATCGTCATAGATCCACTGACCGCGCTGGGAGACCTTCTGAAATCATTTGAAAACAGGCCGGATTCTGATGATGAGAGAAGGGGATTTTATTTTGACCTGTTCACTTCAATGAAAAGCTGGAATACCCTTGTAATTATTACAGGTGAATTCATTCTTGAAGACCTAAGGAAAAGCGTAGTGGGATACCTTGCTGACGGGATAATATACATGTCTGAGGACATTTTCGGGATGCGGGTGGAAAGGAATCTTCAAATCATCAAAATGAGAGGGCAAAAATACATATCAGGGAAACATTCGATGGATATAAGAAATATGGGCATAATTGTTTTCCCCAGGTTATTACCGGAAACCGGAGATAAACCTGTATCTGCTATTAAAGTCAGCACTGGCATATCAGGTCTTGATAAAATGTTAAAAGGCGGTATTCCTGATGATGATGTTATACTCATTTCAGGCACAACAGGCACAGGGAAAACTACATTTGGTATTCATTTCATCTGCGATGGACTTACCCGGGATGAAAATGGATTGATAATATCCATGGAAGAGCGTCCATCAAAACTTGTCAGGAATTCAAGGGCATTTGGCCTGGAGCTGCAACCGTATCTTGATAAGAAAATGCTTGAGATCATGTATTTATCTTCGGTTTTTTATCGGCCCGATGAAGAAGCTTTGATACTGAAAAGGAAAATAAAAGAAAACAATATTAAACGCATCTTATTTGATGGCATAGAAAATCTTGAGACATCGATACCGGATAGCATAGAACGCAAGAACTACATTACAATCCTTCTTGATATGTTTTCAACAATGGGCGTGACCACAGCCGTAACAAGTGAGATATCTGAACTGTTCGGCGCCGTGAAGCTGACGCATGAAGCTTTATCGTGTGCTGTAGATAATATCATACTGCTTCGTCATGTTGAGGTCGATGGAAAGATACACGGGGTTTTAAGCATACTCAAATCGCGAGGTATTGAACATGATACCGAGATACGGGAATATGAACTCACAAATAAAGGGATCCAGGTAATGAGCGCCATGAAAGGTTATGAAAGTGTGCTTTGTGGAAACGCACGCAAAACTTCAGGAGATAGTTTCAGGGAAAAATTTGATGAAATGCATTGACCCTGAAAAATTAAATTAAAAAATCGTTTATAATTATACAATACATATCAGATCCAGTGACCGGAGGCTTATCAGTAGTTCCGGTCACTATGCGCTCATCGGGATAACCAAGCTTCTCACAAACAGAGATTTTCTTTGAAAAACCCTCATTTTTCAGAAAAACTGCAATTTCTTTTACACCAAAAGAGGAGTCGGGAAGCAGAAAAATATTTTTTCCATTTCTTAAATCCGCTAATATCCGTTCTTTAACAATTCCAATATCCCTTGAATGGGCGGTAATGACAGCAATATTGTCAATTTCAAGCCTCAGCCTCGCGCATGCGATCTGCATTGATGAAATCCCAGGGATAATTTCATCTTCCAATTTTGCATACTTCCCAAGACCTGAAAGCATCGGGTCTCCTGTGGAGAGGACGACCGCATTTTCGGGGAGTTTTTGCAAAGTATAATCCGTAAGTATATTCGCTTTGCATTTTATATGCTCTTTTGCCAGTTCTATAGCCCTCTTTGATCCGAATATTATTCTGGCATTTTCTATTGCCTTTATTGCTTCTTTTGTAAGAAGACCAGGGCCTGCGCCCACACCAATTATTTTCATAAGGTTCCTTCCGGATTGAAGATATTTCGTTCACTGTCACGAAGAATTGTCCCGTTCCTGTTCAATAGCACAATTCTTTTTCCCGATACCTTGACTGCCTCATCCAGTGCCTGGTCAATAATAGGATTTTTCGGATTAGCATCGATCATTTCCTGAATAGTTAGGTAACCGCTATTTTTTAAGATATCCGAATTTGCCCATTTCAATATAAGTCCTGGAAGACCGCAGATTATTACCTCACCTTTTGCAGCGGCAAGACCTCTTGAGATATCGCTCCCGATAAGTATTACTGTGTATCCCGGGAACAGCATGTTGGAAAAACGCATTCCAATTCTTCCTGTTGTAAGAACGACTTTGTCGGCTTTTTCGATAAGTTCTACCTTCATCTCCCCCAGATGTTCATTCCATGGCTCTACAAAGCCGGTTGTTCCCAGAATGGAAAGTCCTCCAATTATCCCGATCTTTTCATTAAGCGTTTTTTTTGCAATTTCCTTACCCCGGGGGATTGAAATTGTAACTAAAGCTCCTCTTGACTTTGTCTCAAAAAGCGCCTCTTTTATAGCTTCCTCTATCTGCCGCATCGGAGAAGGATTGATCGCTGGTTTGCCATTTTTTGAACCAATGCCAGATCCTGCTTTGATTAAAATTGTCTCATTTTCTTTTGCTTCGGCCCGGATCTCTATTCCCCTGGTCACATCAATTGCATGATCCCCTGAATCCTTTATCGCAGAAGCCTTCCCATTCTTTGCATGAACCGGGAGGAAAACACGGATACCCGCAGGTGTGGGAACAGAAACTTCTGAAATATCCCATTTAAGGGATAAGACCGCAGCTTTTGCCGCAGCAGCAGCAGTTGTCCCTGTTGTAAATCCACGTCGCAAAAGCGAGCCATCCGAAAGAAGAACATAACGTCCGCTGGATATGCATAATTCAAGTTCATCAAGCGGTATGCTTGCCCGTTTTATCCATTCAGCGGGAATCTCAAAATTATCAACAGGGTCTATCATATTTGGATGTTCATAAAGGATCAAAGTATATGGACTGAATTTCACATCAGCCTGGCTGGAAGCTTCTGCCCGGCGAGCAAATCCTCGAAATCTTCACGTCTCCTGATAACGTCTGCCTCTCCATCTTTAATCAGCACCTCAGCGCATCGGGGTCTTCCGTTATACTGGCTGCTCATGCTAAAACCGTATGCTCCGGCATCCAATAGGGCGATAAGATCTCCTTTTTCAATATGCTGCAGGGTTCTATCCTTTGCGAAAATATCCCCGGTCTCGCATATTGGCCCGACGATCGTATAAGTGTCCTCAGGTTTGGAATTTGCTTTATTCGCAACTACAACGTGATGATATGAGTCATACATTGTGGGGCGGACAAGAAGATTAAAACCTGCATCTACACCCACAAAATTCCTGGCTGCTTTCTTCACTGTATTGACGCGTGCCAGGAGGATGGTCGTATCTGCAACAATAAAACGTCCGGGTTCAAGCACAAGTCTGGGCGATATCCCCAGAGCTTTTGTTCTTTCTTCAAATACCGGAAGGATCACTTTTGCATGGTCAAGCGGGGTTGGAGCCTGTCCTTCATCCTTCTTATAAGGTATCCCGAGACCTGAACCCATGTCCACAAATTTAAGATTTATTCCAAGCCCTGTGATTTTTTCAACGAGGTCCATCATTTTGTGGGTGGCTTCGGTGAAAGGTGTTGTATCCAGTATTTGGGAACCGATATGGCAATGAATGCCAGCCGGTACGATCCCTGGAAGCCCGTTTGCCTCTTTATATGCATCCACAACTTCTTCTGAGGGAATTCCGAATTTTGAAGTTCGAAGTCCTGTTGATATTTTCGGATGGGTCTTCGCAGAGACGTCGGGATTGACACGGAATGCGATCTCTACAGTTTTACCCAGGGAATCAGCTATTTTTGATAATGTGTGAAGTTCATCAAGAGAATCCACAGAGACTTTTATCCCGATTTCCACTGCTTTTTGCAGTTCAAAATCAGTCTTTGAATTGCCGTTAAAGAGGATTTTTTCACGCGGAATTCCAGCAAGAAGCGCCATATAAAGCTCACCAAAACTGAAAACATCAGCGCCAGCTCCTTCCCGTGCAAGCATCCTGAGGATGGCAAAGCTTCCATTGGCTTTGGCCGCATAATTTATATCAGCATCAGGAAAAGCCTTCCTGTATGCTGAGAAATTACCGATTACGCGGGATTCATTTGTAACGTACAGGGGGGTTCCAAACTGTTCTGCAAGGACGGTGGTATCAGCACCGCCGATCATAAGATGATTATTCTTGATTTCAAGATGATCTTTTATTGTGAACATAGGGGCACAATTAACGGATATTATATTATAGCTTACCTTTTTTTAATATCTTCATGAATAATTATATCATTCAAATACTGAGTATCATTAACCAAGCGAAAACTATTTATTCCGAGCAATAGATGATAGAAGTGTTCGCGTAAAAACGAACAAGATAAGCGGGTTCATTTTTTCAACGATACCACCCACTCCCCTTCCCGCTTATCTTATACTTATAATTTTAATTAATATTCAAGATATATTTATTTTCCTGACACAGCATTCCCGTCCGCCGATAATTTCTACATCAGTTTCATCGCATCGTGGGCATTTTATTACAGGCAGGAAAAAATGCAGTTTTTCAAAAAATTCTATCGGGCCGTTATAAGAGCATTTCGTGCAGTTTATCACGGGTTTAATGACCTGGATATTATATGTGGCCCCCTGTGCAATAGTTCCTGCAGTAATTGTTTCAAAGATGAACTTCAATTGATCCGGATTTAAAGCTGTCAGTTCCCCGATCTCAAGAAAAACCTCTTTAACTTTTATGGCATTATTTTTTCTTGCGGCATCAAGCACTGAATCAATTATTGCTCCTGCTATAGATATTTCATGCATTTAGCTCACTATTCTCTTACGACCTCTATTTCAGACCTGAGCTGGATGCATTTGGCCTTGGCATACATCAATGATGAAAATGCACAGACTGTTCCGATACCTTCACCCAAAAGCCCACCCTCTTTTTTAACCGTGGCGGTAATATAGGTATCCATCCTGACATCAGTCTTCAGATTCTTCTTTTCAAGTGAAACAAGAAGATTATTTGCTTCCTCTCCTGTATTTTTTCCTTTCCTGCATAGTTTTGTTGGACATATCTTGCAATATTCCTTGAATAATGCTCCCCATTTCGGTCCGGCAATACCTGCATGTACTTCTGCAACAACACCTGCGTATGCTATACAGCATCGTGAGGCCCTTCCCAGCAACTGCCCATTCTCACGTATCTCACAGCACACCTTATCGTTCTTGAAGAAGAAGTGATTCTCCATCCCGCGTTCATATTTGTCTTTTCCGGTGTTGCGCTTATCCTTCAGTTCTTCTTTGATCTTTGCCGCAAGAGCCGGGGCGCGTGGTATTGTCGCCGCTGTGCCGCACGTGGGACAATAAGATATCGGGCCTACCGCTATTTCTTTGTCCTCTTTATCTATGAATACTACCTCTATACCCCATGAATTGCGCCTTATGGCAACACGTCCCCCGTTTTTCCAGACCTCGTTATATGCTGAAGCTACAGGAGTGACCACTCTGCCATAACCATATATGTCGGCGACCTTTTCCATGTCGATAATACATTGCAGGGACTTTGTCAGCTCTGATCCGATATCCTCCGGGAAAAATCCCCCTTCAACCATTGCAAAAAGAATTGCAGGAGGCCAGGTTATGCCTTCCCCTTCTCCCACGACATTCCCGTTGTTATCCAGTATTTTTGAGTAAACCCCATCCGGGCGCTCCCAGACAATCGCTTTCCCTCCCAGTTTTGATATTTCTCTTAAAACCTTGTGTGTTGTACCGCAGTTTCCATCTTCGATGCGCAGCTTACCTTCCAGGTTCTTCCTGACTTGTTCAACGAAATCCATAATAGGTCATTAATTCTTTATCATTGATCATTATATTAAATGTTATCATTCCGAGTTAATATGAGTTGATTTCTTGACATTTTGAAGATACCGTTTCAATTCTTGTTGCTGATTTTTCTGAAATACAACATCCTAGACTTATAGAGTTTTATTAGCTGCTGTATTCGCAGTTTAGAGACGTTAAGAGTATTGAACTCACAAGATCAAGGAAGACTCGAAAAAAACCTACCTGAATAACATTCAGGAAGGTAGTTTAACTTTTTTTTCGATGATTAGACCGAATTGGGAATGGAGGAGTTCTGGTTGACTTAATTTTGAATCGGTCGTTCATAGTAATTTGAGGAGTTTATCATATCTCCCTGTTCCCAAAGTCCATTCTAATACTTGTTGAGACTGGAATGGTCACCTGCTGGATTATTGGAGTCGTGGGAATCCATCCTTGCTCAATATCTGAAGTAATAATATAGTTACCTGCAGTTATATTCTCGAAGCCGTAATATCCTGTTGCGTTCGTCATCATCGACATTTCCAGAGGCTTTCCATTACATATATCAGAGCCGCTCAAACTGATTGCTGAGTTATTAAACCCGGATTCCCTATTGTCCATTATACCATTACTGTTCGTATCATTGAACTTGTAACCATAAATGATTGATGATGCATTGCAATCGAACGCTGGCAGGGTTACTGGAAGTATCGGATTGACTGGATAGATCGGTACAGGTGACGTTTCAGGAATTATTGGATAGAATATATCTGCCGATCCTCTCATAGGTGACCTGGATATCATGACTAAAGTGATATTTTGTTGGGTATCCTTCATTACCACGACTGTCACTGTCACGTTTTCTTTAATGAAACCGAGAATGCTGCCTTCACCTCGTTGCGTTGCAGAACCTAAAAGGAATATTAATACCCATCCTTTTCTAGGCATTTCACTCGAATAGAAATCTGAAACCAAATTAACGTCCGCTTTCCCATAGTACATCAAAGTGGAATCGTTTTCCTCAGTAGCTGAAGCCATCCTGATAAATCCCGGGTATCTTGGAATATCTTCGATATCATTGCCAGGTGCATCAGAAGTTGGGAGAGTTATGGGAAGTATCGAAATTTGTGGCGGTATCTGAAAACCTGATGGTATTCCAGTAACTTTAGGCTTGATGCTTCCTACAATGACTGTACAAAGCATCTGCTGATTTTCAGCATCAAACCAGGAAGTTACATTTATGTCATCTCCGGTTGCAGTTGCTTTATACATTGCCAAAACTGGAAGCCTCTTTCCACAATTAGCGCTGATCTCGTTTATTGAACTATTAACTTCTTCGGCAGACCAGAGGTTGATGACGATTTTTGCATTGGGGTGTTCTTTCAGAAATTGCTGAACCTCAGGAATGGATTTGAAAACGGTGTTTATATCCCCTTTTATGGCACATCCAGAAATAACAACTCCAATTATAATAAAAACAATAAATATAAGATTTCTCACCTGACCACCTCGATGTTTTATCTCTATTAGATTTTTTATTTAATATAAGTTTGCATTTTCCATGACTGTTATAATAATTTGTGTTTTTTGAACTTGGCGAGCACAAACGGATTGTTATCGTAAGCGTCAGTGAAGGGGATGATATAGTTGAGAAACATCCCCTGATATTTAGCACGGCTGACCTTAT
>JBAQLI010000260.1:0-58361 GCA_049301735.1 Candidatus Methanoperedens sp.
ATTATTTAGATGTAATTTAAGCAGTTATTATTTAAAAATAAGTTATATAATATTTATTTACTGAAATTAATAAAAACGCTATCGAGAAAAATATTATTTGAGACGCACGAAAGGTACGGAATACGGGTTATATCTACTTGAATATGCCTTATCCGCAGAGACTTCATTGATGTTGAAGTTTTTTGACGTGTCTTGGACTAACGGTTCGAAGTAAGGTGAATCGTTTGCGTAATCTTCCGTTATTATTACACTCGTAACGATATTTGTTTTCACTCCAATACTGACATGTGCTTTCAACCATGCTCTATATTTCATATCTTTACCATGTTTATAACTGAAATATCGTGCAAATCTTGATGTTGAGAATCCAGAACTGTCAACTGCAAAGTCGTGTTCAACTGATTTGAGATTTTGAACCAATCCTTCCGAAATTACCTCGTAAAATCAGCGAAGACCTTCCAGACGACATAGAAACATTCACAGAAGAAGCAAAACTCAGTAAAGACACTCGTAATCAATATTTTGTTCGATTTCCAAGAAAAGTAGCCGAAGCATTAGGATTTGATTCAGTAGACAAGATAGAGTTTATAGTCAAAGTACCATTACCAGATGCGAAACCGGAAGATACAGAACTGTTAGTGAGGTTAATTCGGAAATGAGATTTAATGCTGTTGAATTAGCAATAATAACAGTTATGAAAAGGAGTCCTAATCATTGGTTTACGACTAACGAACTTGCAGATTTGACTAAGATAGCTTGGGAGACTGCTGATAAAACATTGAAATCATTACATGATAAAGGGTATCTTGTAGGTGGAAAGAAGAAAACAAGGATGTACTGGAGATTATATTAAATTCATCAAAAAATCCTAATAGAAACTTAATAGTTTTAATAGAAACCATTATTATAACGTAGTGTATATTCTGCAAAGATGCTTTTATTGGATGTTCGTACTGTTTTATTAGATATTCGTACTGAAATAATTATTATAGGATTATTCTGTGATCTGATGGGCGGAACATTATTAGCAGCCGAAATGATTGGATTATTAGAAAAAATAAAAAATTATAATATTAAGCTTCAAGCAGAAAAAGATGCAATATCATCTGAACTCCTCAAAAAAGAATCTATTTTAGCCATAATTTATATTGCAGCAAAATTTATTAAAAATGGTATAATTAAATCAAATGATAATGATTTAAAGGACATACCTTGGAGAGAGGCATTACATCTTATATCGATGCATCTATCGATTATCAAATTAAAATTAAGCTATAGTCTATCAATCGTGCTCATTAATTTTACAAAAAAATTTGGAACAGAAAGATTTTTTGGTATATTAGGTGTAATCTTTCTTTGGTTGGGATTTGGGTTTCAGACTATTGTTAATTTTTTGACTAAATAAATCTACTTTTTAAACAGATTCATTACTTTTTAAACAAGAACGACTGATTAAACAAAGCCGTTTGTTTGAGGCTGTCAAAAAAGTATGGTGTTGAATATATAATCAGGTCTATTGCCATAGGGATTTGCCAAAAGTGCCGTTCCGGGGTATTAATGTTCAGAGGGTCAAACTAACACGAATTCATCGCCTCTATATACTTATTTCATTCCTCTTGTTCTTCCGATTTGTCCCCTTTCTCCTTCCTGCTCTTCTTCTCGGCCTTTGCCCCTGCCTGCGAAGTGAACACATTCAAAAGATCAGTCAATTTTTCATACTGCGCTGTCTCGATATGCGAATACCTCAACGGCTTCTTGTGCTTTCGCGTATCTTTCTTGAGCTTCTTATACAGGTCGTCAGAGCGCGATGTGAGTTTCTCATCCGTCGTCCCTTCGATGAGCATGACACCTGTTGCGCCGTATTCAAAAGCGGCGTTGACAACATCCGCGTCGAGAATATGAATGGAAGGAACGCTCACGAACCTGATAAGAGAGGAATATTGTTTCCGGTTAACTCCTGCAATATCGGCAGCAGCATATGCATACGGGTCGATGAACACTATTACGCCCGGTGCTTCACTCAGGATTCCCTGAAGCTGCGCCTTTAACTGGCCGCGTGTGAAATTTCTTATCTCGATGCCTTTTATTGGGCAGGCTGGGACGCATATTCCGCAGCCGGTACAGGCAAGAGGCGAAAGAACAGCTTTTCCTCCATCAAGAGCAAGCGCATTATATGGGCAGGCTTTCACGCAATCTCCGCACCCGTTGCACTCAAGTATCAGTGGCTTCTCAGGCGGTATAAGTATCATGCCTTTTCCGAGGAATTGTGAGACTTTATGGGCGGCGCTTATTCCTTCTGTAACTGAATCATGGATATCTTTGGGACCAAGTACGCATCCTGCTGCAAATACGGACTGATTTAAAGTATTTACAGGGTCAAGCTTGACATGCTTTTCCTCAATAAAACCATCATCGCCAAGAGATACGCCAAGCTTATCCGCGATTTCTTTTGTGCCTGTTGCGGGGATAAGAGCAGGGCACAGCACGACCATATCAAAAATTTCGCGCCCTTTCCTGCCAAGATTGGTATCCTCATACTGGACCATGAGAGTGCCGTCTGTTTTGGGAATTATTTCCGCAACTTTGCCGCGCACATAATTAACGCCTTTTTCCTGCGTGTGATGATAGAATTCCTCAAACCTTCTTCCTGCTGAACGCATGTCGATGTAGAAAATCCAGGCCTCTGCATCCTCTTTCATCTTTTTCACAAGCTGCGCCTGCTTCTGCGAATAGATGCAGCAGACTTTGGAACAATGTTTTCTTCCTTTGCCCGTGAAATCCCTGCTCCCTGCGCATAGTACAAAAGCGACCCTGTTCGGGAATGTCCCGTCAGCTTTCTGTAATCTCATTCCGGTCTTACTCTTTGCAGATAACATTTCCTCAAAATCAATAGCTGTGAGGATGTTTGGAGATGGATAATTATATTCTTCTATAAAGGATGGGTCAATAGGTTCAAATCCGGTCGCGATCGCAACTGCGCCCACGGAAATCGTACTTGTTTCTTCTTTTGCTTCAAGATTTATCGCATCGCGCGGGCATACTTTAACGCATACGCCGCAATTCTTGCATTTTGGCATATCGATCATATACGCCTGCGGGACAGCTTGGGCAAATGGAAGAAATATTGCGCCAGCCGGGCATTTCCTTGAGCATGCGCCGCAGTTTATACATTTCTTGATGTCCACATATCGCGGGCTGTGTTTCAGGGTAATGGAATAATCCCCCGGGCTTCCCTGAACATCTGCTACCTCGGTCTGCGTGAACATGGTGATCCGGGGATTATTATGAACCGCAACCATCTTTGGCGTAAGAATGCACTGGGAGCAGTCAAGCGTGGGGAACGTTTTGGAAAGGCCTATCATGTGGCCTCCAAGATATGGCAGCTTTTCTATCAATATCACTTCATGGGAATCAGCAAGTTCAAGCGCTGTTGTTATTCCTGCGATCCCTCCGCCCACAACAAGCGTCCTGTTCACAAGTTCCTTTGTAAGTGGTGTTAACGGCTCGATTGACCCCATTCTGGCCGCAGCGCCTTTTATCAGGCCCAATACTTTTGAGTTCACGCTCTCCTTACTGTCCCTGTCATGAATCCAGCTTGCCTGTTCCCGGATATTTGTTATTTCAAGAAGATTCGGATTAAGTCCTGCTGTTTTTGCCATCCCCCTGAAAGTTTCAAGATGCAGCTTTGGAGAGCATGAACCTATGACAACACGGTCAATTTTACCCTTCTCGATATCGTTTTTTATCTTATCCTGCCCAGCGCTGCTGCAAAGGTAATCCTGGATATTTACAGTAATTTTTTTACCTTCTTTGAGCTTATCCGCAACTGCCTGAAGGTCAACCACATCACCGATATTGCCTCCACACCTGCAAAGGTACACGCCGATCCTGGGAGATTCTTTTTTTTCAGATTCTGTCATTGCTTGCCTCCGATTTTTGCGATCAATTTATCAGTTGGAACAAGATGCTGGGAAAGCCCCAGTTCCTTCGGGTCAAAACCCATGGCAAGTCCCATAAGCTGCGTGAAATAAATAATTGGCAGGTCAATCCTGATATTAAATTTTGATTCCACTGCTTTTTGTTTTGCATCAAGCTGCAGATGGCACATGGGGCATGTGACAACTATGCAATCAGCGCCAGTTTCTTTTGCCATTACCAGTAATTCCTTTGCAAGAGTGAGGGCAAGGTCTTCATTCGTTATCAGGATCGGGCCTCCACAGCATTTGGTCTTGTAATAATATTTTACGGGCTCGGCTCCAAGGCTTAAAATAAGATCATCGAGCGATCTCGGGTTCTCAGGGCTGTCAAAATTGTTTTCTGGCCGTGTCAGGAGACAGCCATAATAAGGAACAGCCCTGATCTTAAGAGGTTTTTTAACCTGTTCTTGGAGCTTTGGCAATCCAAGATCTTTAACGATCACTTCAAGAAGATGTTTTGGTTTTGTGTTACCATCATATTTTTCAGTGAGTGCTTCATTGACCCTGGTTCTAAGGGCGCTGTCCTGGAGTGCGGTTTGAGCACGCATAAGGTTTGAATAGCACAGGTTGCATGGAGTTGCCATATCAAGGCCTTTTGCGGATGCAAGTGTTCTTGCAGACAGCCCTGTCTTTACAGTTCTATCCGGCACATGCAAAGCACCGCAGCAGTTCCAGTTCTTTACTTCTTCAAGCTCAATGCCAAGGCGGCCAAACACAGCTTCCACAGAACTGCGGTAGTCCACCGCAGTTCCATGCTGAGCGCATCCGGGATAATAGGAATATTTCATTTTTTAGCCTCGACTTTCTCATTCTCATTTTCTTGCGTTTTAGTTTCCTGAGGCTCTTTATCTTTATCTTTTTCTCCAAGTTTAAAAATTGCATCAAGTTCCCTGGTATTTTCCATTCTGTCGATAGATAATGGTAATTTTCCTTTTGCCATCATTGCCAGTCCAAACGGTAGCTGTTTTATCATTCCCGGCTCAGTCATGCTGTATCTGGAGATGAGCAGGAATTCAGAAGCCCTGCCGTTATTCTTAATTACACTTGAAAAAACGTTATCGAACTTTGCATTTTTGTTTATTATTCCTTCAGCTATCGCTATTGGTTTTAACGTTTCCATAAGTTCAGTCGGATGAATCCCTCTCGGACACCTGACAGAGCATGAAAAGCATGCTGTGCATATCCATATCGTGTTGCTTGAAAGCACTTCCTTTTTCAAGCCAAGCTGCACCATGCGCACAAGCTCGCGCGGGGAATAGTCCATTTCGTGGCTGACAGGACAGGAACCCGCGCATATTCCACATTGCATACAGGTTGGAATTTTTTCTCCGACGTGGGTTTTTAAGACCTGATCCCTGAAAGTAGTGTCTCTTGATCCCGGAAGTATTGGTTCCTTTTTCATATATTGCTCCCTTAGGGGAAGTCAGATGAAGAGCTGATGATATTTAAATATTATCCAGGATGGGTTCTGTTAAGTTGTCGGTTGTTCAGGCAATTTCGATTTGTTGTCAAAAGTCGGTTGCTATTTTTAAGTGGTGAGTCCATAATGGCGTTTGGGTAAAGTTCGGGAAAAGTGATATAAATATTTAAAAAAATTACAACCTTTGCAGAAAATAAAAAACGATGGATTGGTGGTGGTATAGTTTCCTGCAAAGGTCAGTTTATACTTTAGAATTAATGGATTAAAGACTTTTCCATTAACGGTTCTATTAAGTCTTTTGAGTGGTCGGAATTGCTGTTAAGTGTTGAGTGGTAATGTCGGTTTTATCGTTTTTTTATTTTTCTATCAACCGAAAATTTACAGCCTATGCCATCAACCGGCAACTTGACAGAACCCTTTTGAAAGAATGTTGCACAAAATACAAACCCATATCTATTTTGGTGATATTTTTGTCTTGAAGATGGCATCACAAAAAGAAAGAAAAATCTCAAATCTTAAAAAAGCGCTTGATAAAGCCCTGGTAATAGATGAAAAAAAGATCGCTGGCCAGATAAAAGCAAAAGGTTTCCTGTGTAAGAAATGCGCTCAGTGTTGCAGGGCTGAATTTGGCGATAATACTGTGATGATTTTTCCGTCGGAAATAAATTGCATTTGTGAAAAAACAGGACTTTTTCGTGATGATTTTGTAATACCAACACCTTCAGGGGAAAGGGATCCGAAAGGCAATATCCATACCTTTGAATGGGTCATGAAGAAAAATGGCGATTGCATTTTCCTGGAAAATAACCAGTGTGAAATATACGAATGCAGACCTTACATATGCAGGACATATCCGTTTTTTCTTCTTGACGGGAAGCTTGAGATTTCAGAGTGCATTGGGCTTGGAGGCAATATCAATGATGAAGAGAGCCTGATGCTGGCAGTGCTTCTTAAACAAAGATATATTAAAGAAATAACAGAGTCTATCGCTCTTCTTGAAAGGTTCAATGGATTCATTCCAGGCGGCAGCGGCAATGTGTGCGTACATGATAGCGAAGGCGAACACTGGTTGACTAATCCGGATCAGGCTAATTTAGAATAGACTAGTTCAACTTTAAAACCATGTACTGACATTACCATTATAAACATTAAACTAAATATGACGTGATATGAAATTGCTCGCTATATCAGACCTTCACGGCGATTATTCACATGTAGAATCTATTCTTGATAAGGCAGGCGATATTGATGCTGTCCTGATAGCAGGTGATATAACCAATTTCGGGCCTGATGAAAAGGCGCTTGAGTTACTGGGAATGTTCAAAGTTCCTGTACTTGTAGTGCCTGGAAATTGTGATAATCCCTCATTGCTCAAGATCCTTGATGATGATGAGAATGAAAATACCATTAATCTGCATAATTCATCCCATGCAATTGGAGATTTGACATTTATTGGGCTTGGCGGCTCAAACCCAACTCCTTTTAACACACCATTTGAGCTATCAGAAAAAAAGATCGGTGAATATGTAGGAACATTATTGGGCAGATCAAAAGGAAGACTGATTTTATTATCCCATGCCCCCCCAAAAAATACTACAGACAAATTACCTCATGGAAACGTCGGAAGTGTTGCGCTTGAAAGATATCTGGGAAGATTTGACCTCATCGTTTGCGGGCATATCCATGAAGCGAGGGGAGTTGTACGTGTTAATGGTACCCGGGTAGTGAATCCGGGCATGGCATCAAAGGGACAGGGGGCTGTAATTACGATAGGTGAAAAAATAAATATAAATATAGAATTAATTGATGCATAATGATCAAAATAGCAATATCAGGTAAAGGGGGAGTGGGAAAGACCACACTTTCAGGCACATTGGCGCGGCTTTTTGCAAGAAAAGGATACAATGTTCTTGCAATAGACGCAGATCCCAGCATGAACCTTGCCTCTGCGCTTGGAATAAAAAATCCGCCAAGACCCCTTACAGAATATAAAGAACTGATCGATGAAAGAGCTGGCGGCCCTGCAGGAGTTTTCAAGCTGAACCCAAAAGTGGATGATATTGTCGATAAATTCGGGGTAACAGGGCCTGATAATGTGAAATTGCTGGTAATGGGTACAGTTGAAAGAGGTGGCAGCGGATGCATGTGTCCTGCAAGTTCTTTCCTTAAAGCCCTTATGCGCCATGTGATCCTTAAATTGAACAGCATTGTGATACTTGATATGGAAGCAGGTGTAGAACACCTGGGGCGCGGCACTACAAAAGGAATAGACTATATGATAATTGTCGTGGAGCCCGGCGCACGGTCAATTGAAACAGCAGGAAGGATTGCAGAACTCGGGCGCCAGATCGGGATAGACAAATTCGGCATTGTAATAAATAAGGCGGGTGATGAAGTTGAAGTGCTGGATATCGAAGAAAAATTAAAAGTATACGATTTACCTGTTATTGGCTCGATCCCCTTTGATAATGATCTTGTCAAGGCTGACCTTGATAACATTTCGCCGATCGAAAGAAATGGCGCAGCAATTTCTTCGATAATAACGATCTTCGAAAAATTATCTAGTAAAATGGAGTGAGGAGCATAAAAAAACCTGAATTGATTCCAAGCGGATGCGCATCCCTTGATGAAATGCTGGGTGGCGGTTTTGAAACCGGGATCGTCACACAGATCTACGGGGGCTCAGGTACAGGAAAGACCAATATCTGCATACAGCTAGCAGTAGAATGCGTCAGGAGCGGAAAAAAAGTCATATTCATAGATACCGAAGGCTTCTCAGCCGAGCGGTTCAAACAGATAGCTGGCGAGGATGCGAAAAAAATCGCTGGAGAGATAATCATATACGAACCCGTGAGCTTTGAGCAGCAGTATTCAGCAATTACCGACATCGAGAAGCTCATGAATGAGAAGATCGGTTTGATAATTCTTGACTCTGCAGCCCTTTTTTACAGGCTGGGGCTCACGCAGGATGATACGGGTGAAGAGAACGTGGCAATAAGGCGTGAACTTGTGAACCAGATAGGGATTCTTCACGGTATCGCAAGAAAATACGGTGTAGCAGTCGTGATCACAAACCAGGTCTATAAAGATGTGACAACAGGAGAATTATGCCCTGTGGGGGGAAATGCATTTGAACATCTTTCAAAAACTATTATTTTATTAGATAAGACCGGACCTTCAAAACGAAGAGCAACTTTGCGTAAACACAGGTCAAAAAGCGAAGAAGCTTTTTGTATATTCATGCTGACCGATAAAGGCGCGAAATAGCAGGGTGAAATCCAGCTAAAAAAAGTCAAGGGATAGGATGTAGTGATTTTCCGGGAAATCTGGTTGGAGTTGTTAGAATCATTTTTACAATGTCCCTGTGGCTTTCTTTAAGGGAATAGCAGCGATGTTCCCTTTTCAAATAAATACGCAAGATACCAAGCCTTGTATGCATCTGCCCGACCATAGCAGAGACACCTCTGTAATTAACTTCAAATCCCTGTTTTTTAAGGTAATCATAAACTTCACAAGTTGTATAATTCCTGGTCTGCAAGAACAGGTTTAGAAGAGATTTCCTTATGCCTACTTTATCCCTGACAAGAAATTTCAATAATCTTGTTTTCACACCTTCTTCTACATTATTTGTTATAGAATCACCTAGAATATTTATGTACGAATTGTTTCTTAAACTTGCTGGTTTAATTTTGGAAAAACATGATTATGATTTTAATTTTATTTTCTCCCCTTTAAGTATTTTATATAGTTTTTGTAAAAAATCCTTTATTTTGAAAACAAATGTTTTCGGCTGGTCAGCAACAGAAGGTGTGGCAGCAGTTGTAGCATCCTTAACAACAGGTGCAGATTCTCTTAAAAGGTACCATGTCAGGACTTTATGATATGATATGACCCCGATAAAAGCAGACCATATAAGGAGCAGGATGTGCAGGTTAAATACCTGTATCCCTGAATATGAAAATTGCATTATTGAAACGAACCCCACCGCCTCATCCGGTAGGATGAAAACAAAAACCACGGGAATAAGTATCATAATCAAAGCGGAAAGTAAAGGCGATACAAATACCAGGATTCCAAGAATCAGGAGTGAGTATATGAAAAAAAGCAATATTGAAAAAATATCCATTAATTCGACCTCGTCTTAATTTTTGTTATTAAATAAGCTGTGAATGCAATACTTCCGATTATTCCGGATATCACAAGAAATGACAATATCATAAATGCTATCATTTCATACCGGCCTGCACTTATATGTATTGTACCTGAGTTATCGACTCTTGTTGATCCGGGGATCTTATTGTTTTGTATGGCGTTTGATTGCGCCTGCCTTATAGTCCCCCGGATATCACGATACGTTGCAAGAGCTTCCGGAAGAGATACAGCATTGCCTTTCAATGAATACTTGAAATTTGCGCTCTTTCCGGCATCCACAAAACCCGACCACGTTGTTGAGCCGCTCTCCAGAGGAAAAACATCAGGTATTTTATCATCCACAGTAACAATTGCAGGCCTGTCTCCACTATTGATAATTTCCAGTTCCACATCTGTCAGGCCCTCGTTGTTCAAAGCCTTCTTGACCAGGTTTATATAAGGCATATGAACGGTCATCTTAACATTCTTTGATGTGCTCTTCTTTTTGTCCCATTGCACTGTGGCGCTGGTAAGCTGGTATACCCCGGGTTTTACGGGAGCGATATAATATGATACGTTTGCTGATTTCTTTGGTCCCACTTCGATATGCCAATCCCTCTGGTTTTCTAAGGTGTCTTCGGTTACATTATCATGGATGTGTATGAACGTCCTGTTTGATCCGGAATTATATACAAATAATTCAACCAGGACTTTTTCATCATCAGTTTCTTCAGGAACGCGTTTTATAATGGATACATAAGGAGCAACAGATACTTCCTTGCTTTCTGTGGATATGTAGGCATTATTAAAGTAATCGCGCCCTTCTACTTTTGCATTAATGGTAAGCGTTGAATCAGGAGGCAGCTTATTTATTTGGGATTTGAAGGATTTTGTACCATTAATATTAACTCCGGTAAAAAGATCCGGATTGAATGTTATTGGATTTTTGCTATCAAGACTCAAACCTGCAATGTTAAGAGTTCCATCAGTCGTGATGTTTATTAATACGGAAATGTTTTCATCGGAAAAATATTCATCTTTATCAGTAATTATTTCTGTTTTGATTGTCGGGATCTTATATTTGAAAAATTCAATATCTATAAAACCGGTTCTATTTATGTCCATGACCACTATTCGCATGTTATCATAATTTTTTGAACCATTTTTTGTAAAAACGTCTGTACTAACAGTTTTTTTGTTTGAGTTTGATACAGTAAGATTTACTGAATCTTTACCAATGGCCTCAATTTCTATGGAATAATCTTCAAATGAATATGTATCTCCCCATTTTAAGATCGTTCTTCCTGAAGGTATCCAGATATCTTTGTTTTCAAGCCGGCTAAAAGCGATCCATGACTCATCCCCGATTATCCCCAAAAGAGTTATTCCTGCATCATCATATTTTCTAAATTCATTTACTTGAAACTCTTTTGTTTCTATCAGTCCCCTGTCTTTATAAACAATTAATGTTGAGTTCGTATTATTCAAAGCAGTAACTTTCACGAGATAATTTTCAAAAGCCAGAGATTCATCGATCTTAATAAAACCTGAGGATTTTGCGCTCCAGACTTTTTCGGTTGCGCCAAGAGACGCAACAGGAAGAAAACTTATTATTATGAAACATATTACAATTTTTATGTTCATTAGGCTATAAAATTTGTTAACAATATTAACATTTAATTTCATAAGATATTACTCCTAAGCGGATTAACACTTATTGGATGTAGCCCACATCCTCCTACACCGTCTACATCAAATGCTTTCGGTTCGCTTTTTCTTATTATATTGTAAGCACCATTACAATCAGCGTTGATGAATATTCCCTTTTGAGATTTAAAAATACCACGTTTGATTCGACGTCCTTTGTAAGAATTTTGATGTTCTATGGATTCTAAATCTAAAAATGAACATTTGGATGTATGTGATTCTTGCTGCAATTTTACTATAATCCCTTCAGCTTCAGCTTTATACTGAAGCATTTTTGTCAATATGAAATATGGAATCGAAACAAAATTTTGGTTGTTTATTTTACCCAAATTTACTTCTTGTTTCCAATTATCATTATGGCCGATTATAATTTTACCAATATTATTTTCTGAACACCAATTTACGATGTATTTGCTGATTTTGTGCATCGAGTCTTTGATTTTATGGTTTCGCTTAGAATTAAGTTGGTTCATTCTTGTTCCCAATTTAACCCCCTGTTTATCATAAATGCTCTGTAACTGTGCTTTTTCTTTATTATAGAATTGATTTATTGATTTGATTCCAGTTCCATCATCCTTAATAATAATTGGTTTTTCTCCAATGTTATTTGCCATAGCTATGATATTTGCTGAACCAAAGTCTATTCCTACAATTCTGCTGTTATTTTTTAACTTTGAATACCATCTTTTATTTATTTCACCTTCAATATTTTTTATTTCGTAAATTATTTCACAAGTATAATATTGTCCTTTTGGAATTATTCTGACTTCTCTGAGATTTGTATTATCAGGAAGATGAGTTTTTATCTGATCTAAATTTAGTGATTTTGGAAACAATAGATTACGATCGTTAATTTTAACTTGTTGATTTGTGAAGATTAAAATATATTCACCATCTTTTGGTTTGTAATTTGGAAGTTTAGGGCGACCGAGAAATTTATTGGGATTCTTTTTATATTCTTTTATTGATTCAAAGAATGATTTCCAGCTTTTATCTAAGACTTTTAATATTTGTTGCCCAGTTTGAGCATTGAGCGCCTTGAAATTTTCAGATATTTTTAATTTTCCTGCTAATGTGTTGTATCTTGTCCAGTTTCCTGTTTCGAAGAATTCTTTTCGAACTATGTAATTTGCCTCATTCCAGAGATTCTTGGAATAATGACAAAGTGAACTAAAACGATTGTCTTTAAGGGAAATTTGTTCAGTTCGAATTAAGTTCATCAACGTTAACCTCTATTTTTAATAAATGTGAGAATAATTCAAATTTTACATGGCTTAATCTATCATTAATTATAGGCTATTATTGCAATTGTCTTATTTTTGATATAACATGTTAATGTCTGCCTTGTAATTCTCAATAAATTTAATACTTCTTTTGCCTTCATATTGAATATATTATTATATATTAATCCGTGTATATATAATTAATTGTTTAACGACCTATCTTTTGAATTCAATTGGTTTAAACTTTTCTTTGATTTAAATGTATATTGTTTCTTTATTGGCAGGAGCGAACGATTTTACCCCAATTTCTTCGTTGACCCAATGTGCGAACCCTTCGGTGTTATCACCATGTACCACGATAACGGTTTCCGTACCTCTGTCGCAGAAGCTCTTTACAACATCTTTTAATTGTGCATCCCCGCAATGTGCTGAAAAATCATACAGCTCAAGCTTGCAATTAAGCCTGACCGTGCGTTTCCCATTTTCTATGTACCTGCTTTCAAGCGCTCTTCTGCCATTCGTATCTTCTGCCTGGTAACCAGTAAGATGGATCTTGGATTTGGGATCATCGAAAATCTCATCTATATAATATAAAACCGGTCCACCGTTTAACATTCCAGCGCTTGTAACGATTATGGAAGGTTCATTTATTATAGCTTCCCTGTCTTCCCGTTTTACGATATTTGTGCTGACGAATGCGTTTTCAAGTTTCTTTATATCAGGTACATTTTCAGGCGACTTCCTTATCAGGTTAAAGACATCAACTCCCATGCCGTCAACATACGCATGGAGCCCGTGTTTTTTAAGCATCAGCATAATCTCCTGTGTCCTTCCAATTCCAAAAGCCGGGATTATTGCTCTACCTCCGCTTTCAATTGTTTCCCTTATTGATGCGATGAACCGTTCCTCAAGTATTTTCCTGGGAGTATGATCCCTCCCGAAATATGTACTTTCAATAAGAAGTATATCGCTATCCGGAAACTCCGTATCTGCGCCATTCTGAAGTTCTGTCCTGATCGTGTTCATATCCCCTGTATAAAATAGGGTCTGTTTATCTTTTTCAAGATGTACCATGGAAGAACCCGGAATGTGGCCTGCATCATAAAAACATACAGAATACCCGTTTGTATTGAATTCTTTTTTGTATCCTATTGGCCTGACCTTTCGTTCAAATTCCTGGATCTCTTCATGATAATAAGGTATAATATGACCTTTTTTTCCCGCGATCTTAAGAGTATCTCTTGCCAGAAGCCCTGATAATTTTGCAGTAAGGGATGTACAATATACCTCCGGCTCAAGGTCCATGAGATTCGGGGCCAGTCCGCAATGGTCAAGATGGCCATGGGAAATTATCATGGTTTTCGGACGAAGACCATTTGAAGGGTATGACGGCGGGTCGGTAGGTTTAATCCCGTAATCAAGAAGAAGCTCTTCATTTAACAGGATAGCAGATCGTCCAACTTCTCTTGCTCCTCCAAGGAATCGTATGTTTATGTTATCGCCTCATTAACGTTCTCGCTTCAATTCTATTTAGAGATATTATAGTCTTTTGTTTTGAAGATGGGTTTGATTACAAGTTTGTTCTTAATACTTTCCCGTGATTATCTATCTCCCCATTCCTGATACGAGTGCTCGATATCGGTAAACTATCTTCGGCAAGAACATAATCAACAAGAACGATCTTTAATGGTTTCATGTTTTTTTCACTGCGTATCCTGTTTATCTTAAGTCCGATAGGATGCGTTTCAGGAGATACCACAAGATAATCAAAATCCTCAATTATGGTCGGGCCATAGGGGTCATCAAGTTTTACGATCCTGGGGATAATGCCCTGGTCATGGATAAAATTCAACACTTCATTATAGCGGGATCGATAATCATCGACTTCATGGATCTTGTTTTTCGCCATTTCATCTGATGTCAACCCTATAAGCAGTTCACCACCCCTTCCCAATTCAACAGCTTTCATCAAGAGTGCCTTGTGCCCGTCATGCAAAGGGTCAAAAGTTCCTCCAACGGCTACACGTGACATACGCTCAGAATTGTAAAATCAAACGATAAGAGTATCTTTTAATATCTCTTGTGCGATTTTAGGGGAATATGACAGAAGAGACAATACACTGGGCAGATGTTATAGCGCAAAATCTACTTTCGCGTGGAAAAAAGCATACTGTGGCCTCAGGAATTACTCCTTCAGGCCCCATTCATATAGGGAACATGAGAGAAGTCGTAACTGCGGATGCGGTTTACAAAGCGCTTTTGAATAAGGGCGCAGATGTACGCCTGATCTATATCGCTGACACTTTTGATCCCCTTCGAAAAGTTTATCCATTCCTTTCAAAGGATTATGAAGCCCATGTGGGAAAACCGCTTTCTGAAATCCCCTGTCCATGCGGGAATCATAAGAGCTATGCAGAGCATTTCCTTCTACCCTTTATTGAAGCGCTTCATACTCTTGGCATAAAACCAGAGGTTTACAGGGCTGATGTGCTTTATAAAGAGGGAAAATACATTGAATCCATTAAGAAAGCACTCACCAACAGGGACGCAATCGCGCGGATAATGTCAGAAGTTGCAGGCCGCGAACTTGAACCTGACTGGAGCCCATATAATACGATATGCAAAGAATGCGGGCGGCTAAGCACCACGAAAGTCACAGGTTTTGATGTAGAGAAAGAAACTATTGATTATGTGTGCAAATGCGGCTCGTCCGGAACGGTTTCGATGAAAGGTACAGGTAAACTCAACTGGCGCGTTGACTGGCCTGCGCGATGGCCGCTATTTGGTACAACGGTTGAACCTTTTGGCAAAGATCATGCTACAGCCGGGGGTTCTTACGATACGGGGAAACGTATCGCCCGCGAAATATACAATTACGAACCTCCCTACCCGATAATATATGAGTGGATAATGCTAAAAGGCAAAGGTGCAATGCATTCATCTACCGGTCTTGCGATATCCATTAATGATATGCTTGAAATAGTGCCGCCTGAAGTCCTTCGTTATCTTATCATCAGGCAGAAACCCGAAAAACACATTGAATTTGACCCGGGTCTTTCCTTCCTTAATCTTATTGACGAGTATGACCAGGTAGAAGGCGATAAAAGGGCATACCAGCTTTCAAGGACAGAAGGGACAAAACCCTCAAAAATTCCTTTCAGGCACATGGTTACCGCAGTGCAGATCGCTGATGACAGGGGTTTTGATTATCTTCTTACTGTTCTGAAACGAACAGATTACGATACATCTGATGTAGAAGCTATCAGGCAAAGAGCAAATAATGCAAGGAACTGGCTTGCCAAATATGCTCCTCTGTTTGTTAAGTTTAAAGTTCAGGAGACAATTCCTCCTCAGGTAAAAAGTTTCACAAAAGAACAGAAACTTGCGCTTGCAATTCTTGCCGACGAACTGGAGCATGGGATGTCAGGCCAGGAGATTCATGATAACTTATATAAGATTGCCGAGGAAACAGGTCTTGACGGAAAACAGGTTTTTGAGACTGTATATCTGGCACTTCTTGGTTTGAAATCCGGGCCCCGGGCAGGGCATTTCCTTGCATCCCTGGAGAAGGATTTCGTTGTAAAGAGATTTAAAGAGGCAAGTTTGTGAATAACATAATTATAATACTAATTATTTGTATGTTCGCAATTTCACGAACATAGCCTTTAAGTACTATGTAAGATTTATTATCTCTGAGGTTGTAGAATTATTGTAAATAATTTTACTAATAATATGACAGAAGGAAGGAAAATTTCACGGCCAATAAATTGGATAATAATATTTGTTGTATTATTATATTTTGTCAGTGTCGCGGCCGCCTATGATGGGCTCGAATGGGAAAACGGAACATCTGGAACCTTGAAACGGAATGAAGTAATTTCGTTTGGGGACTATTCGGTAAAGGTTGTGGCTTTTAGCGCTCCTGTAGAATCAGAAAAATATAAACAGATACCAATTGAACCAGTCGAACCTTTTGTGGGATTAAATATTTCCAAAAATGGTAGTTTTTTAAATGAAACGTTTCTCGCACAAGGCGACTCATTTATCTCTGCTGATAGCGAATTTAAGGTTGAAGTCGTACAACTTCCTTCAGGTTCATCCAAAGATTGGTTATATGAAAGTTACAATCCATGGGCTACATTACAATTAAGCAAGAGAGGAAAACCACAATTAGAATTATCAATAGAAACTGATGATGAGTATGTATCTGGCCCAAATACCGAGATCAATGCAGTGATCGTATTGAGAAATACCGGAACAGCCGCTATAAATAATATTGATCTGGACTTAGGTACGGAACTTCCTATATTGAGAGGGAATTTAAAATATTATTATGAGACGCTCATGAAAGGAGAGGAGATCAGCGAGAGCGTTACTTTTTCAACACCAGCTATTACGGAACTAAAAAAATTTAATATATTTGTGAACTCCAGCGGCGTTGATGTCAAGGATGTTTCTTATAAAGCGACACAACTAAAAACGATCCTGATCGCACCACCAATCCAGCAAGCCCCTTCCCTTACTAAGAATACGAATGCGAAGGCTTATTTAAAAGACTTGATCATGGTATCCATTTCTTTTAAGAACAATGCTGATTATGAACTTAAAAATGTCAGTATCGTGGATTCCGTTCCAAAAGGATTCAAGCAATTGAGCAATAATACACTCCACTGGGTTGTCAATGTCGGTCCGAACAAGGAATGGTATTTCCGCTATCTTTTGAAACCAACGGGAGCCGGAAATGTTATATTCCCTTCCACTACCGCAGAATTTGACATGAAGAATGAATACTACATGATCCAGTCAAATAGACCACAGACTGCAATATATGGGCCAAGGATTGAACTGATCAAACAGGCAGATAAATCAGAAATCAATCCTGGTGGTGATGAAGTGACCGTCACTGTCATCGCTAAAAATAGCGGAACCACCCCTACAATGGTCACCATCAAAGACGATTTACCGCAGGATACTACGCTCATAAGCGGTACTACAACCGTTGAAGAGTATCTTGAAGCGGGAAAGGAATTAAGTTTAAGTTATACTCTTAGTTCAAATTCCGCAGAACCTATTGAATTGCCTCCGGCTAAAGCAGAATATTTTGAATTAGGCACCCAGGGTTTAAAATTAACTACGATGAGCGAAAAACTCCTGATAAGCATTAGCCTGCCGCCAACCCCTGAGCCAACTCCGGAGCCCACGCTTGATCCAGCTTTCGAAATACCAGTTAATTCTACGGAAGGGCCCATTGACCAGCAAGGGGCTGAATATGCAGTTGATCCCGGACAAGAGCCTGAACAACCCATTATTGTAGAACCCACACCCACACCAACATTTGATGACGCAAATTCTGTTTTGAACCTTCTTATGGGGTGCGGTAACAATAACGATAGTATTCCACAAATCAATATGACAACTGATGTTTGCGCCCTTGTGGGAAATACCCCGGTGGGAAATACCCCGGTGGAAAATAATCCTTAGTAGACTTCGATATTGAGAACTAAACGGAATTAGAGATTCCTTCTATTTTCTTTTGTATCAGTTGTTTTAATTCTCCAAGATTTCCTTTTTTTGCGCTTACAGGGACGATCTTATCCAGCCACTGTCTCCAGGGAGGCGACATGCCTAGCCGTTGTGCTATCCCGTCAAGCGCTAAATCCCGATCTTTCACTTTATCCATTTTGTTAGCAGCTATTATCACATCTATGTCCAGTTCATTGAAGAACTCGAAAAGCTCAACTTCCACAGGTATTTCATTTCTCTGGGTCCACCTGTCCACAATTTCTACAAATGATGTAGTATTTATGACCATAACTGCAAGCAGAATATTTGATGCATTATCTTCAATATAATGAACAATATTATCCTTTATCGCTTCCTGGCCTTTCCTGGTTACTTTGCTCATGTATCCGAACCCCGGCATATCGGTAATTTGAACATTCTGGTAAGGTAAATGGAGGGGCTTTCTTGTTACGCCTGGAAGTTTTCCTACCGGGACTTTCTTTCCGGTAAGAGCCCTGATCAGAGTGGATTTACCAACATTGGATCGTCCTACAAAAATTATCTCTTTCATGTACCAACTGCATTTATCAAAGTCATATAAAAATGCTTGCTGGTTCCAGGAGATTTGGCTCCACCTGTAAAAGAATGAATCTACGTCTTGATCATCTGTGCCTGAAAACTGCAGCGAATATCAATACAATGACCCCAAACATGATATCGAACCCCGGAGTGATGGGAGTGGGAGTTGGTTCTGGGGCTATTGGTGATGAGGTTGCCTGTGTCAGGGTAGTTTCTCCTGATTTCATCTGAACATTTGGAGTTAGAGTTGGAATGGCTGGATTTATCGATCTATTCATTGCTGGATCAATCACTGTGATGACAGGACGTCCGGATTTTACAGACGAGCGTGTCATTCCTCTGTATTCTATGCCAGTGTAATTAGCTATAGCCGCAGGTAGTTCAATATTTTCTCTGGTATTAACTCTGATTATATAGCTAAATCCTATTGGAGTATTTAACTCCAGGAATGTCGAATCAAGAGAAGTTGAACCGCTGACAAGGCTTACATTCTCTGGAAGAAAATCTTTAACTTCCATACGCGTTGCAATATTTCCTATATTCTGAATGCTCACCGTCACTGTTACATCGTCACTGATGTTTATAATTTGTTTATCTATAGTTTTGTTAATTATTATTTTTGGCCCGTTTACAATAACTGTAGAAGCATTCGAAGAAATATTGTATTGTTTATTATTGACTTTGAACTGGGCATTGACTTCCGGAAATGTAAATCCATTGATGTTTGTTTCCAGGGGTTTGATAGAATACCCTATGTCCTTCCACTCCCCCGGTTTAATTACAGGTATATTCCAGGTCAATGATGTGTCGGATTTTAATTCAAAATTGGGGTTTATGCTATCTGTTAAGATAATATCTGTCATATCCATCGCGCCATTATTTGCAATATTTAATCTGACCATTATCATGTCATTTAGATATATGCGGCTCTTGCTGAAGGCTTTGCTTACTGAATAATAACTCTGTTTAGGAGAGACGGTAATAGAAACCGATCCGTTTGATTTATATTCGAGATTTTTAACATCGAAACTCTTTGTATCTGCATTCAAATTATAGGTTTTCTGATCCACCACATCAGGAACCAAGAATACGACTTCATAACTTTTACTCTCACCTTTTTTCAATTCAAGATATAATTGATGGAACTGCCCTGTACCGCCTCCCCTGAGAACCAGTTTATCTGGATTAAGGAGAACATCCACATTCTTAGCAATAGCATCACCATTGTTTTTTATATTGACTTTAGCTGTTATGATCTGATCACTGCTTGAAGTATATGATGCTTTTTCTGTTGTAACAGTTACATCAAGTTTAGGCTTTCCCCTTAATGAGACCGCAACCTTTGCCCATGGCTTATAGTATTCCATTACCCATTCCTTTGAATTTCCCGGAAGAAAACCCGTTCCCGAAATCTTGACCTCGTAATCAGGGTCTAATTCTGGCCCGCTTTGCATGGTCAAGAGAGCTTCTTTAAGGAAAGTACCATCCTTATATACCTCAAGATATACCATCGGATCAACCGAAGTTTCCGGTATTATTTCTCCTTTAAAGTTTTTAAATCCTCTAACAGGAGATGGAAATTGTACTGCTTTTACCATATATGGTCCATTGGTGAGAGTATTTCCTTTGTAAAGAGTACCTTCTACCGCAGGTGCCCACTCAATTTCATCTGTTATGAAAGCTGCTACCGGGAAAGAGCTGGCAAACCACATAATTATTAATAGAACAACGAATTTCTTCATATTCTTCATATTATAATTATCATGATGAATTTGAAATAAATAGTTTACTATATCAAATTATAACAATTTTATGATGCAAAGATATATATTCATGAATAACCAAATCAGTATTAATCGGTTGGCTTATATATGGCAACTATTAGATAAAATGAGTTATCTAAGGCTGTTTTTTTTAGGTTAATTGGTTTAAAATATAAAGGAAAGAAATAAATGGAATATGATAGAAGAGGCGGTTCAAGTGGTGGAGGCAGAGGCTTCAGACCCAGCGGACCAAGAGAAATGCATAAAGCAACATGTGCAGACTGCAAGCAGGAAACTGAAGTACCCTTTGTGCCATCAGGCGACAGACCGGTATATTGCAGAGAATGTTACCAGAAACATAAGCCAGCGAGATATTAAACTATTTTTTTATAATAGTTAAATTAAAAGGTGAATTAAATGGACAATGATAGAAGAGGCGGTTCACGCGGAGGGGGAGGCAGAGGCTTCAGACCCAGCGGACCAAGAGAAATGCATAAAGCAACATGTGCAGACTGCAAGCAGGAAACTGAAGTACCCTTTGTGCCATCGGGCGACAGACCGGTATATTGCAGGGAATGCTACCAGAAGCACAAGCCAGCAAGATATTAAGTATTAAATAACTATTTTTAGTTGGAGGGTTTTAATAACCCTCATTTTTTCAATTTTATAGGAATTAGTAAATTCTTAACTCCGCTAATACAGGTAATATGTAGAGACACAAAGGGTACAGTAATTGTTCTTTGCAAACTTTGCAGTGTTAAAATATCCAAAAATCCTCGAAAAATAGTTTAATTCAAGAACACATATGCACGGATTTATTTTCGTATCCGTGCGTGTTCCCACTACTTAAATATTCAGACTTCAATCTTAGACAAGGTCGATTGTTATAGTCCCCCCATCAAGTACATCCTTTTCAGCAACATCAATCTGCTTTGAGACATTACCTGCTGTCAAGGAATAAGGACCCACAGGCCCTGTGTCAAACCGCGTCTCACCCGGGATCGGGCCAAGCGTTGAATAAGGAACGATGAATACATAAGTTCCATTTGAATCTGCCACCTGTTTGTATTGGATTGTTCTCCCGATGTTCGTTTTTATCGTATTGGTAAGCGTGACATTAGTATCAGGCGGAGCACTTCCAGTAATCCTTGCTCCTTTTACATATTCGAATATCTTTGCATATCCTGAATATTCAATTGATATATTTGATTTATAAGCAAAGTTGTACCAGTATTTACCTACACATATTTGTTGTGAATCACAGACTGGTACAATTTGGTTATCCTGATTATATACTCCCACTTCTAAATAACCTCCTTGTGTATTAGGATTAGGTTGAGATTCGTGAACCAATCTGTAATATTTCATACCGTTGGCATCAAAAATATGTAGTCGGCTTTCCATTGTATCATAGAATTTCTTGCCTGGAACAAGCAATCGTCCTCCTCTGGTATTGAGAGCATAAAAACTTCCAAAAACATCACTTTCATTCCATATACCGAATATCGGTTGGATCGAATACGCCATATATGCATTGCTCACGACATATCTTGCTCCCGGTTTTCCGTTGGTACCTAATTTATCAAGGATAGCATTTGCTTCTTCTTCTGTTTGCGCTACTAGGAAAGTTGATGCTCCAGGTTCATGTGTTGAACCTCCGCCAATGCCTGCCTGGAAGGGATTTGCGTTTGGAATTCGGTGTCCCCAATATGTGATGATATGACCAAAATCCCACCAGCTCATAACACCGTAATCATTTCTGGAATAATTATATGGCTGGCCTGGCGCTGGTTTTTGATAAATTGAATAATATGGTAAATCAGGCACTGGAGTATTATCTTTCATCCACGTCAATGCCTCATGCCATTCATAAAATCCTGATCCAAGAGCGCCCCCCGGCGCATCCTGCATAGTTAGTTTATAAGGAGATGCATCAGACGGCAAGAATCCGGTAACAACGATCACAAGGATCAATGAAATAATGTGCTGCACCCTTATCTTTTTCACACATTCGATAATATCATTGGAACCAAAACTTTTCCAGTCAGCAAAGTTCAAGAATATAGAACCAAGTATACCTGAAAGTATGGCTACGTTTACAGCATAATAATATGCAAACCTGTTCTGGGCAAGCGTTATCGCAAGGATGAAAACGCTCCAGACAACAAGTAATGTGTATTCTGCATTGGATTTTTTAATGACATAATAACAGAGGACTATAATTGCAATATAAGACAGAATATAGTTATAACCGAAGTTTCCCAGGGCTGATGCATAGCTCATGGCGGAACCTTCTCCTATTGTTGAAGCTGGTCCTTCTGTATGCGGTTTAAACATATAACTCCAGCTACCCATAGTTGCATCATAAAAACCTGGAACCAATATTTTCAGCGCAATCAATCCAATCAATATAGTACCCAATACAAATGCCAGATAATGATATCCTGTATATTCTCGCTTATTCATTTCCCTGGAAACAATACCCAGAAGAACAAAAACAAGTACCCCCCCCCAGTAACCATAATCTGCAATGCAGAATATCTGGTTGTATTAAATCCATTACTTAAGTCAATATATGGTAGTATCATGATCGTACCAATAAAATAAGCTATTATTCCCACGATACCGAGGTATTCCGTAGATTTTCCTCTAAAGTGATCTATAATATATTGAATGATTATAAAAATGCCAAATACTACTGCGAAAAACACGCCTGTGGTCCATGTTAATAGATATGCTCCAAATGAAATTCCAGCCAGGAGAGTGTACATTATGGGTACCTTTAAGGTAGCCCAATCTCTCTTAAGCCAGTGATCAAAAGTGATGTTTTCCGCCTTTTTTATAGCAATAATAAAAAACATCATCATGAGAGTAGTGTAAAAATCCTCAGCTATATGATTATCCGTAAAACCAAGGATTGACCTTGAGAGAAATTGACCCGGGAGAATGGCAATAAGAAAAGCTCCGATAAGTCCTGCTTTTTTATCAAATAATTCCTTTCCGATGAAGTATACCGGAAATACCATGAGAGCACCCATTACAGCAGGAAAGAAGGCACCAACAGTATCTATTGTGGACTGTGCCGGCAATCCACCATTTAAGAACAAACCAGCAATTATAGCAAAGAATGCGATCATCTGGTCAAATAATGGACCCCAGTGCAATCCGCTTCCAAAAGGATACAGCGTGAATGCATCAAAAAATATCCTGTGAGGAAAAAAATGAATCGTGTTTTCGACCAGTCTCATGTGGAAAACAGAGTCATCCATCGCAAAACCCACGAGTCCCTGCTGGAAGGTGGCTTTCATGGGGATTATGCCGCGTATATAAAATGAAAACAGGAATATTGCAATGAGAAGTATGTACGAAAGGTATGTGACTTTCAAAGACGTCATCGTTTCTTTTGTACTATTTATATTATCGCCCTGTTTTTCCTTGTATTGTTTCTTAGATTTTGCTTTAGCCAATGTACACCTCGGAACAGTTTTATAAGTGGGATTTGGAGACTATAAAGTTTACGGATTATTGTATATTTATCTTTTTTCTTATTACATTTTCATCATAAATTCAGGTTCATTGATCATTCTTACGTTCCAGGATAACTTTCTTCTGGTAAGAAAGATACGTGATCGAATATTTTCCAGAGTTAACTAAATACCTGACATACTTCCCTCCTATCAAAAAATTTAAAAATGGAAAGCAAATAGCCCAGGCGTAAGATATGAGCCATGGTATTGTGATTACCCTCAATTGGTTTTTTTGGCGTGCTCTGGCTGTTTCCTTAATTAACTTTATAGTGTTAGCAGTAATTCCTCCAATTTGCATCCCTGCAACAATCAACCCGTTTATAAAATAAGCATTCCCTCCATCCTTAAAAACCCTGATTAGCAGTTCATAATCTCCTGCAATTCGAAACGATTCATCAAACTTTCCGTAGAGTTCAAAAAGGCTTCGATGGTGAAACATTCCTTGATGCGCAAAAGTGCATATTCCATCTATAATAATGCCCCTGCGTGTGTACTCCCACGAATTACCATCAACACAACTTATCTCATCATTTTCTGTTACTCTTGCAACCTGCCCATACACCATCCGCATACCTTGCGATTCTGCCTTGACCAGATGTGGCATTATCTCTTCAAATACACTACTTTTCCAGAGATAGTCATCAGATCCCAGGAAACATATCCAATCTCCTCTAACATGACCCAGTGCCTTATTCCATGCATCATAGATACCGTTATCAGGCTCTGATTGCCAGTAAGTGATTTTATCCTGGTTGGATCTTAGAATTTCTATCGTATCATCTGTAGAACCTCCATCAATGATAATAAGCTCTTTATTAAGATAAGTCTGATTTGATATACTATCGATACAACGTTGTAAGGTTTTGGCGCCGTTATATACAGCCACAATAACAGAGATCAAGGGGTTTGAGGTCATTTTATTTAATCACCTATTACTTACATACCATTCATATGTTTGTTCAATTCCATCCCTTAGCGATATCCTTGCTTTCCATCCAAGACTGCACAACCTGCTAACATCCAGCAGCTTTTGTGGAGTCCCATCAGGCTTTGTGGTGTCGTACACGATCTCTCCTTTATATCCCACGATATCCCCTATCAGTTCAGCAAGCTCACGAATTGTCAAATCCTCTCCGACCCCGATGTTGACAAACTCCCCGATATCCGGGGCATCATAGTTTTCCATCAAGTATACACATGCATCAGCCATATCATCCACATGCAGGAACTCCCGCCTGGGCGCCCCTGTGCCCCATACAATGATCTGCGGCGCATTGTTCATCTTTGCCTCATGGAACTTGCGGATGAGTGCTGCCATGACATGAGATGTTTCAAGGTCATAGTTGTCATTGGATCCATAGAGATTGGTTGGCATGACCGAGATGAAGTTCATCCCATACTGCTGGTTGTAATGCTTGCACATTCGTATTCCTGCGATTTTTGCCACAGCATATGCCTCGTTAGTGACCTCAAGTTCGCCTTTGAGCAGATAGTCCTCTTTCAGTGGTTGCGGCGCAAGTCTGGGATATATGCATGATGAGCCAAGGAATAACAGTTTTTTCACTCCATTAGTGTATGCTGCATGGATAACATTAGCTTCTATCATGATGTTTTCATAGATGAACTCTGCCGGATACTTACTGTTTGCCATTATGCCTCCCACCTTTGCTGCTGCCAGGAAGACGTATTCCGGTCTTTCTGTTTCGAAGAAGTTGTTGACAGCCTGCTGGTTGGTGAGGTCGAGATCGCTGTGGTTGCGGGTTAAGGGGTTATAGTAGCCTTTTGATTCCAGGTTTCTTTTTATGGCCGAGCCTGCCATGCCGCGATGGCCGGCGATGTAGATTTTGTCATTTCTATTCATCAAATATCCTCTAAAATTCAAATTTTACATTTGGGAGTATAAATCAATATACTTTTTGGCAATATACTTTAGTTCAAAATTCTTTTCTACATATTTTCGCGAATTTTCACATAATACTTTTTTTCTTTGATCATGCTTAACAATCCATTCAATACCTCTTGCAAGATCGTCTGCATTAAATGGTTTAGCCAGATATCCATTTTCTTTGTGGATGATCATATCTGACATACCACCAATATTAAATGCAACTGATGGAGTGCCACATGCTAAAGATTCCATGATAGTATTTGGCAAATTATCCTGTAAAGAGGGTGCTACAAAGACATCAGCTGCCGAATATAATTTTGACAACATATTATCTGGAAAATTTCCCATATAATTGACAGGAATATTTAATTTACTATCTTTGCCCGAATTTCCAAATACTATAGCTTCAAAAGCTAAATCTTCAGGAAGTAGATTTATTGCAGATTTTAAATATTGGAATCCTTTTCTTTTATCCGTTATAGAATTCATTGCCCCAAATAGAATCAGATTTTTATCAACCGGCAAATTTAACTCTTCTTTAGCTTTTAATTTATCAATTGGTTTGAACTTTTGAAGATCAAGTCCGTTTGGAATCACTTCGATTTTCTTATCTCCAAACAAAGAACTTGAACGTGCGCAGTTTGCAAGCCAGCGACTGGGTGTGACAACAGTAAAATCCAGATTTGCCCACAACTTCTTTTTTCGATTCAGGACCCAACGACTTAAATCATTTTCTTTATTTGAACCAAGTTGTGGACATTTACCACACTCGTGCATATACCTATCACATGTACCATTATAATGGCATCCGCCTGTAAATGTCCACATGTCATGGAAAGTCCAGATTATAGGCTGCTTTATTTTAGGAAATTCCTGAACAGGAACAAAACCATCACATATCCAGTGAAAATGTACAATGTCCGGATTTAATCGATCAATTTTCATATGGATTTTGTTTGGAAGCCATTGAGGACTCCATATCATTTTTTGATATTTAGGATATAATAGTAAAGGCAACTTATCGATTAGATAACGTAGAATATAGTTAACACCTATTCCTTTCAACCCTATTAGGGTTGGCCCGATCACTGAAACATCGTTACTGCGTTTATCCTGTACCAGCATTGTAGAATTAATTCCTGCTTGCTCTAACCCCTGGTGCAATCTATAAGATGCCCTTGCAGCTCCTCCGCGAACATCTGATGCGTTGATTAGTAGAGTTTTCATTTTACAATACTCTTAAATCTTATATAAATTATATATGGTATATTCAAAACCGGGAATATCATCTGTGAAATTCGTTCAGATCTTTTAATTTTTTGCCAATCTACCGTAATATCTTTCTCTTTTTGATAGATTGTTGCATGGCTGCCAATACATGGTCCTATCCTGCGAAGTCCCATGATATGAGTGAATATTCTAAATGTGTATCTAAGGTGAAATGTGGAAGGTAAATGACATTTGATCACAGGAGAGAAATTGTTTGCTATGATCAGGTATCCGCCAGTTTTTACATATCCAATCATCTCAGAAAACAATTTTAACGGGTCTGGGACATGTTCAAGAACATCGGTACTTACAAGGCAGTCATATTTTTGATCAATGCTGTTTATAAAATGAATATTGGAATAATCCATTGCCCTTAATAAAGCGTATTCACCCGGATATGGTTCATAGATGTCAACTGAAATGTTTGAATTCTTTCCAGCGATCAAGCGTGCCAGGGTTCCGAATCCACCGCCGTAATCCAAAACATTGCTGAAGTTCCTTTCAACAATCCAATCCGATATTGAATTGCGATGTTGCATAGAAAGCTCATGCTGTTCTATGAACATGCCATTAAGCAGCCATACCTGGTGGGCATAAAACTCTCTGACTTTATCCCAATCAGGATCTTCATTGTTGCATCCCATTTCATCCCAGACATTGTCCATCAATTGCCACATATCTTCCAGTTGTGGGGGGGAGTGGGGAGATCGTGAAAGCATTGAATCAATTACTTCCAGGTCTTTTCTGGATAAACCTTTTTTATTAAATTTCATCGTTTTCTCGCTAAAATAACATTGTCCAAATATAGGTTTTTATTTTTTGGCAGGATTTTGGACAATATCAGTCCACATATCAAAACCGGAGAACATAGAAATAATGAAATCAAAACATTGAGATATCGATTTTTTGTCAAAAATATTGTATATATATAAGAAGAAAACATTTGTACTAAAGTCTCTACATAATTACCACTTTTATATTGTTCAATTATCTCAAAACCCTTTTTTGAAAAAAAATAATTCGAACCAAATGAGGTATAACGCCAGTAGTCGTATGGTGCTTCATGTTCATCCCAAACAAAAGGAACAGTCATAAGAAGTAAACCATCTGGTTTTAGAACACGATATATTTCTTCCATTAGTTGTTCCTGGTCAAGAACGTGCTCTAATACTTGATTTGAGATGACATAATTAAAAAAAGAATCTCTAAAAGGAAAAACTTTTCCGTCATAGTATACATCCGCAGATTTTGCATCGTCATCGTGCCCACCACCGGCAATATCTAAACCAATATACGAAGTTACATTGAACAAAGACTCATATGGTTTCCTTCCGCAACCTACATCTAATAAATAACCACCATCAAAATAGTGAATATTTTTTTTGATGTTTTGTAATAAATTTATTCGTGATATATAAAAAGGATTTAGAAAAATACCCAGTAACGTAGGAAAAAAGGCTTGTTTTTTGATATAATTCTCTATTCTGGCTAACATATTTCATTTCCTTTGGTATATAATATCAATAGCTTTACAGGTAAATTCAAGCCCAACAAAACTGATAGTAAAGATTCATTTAAAGGCTTCTCTGAATATATCTTTGATTATATTTATTCCTTTTTGCAATAATGGTTGATGTGAAAAGGCCAGCTTATCAGTCATTGAATCTGCTTTCGAGTCACGCAAAATGTAAGGAGGATGCGAAATCGGAAATATCATGGGTTCTGTTTTCATCTCTAGAAGCCTGGTTTTTTCTTTTGTATGCTGCGCATCAGCGCCAAATCCAATATTTGAAATCAAGTTTACATTTGGTATTATGGTCAATGAATTTTGGATCCAGCATGAAAAAGTCCACTGGTAATCCCAGATATCCATTCTTCCCTTATAATTATTTTCAAATTTCATTTTCCAATACCAAACGCTTCTTCTATCCCCAAGCAAATCCTGCAACCAGCCGCCATCACGAATTTCCGGCCATAGTTTCATATTCGCATCGTAATATCTCCATGCTCGTCTCCATGATGCCCAGCCCCATATATGGGGGTAACGGGAAAAATAATAGCTGTATGCAGTTCGCTTTTTGCCAAACTGAAAATTATCTCCACTGATCATGGCTATCCGCTCATCATTTCTATACTTCTCCAGCAATTCCTCACAAAACCGGAAGAATGTTGGATGGGGTACACAGTCATCTTCAAGAATTATCGCTTCCTCAACCGTATCGAACACCCAGTTCAACCCACCTGAAATACACCGAAAGCATCCTATATTAACATCCGAATAATTAGTCAAAACCTTACAATCCCAATCCACATGGTCAATGATCTCACGTACAGCAGCACATTTTTCTTTATCTTCAGGATGGTCTGCACGGGGACCATTAGCGATAACCAGAAGCATCGGGGGTTTAGCTTTTGCTATTTCCGCAAACACTCTTCTGGTGGTTTCAGGACGGTTGAATATAATGAAGGCTACGGGTGTTTTTAGTTGGAAATCAGACATGTTGAATCCTCTTTGTGTATAATGGCGTAAATATAGATAGTTTTTTCTTTATGAAGGCGGCTGGGGTTTTCAGTTGGAAATCGAACAATATCACCTAAATCCTTAAAACCTGAAGATATACTTAATTGCCCACTTCATCCTTTTGCCTATCAATGTTGAATAGCAAATAAGTTTGTATTTCAAAGGACAACACAAATGTATAAAAATTATCCATGATTTTAAATTACTTGATGACTTTATGGAAAAAATAGACTTATATATATCACTGAGCGTGGTTTTTTTATCTATACTTATATGAAATCCTGTTCTCCGGGAGTTTAGATATGCAATTGCCTTTTTTGAAGTTAAAAGTGTAAATCCATGTTTTTTTGCGCGGATCGGATATTCATAATCCGATAAGTAATGTCTTAATTTATTCGGAATAAAATTACCTATATCTAATATCACATTTATTGGAAAAATCGTACCGCGTGTAGATAGTACATCTATATCTCTAATAAAATCATCTTTGTCGTCACCAATATCTTTTAAATCAAATGCTAATCTTTTCCAATCGATTACAACACCCGAATCCACGATTACTCCTGATTCTTGATCCAGGCATAATGAACCTATAATTGCATCCGGGTTGTTCTCACCCGCTTCGATCAAAATATTTATGTAATTACTATCAAAAACAAGATCATTGTTTAAAGTAAGAACATAATCACATGTTTCTGCTTTTTTTAACACATATTCAATCCCTTCATATAATGCCCCTGCCCACCACAAGTTTCCATCACCAGGTAAAATTGTAGTGCCAGGGAACTCTGTTCTGATTATATCACTGGAATTGTCAGTTGAACCATCATCTATTACAATGACTTCGTAGTTAGTATATGTTTGATCATGAATGCATCCCAGACATTTCCTGGTCTCTGTTATGTTATTGTGAATCGGGATCAGGATGTACACTTTAGGTGGTTTATTTTTTTTTGTGTGAGGCAAAGTTTTTCACCATTAATTTTCATGCATGAAAGTTATCTCTTCTTCTAACAAGATATCCAGCACATTAAAAAAATCTAAATTGTAATTCCATCCGAGCAATTTTTTGACTTTTGAATCATCACCATATATATCTTCGATATCTACAGGCCTATAGAGATTTTCATCAACTACAAGCCTATTTCTGTCTATTTTAAGTTTATCGAAGATGTAATAAATGATTTCTCTTAAAGATAATGATTTTCCTGAGCATATAATATAATCATCTGCTTCTGTTTGCTGCAACATTAACCACATAGCTTCAACATATCTGGGAGCATAGCCAAAATCCCTTTTTATGTCAATATTTCCTACTTTTAGCGCATACTGATTACCATTTTTTATATTTAAGGATTCTTTTATTACTTTTTTTATAAAAAAATTATCACTTCTTAAAAATGATTCATGATTAAAAAGGATGCCATTACAAGCAAACAATCCATAAGCTTCCCTGTAATTTATGACAGTCCAATAATTCGCACATTTTGAAATTGCATAGGGGTTTGAAGGATGCATTGCTGTTTTTTCTGTTATCGGCAGTTTTTCAACTTTTCCAAACATTTCGCTACTTGAAGCCTGATAGAATTTGATATTTCTATCTACTATTCTGATACTTTCCAGTAAATTCAGTACTGAAATTATATTAAACTGCATTGTTCCTATAGGCTGATCAAATGAAAGCCCTACTGAGCTTTGTGCAGCAAGATTATAAATCTCATTGGGAGCATATTTTTTTAAATTCTTGATAATACTCGAAACATCCATCAAATCGCACTCTTCTATGGTAACTCTATCATTTATACCTAAATATTTTAACTTAACAACATTTGAAAAATTATAACTTCTCGTAATACCAATAACTTTATACCCTTTTTCTAAGAGCAATTTAGCAAGATAAGCGCCGTCCTGTCCTGTAATA
The DNA here is from genome assembly GCA_049301735.1 of Candidatus Methanoperedens sp. Lineage (GTDB taxonomy): Archaea > Halobacteriota > Methanosarcinia > Methanosarcinales > Methanoperedenaceae > Methanoperedens. The sequence continues at coordinate 31,429 of JBAQLI010000260.1, forward strand.
CCCGTTATTATAGCAGTTTTCATATCAGGCTCCTGTATAAGTTCGCTGTTTCTTTTGCAGTCTTTTCCCATGAGAATTTTTCTAATTGTTTAAATCCTTTTAATTGTAACTCTTTTCTAATTTCTTCGCTATAAATTATTTTTGAGACTGTTTCTCTAATTGAGAACTCATCCATTGGATCAAAATATATTCCTGCATCTCCTGCCACTTCAGGAAGAGAACTTGTCTTGCTTAAAGCAATGGGGCAACCACAACTAAATGATTCTAAAACAGGTATCCCAAACCCTTCATATAAAGAAGGAAAAACAAAAACACGCGCTTTTTGGTACAAATAGGATAGAATTCTATCATCAACAGAATATTGAAGAACGCTATTCTTAATTTGCTGCTCATTTATTAAATGACGTTCTTTTTCTGAAAAATTACCACCGCCTGCACATATTAAATATAAACTGGCATCATTTTTCAAAAGAGGTGAGATAGCATGTATAAAAAATTCAAAGTTTTTATATCCAACTCTGTCTCCAACAAACAGCATGAAATTGTCAGGCAGTTTTATATTTGAAGTCCTGAAATCGTCTTTTTTTTCAAGTGAATTTCCAAGATATATCACTTCTATTTTATCTTCATCAATATCATAAAATTTCAAAATATCTTTTTTAGTGTTTTTTGATATAGCTATGATTTTATCAGCTTTTTGCGCTAACAATTTTTTCCATTCAGGCGTTTTATCCTTCTTTGAAAACATTTCAGGATATAGCTCATGGATCATGTCATAGATTGTCAGTACAAATGGTTTTTTATCAATATATTTTAGAAAATACGGGTCATAATATGTTGGATGAAAAATATCAAAATCATGTTTAAGTAATAATCTTTTACTATGGAATTCATTTAAAAATGTCATAATATGAGTTTTTCCTTTAAAACTTAGATCTTTAAAAAAGGTCTTGTGATGAGTAAAATTGACATTTTCTAAATAATGATTATTGGAATATTTCAGAGAAATTTCAAATTTAATATCTTGATTTTGAGAAAAATGATTCATTAATTCATAAAAATATCTAGATATTCCACCATAAACCTGGTTCGTGAACATTTGATGGTCATATAGTATTTTCATATGTTTCTCGTTTATATCTATAAATCCTTATTTATTCATATAATTATTAAATATTATCTCATTTTTCAAATACATCATCATCTTGCTTGGGATGAAAGCAGTATAGTGGAATCTTTTCTAACATTACTATTAAAATTATTGGGACCAGTATGACTTTTGACAGACCAAATGAATTCGATATAAAAACCTCCTAATATCGGTAATTTTGATTTTATAAAAAGCAAATTTCGGCATTCATACACACCTATTTTTTTTTAAAACAAGCGACACATTTCCAAATAATTTTGGACTTTTAAAATCACCAGGTTTATTTTCAAGTAAATTAAAGCCCCAAATAAAATTAATAAATGAATTTTTAATAAGAGTTAGATATTTATTATTAAGTTGCTTCTTAATTTGTAACATAGTTTTGTCATATTGCCCATTATTTTTTTCCCAATAAATTGACATATCTATTACTTCCACATTTTTTAATGATTCAAAAATGTTATTTAGATCAGATTCACCAAATCTATATTGAAAAAATGTTTTACTATTTTCTTTATATTGATGAGAATAAATATTAGTATTACACCATTCTTCAACATGCTTAAAGGAAACCGGAAATGTTAAATAAATATATCCATCTTTCTTTACGACCCGTATCATTTCGTTTATTGCCTGAATGTATTTATTATAGATATGTTCGATAACACTTATTGAATATATTAAATCAAAAGTATTATCTTTAAATGATAATTGTGCAGCATCTTCTAATTTAAAGCTTAAATTTATAGTTTCATTTATATAACTTTTTTCTTCTATGTTTATATCAGTTTTAAGAACTTTATTTTCAGATGCCAAAATATAAGACATCATAAATGGGGATGAAATATCCAAAATATTCATTTTCCTTAAATTCCTATTTTTAATAAACTTTAGAAGATATGCAAATTCTGTATATCTTGTAGTATCTATCGGGTTAATTATTTTAGTTAAGATTTGTTGATTTTTAGGTAATTTACTAATTTTGCCATAGACTTTTAACAAAGTTCTTAATTTATCTATAAAGGTAATATTCATTGAAAATTCCCCTTCTCCATTTTTCCTAATAAATGCATCCTTAAACGTTTTTTAAGCACTGACCTAACCTTGTGAAAAATAAATCCTCTCACATAGATTAAAAGTGAGTTATATATTCTATATTGTCTAGCTAGTCGAATTAGTTTAAATGTGTTATCAGGAAAATAGCGTAATTTGTTCCCTGAAACAATTTGTATAGCATACGTCTCCAGGTTAGCCATTAACCACGCCTTAATCCGATCTTCTTTTGTGAATAAATGTGACCAAGCAGGAGGATTTTTGAAATTAATCCGTGAGTCTATTAATGTTGAAAAATTACGCACATCTTCAACTTCTCCATTTTTATTAAACCACTTATGGATCTCTGTTCCACGCCACGGAATACACATATTCCAGAAGATATAATCGGCTTTTAAATCTTTTGCTAATTTAATAGAATTCATATGTCTTTCTAAAGTATCTTCAGGCAATCCTATGACAAAACAGAGCCCCAATTCGAGGTTATACTTACGGATTAGTTTGGCTGCATCAATAATTTTTTCAATTGATTCTCCTTTATTTACCAGCTTGAATACTTCGGGATCCCCGCTTTCAACTCCCAGGCAAATATTTTGTCCTCCAGCCTGTACATACAATTTTAGAATTTCTTCATCAATTAAATCTGCTCTCACATTATCAATTGTTATAATGGAATCAATATTTTTTTCTGCAAACATAATTAAGAATTGTTTGAATCTTTCTTTATTAAAAGATGGACAATCATCGGTTATTGTTATTATGTTAATATCCGGATAGCGTTTTTTAGCCTGGACGATTTGGTCCAGACAAAGTTCTAAATTACGGGCACGCACTTTTCGCCCTGCAATTAAATCGATTGTGCAGAAGCTACAATTAAATGGACATCCTCTGCTTAACTGTATCTGATAATTTTGAAGATATTTACTTCCAAAAGCGATATCAAGATTTATAGCAGGTATTTCTTCTGCAGATGGAATTGGACAATTTATAATCACAGGAATTGGCTGTCGTTTGGCTTTATTTGCTAAATCCAATATAATGCTTTCAGCTTCTCCACGCACGATATAACTTATTCGTTTGTCATTAATGAAATCTTCAGGAAACAATGATATATGAGGGCCTCCAAGCATGATAGGAGCATTACTGCATTGAGAGATCTCATCAATCAGTTGTTGACATTCATTATACAGGTATGAGAAAACTGATATACCTATTATTTCAGGCTTGAAATCCTGGATCACTTCTGAGATTTTCGGAATCTTTAATTTGCTTTCTAATCCCCTTAAAAAGGCATAATCCATAACCAGCACTTCAAACCCGGCTTGAGTAAGTATCTGTCCTAATAGGGTTAATCCCATGTGAATACGGTATGTAATAAAATTATCATTTTTAGCCGGATTTACCAATAATACGCGTTTTTTAATTTGTTCCATTTACTTGTACCTCATTTAGAAAGTCAGAAAGTTTCTGTTCAGGATTATTTTTCTCCAGGACTTCAATTTGCTTGGCAAAATCGGTTGCATACAAATCTTCTAAATTATTAAAATAATGTACTCCTGTATAATATTTGAAGAAATCCATAAAAGATATTCCAAAAATATCTAAGCTTATCGTTATCTTATTCGCAAAAAAAGAAGACCACCAAAGAACGGATGAGACTTCACCAACAATTACTTTACTTTTTAAAATCCACTTTTGAGCATTCTCTTCTGGTAGTAATATTGTTATTTCCGGATACCTGCGTTGAATTCTATTTGTTATTTCGTTCCATAAAAGATCGGTCTTTTGCGCAGGATGTAATTTCCAAAAAAAATTATGATCAGGAAATTTCATTTTCATCATACTTATTGCTTCGACCCATTTTGATGACATCATTTCCACTATATCTTCATTCGATTTATTATTTTCTTTTTGATATCTATTTAGATCTCCATATGAAGGTAAAATTAAAACATTATTCTCTTCTTTAAAGCCATACAAAACCCGGTTAAGCTCTTCTCCGACAGTTTTGACTGGATGTTGTATCTCACGTATTCCATCGTCTGAACCAAACCATTTCCCCATAACTCTTCTGCCTAAACTATCATACAAAAGATAAAAATCGAACTGGTCATTCCAATAGTCTTTCAATCTGGCAAATGTATATGGGTCCATCGGTGGAGAAAACGACTTCCTTATAAACAATATAGGCAATAAGTAATAATCAAGCAATAATAAGAGCGAACCTGTGATCTTAAATAAAAACCGGGCAAATTTGTTGGGAAGATGATACTTATTCGCAATAGAGGCAACACCAAAGTCTACTACCGATTTAATATCTTTATCAATGTTTTCAGAAACTGACATACCATTTAGATAACTTATTCTTAAAGCAGGAGGAACTATCTTGCTCCCCCAATAATACAGGTACATCATTGAAACATAAACGGGGTCGTGATGAAAAATAAATTGTGGACGGTATTTCTTAACTGCTTGTTTGAATTCATTCGCATAATAACGATGTTTTTTTATAATGCTGCGACCTGGCATATAAAGCACATCCAAAACATCTGCAAGTTCTACTGCTTTTTTGAAGTCCTTATCTTTTTCATATGCGTCATCTACAACCAGAATAACCCGATAGCACCTGGATAGTTCCCAGAGATAATATACTCCCCCGGTCCAGAAAAGATGCAACGGACCCGGTGCTAAGATAATATTGCCCTTTTTATCTGTCATTTTGAAAATACTCCCTTCAAGTAAACCAGCTCCTGGCGAGAGAAAGCACCAAGAATTGACAACGCTACGATGTATACTGCCCCACTTATCAGCACTTCACCCAAAATATAGAGTGGCTGATGCGCATATACTGTCAATTGAGACGAAATCCAAAATAAAGGAATTATCATCAATATCGAGGCTACGACCGGTTTAACTAAAATACTTAGATTAAAATTCAGCGGCCAATTAGCAGCGACAGTGCGAGTAATTAAGATGAACGCAATAAAGTAACTAAATAAAGTCGAAAGTGCAGCCATCATAATATCTCTAAAAATGTAAATTAGTACGAGATTAAGCGTCAGGTTCAATAATGCAGCTATAACATTCACCCGGAATATTGCACTGGTTTTCATCTGAACAAATAGCACATTGCTAAGAATAACGATCAATCCATAGAATATCATTCCCATTGCAACAACAGGTACAATCAAATAAGCATTTTCCGCCACTTCTGCATTAGCGAACATGGTCAATAACGGCTTGCTCATAACATAACTTCCCAGCAAAAAAGGAATACCAATGAATAGAAATCCCTTTATAGTATAATCGATCATTACCCGAGCTTCATGTTCTTTTCCATTATCCACAGCTTTTGAAAGAAGTGGCGGCAGGACAATACCTGAAACCATAGGATAAAAAATTATCAATGAACCCAAACCATAGGCTGGATTATAATAACCTACTGCGGTCACTGATAAAAAAAGTGCAATTACATATCGATCGCTGCTGCTCACAACAAAATTCGTAACATATCCCAACACTATAGGAAATCCAAGTTTTATGTCAGAAATCAACTCGTTAATCTTCATAGTGGGAAAGTTGAATCCAATTTCATTATATATACTGAAAAAAAGGGGCGTTGTTATTAGCAACATGGAAATAATTTGTGCTGATATAAGTAAATTTATATTCAGATCATGAAGTGAATAAAGAAAAAGAACTACGATCCCAATATTAATATAAGGCATCAAAACAGTGGCATAATTAAAAAAGCTCATTCTTCCAGTATATCTGAAGTAGTCAGCAGCCTGGCTGTAAAACATACTTAACCATAAAAATAAAGGAGCCAATAATATCATGAACTCTATTTTATTATTTAGAAACCAGTCCTTCATGAAGGGTTCTAACAACAAAATAGCAAGGGATAAGATGAAGATACTTATTATTTGAAATAGCAATTGCGGATAAAAAAGTTCACAGCGTAATTTTTTATCTGTTGAGGATGGCAAATATCTTTTACATCTGAAGCCTACACCTAAAGATGAGATCCCAAAAAGAAAACCGAGAGCAGAAGTGAGCAGAACATACCCCCCATAAATGGTAACTCCAACTGATTTTATTATGATAGGCATGAGAATAATACCTTGCAGGTAAATCAGAATATGACCGGATAAGATTAATAAATTATCCTTTATAAATGATTTATATATGTCCATTTTCTTCCTTTGGAAAAATCATATTATTATTTAGACCTAAAACCCTAATATATAATATAATGTGCATCAAACTATTTTACCTTAAATTCATTTTTTATAAGCAATCCACCTTAAACAATTTCCAATAAGCTCAGAGTTCATGGCTTTTCCAAATATCCGGTTAAATTCGCCCTCTATCTTATCATCCACTGCTGGCAGCCTAACTTCATCGTTTTGATTTTTTGGGAATATGTATTTGTTAAGGACTTCTTCAATATTCTTTTCCCCATCTTTGTGACATAGTATATTCCTCAATTGTATTATGCTGTTATATCGCTCAACCGTTTCGAGGCGTATATCATTGAAACCACTGGTTTTGAGATGATTTTTTAACGTTTCCGGTGAAAAATAGTAATAATGGTTGGGGTCATAGTGAAACCGTTTAACGATCTTATCATCAAAAATCTTAATTCTCCAGTCATTTTGGTTTGGGACCTCACCTAAGAACCAGCCGTCCGGTTTCAACGCCTTGTATATTCCTTTAAAGACAGCCATGGGATCGAAAACATGTTCTATGGTATGGAATGAAACGACAATATCGAATTTCTGTGAAATATCCAATTCTTCGATAGGATCTGTAAAAATCTTAAATCCCCTGTTGCGTGAAAACTCCGCAAACTCCTCACTGAGTTCTATCCCTACAACTTCTTTTGCTCCATATTCTGATAATTTATTCAACAGGCTGCCAGAGGCCGATCCAATCTCTAATATTTTTTTTCCCCGGATCTCAAAATGATTTGAAATAAATGATATACGGTCCTCAGAGTCATGCTGGGTTACTTTGTCATCATAATGTTCCTGTGCTGATTGTACTGGCAGCGCAGGGATTTTTCGGTATTCTAAGGAATAAAATGATTCGATATCTTTCTTATTTTTTTTAATATCAAGATATACAAGTCCGCAATTTTTACATTTCAAGATATCATTCTTTTCAAGTCTTGTGTATTCTGCCACAACTTCATGTTCCGTTCCTTTACAATAATTGCATGTCATTTTTATTTTTCTCCGAAACCGAGAACCATGAGCTCACATGACCATCGGATAAATTTTATATTTGATTTGAGTGTGACGGGTAAGAAGAAACGGATAATCCAGCTTATTAATTTCAATGAAGGAAATTTCCATAAAATTGGCAATTGATAAAATAATTCTGAACCAACATTTCTAAAACCAAACATCTTTAAGGCATCTCGCATCGAAGTCGATGTAAAAGGTGTCCTGTGTGTATAGTCATCATAATATATCTTCATATTGGAAACCCAATCCGGAGCCATGATTATTGCTATTCCACCTTTTATAAGAATTCGATGAACTTCCTTTAAGAAATATTCAGGATTATGCATATGTTCAATTGCGGATTTTGAGAAGACCATATCAAATGTCTCATCATCAAACGGAATAGATTCCTTTTCGAGGTTTATATACCTGACATCAATATCTTTTAAGAAATTTGAGTTGCATTTTTCGCAGTCAATACCGCTGACCTCCAATCCCAGCTCTTTAAAATTATACAAAAAATCTCCACGGCCGCATCCGATATCAATTAATTTCATTCCTTTTTCCATTTTGAACCTATCAAAAAGATATTTACATAATTGGGATGGATACACTGTGTACGGATGACTCTCTTCATCGTAAATAGTGGATATATAATTTGTCGGCATGATTGTGCTCACCGAATTGAAGGCAATATTTCAACCAACTCAATACTTGTCCCGTCTGGATCATGACAGAATGCAACCTTGGCATAACCATCTGGTGAAATATATGGAGAGCAGTTGAACCTTACACCATTTTCTAAAAGCCGCCTGTACTCCTCATCTATATTATCTACCGTAAAAGCAATATGAGAACAACCCAGATTGCAGATTCCGGATTTTATCGGTGGTTGATTCGGATGAGATAAATATTGCAGAAGCTCGATCATTGAACCATCAGCTGTTACCAATTTTACCATTCTTAGGTGAACTCCAGATAATCCTAAAATACTATCAATGTAATCTCCTTTTTCTGAAAAATCCTTTATTACTTTTAAGCCTAATAAGTCTCGATAGAATTTCAAAGATCCTTCCATATCACTGACGACAATCCCTGTGTGACGAAAATTCTTAATCATAACTTCAAATATATTTTGTTATATCACAGAGCATCTCAATCGTTTTTTGATACTTCTTCTATCGCTTCATCCAATACAGCAACTCCTTCCAGTAAAGCCTCGTCAGGGATTATTAAAGGCGGTCCGATCTTAATGGATTCTCTTCCAGTATGAACAACGAGTAAACCTTTTTGCATACATCTCTCGGATACTTTGCTGGCAAACTCACTATCTGGTTCTCCGGTCACCGGATTTTTAAGTATAACTCCTGCAACAAGCCCTTTTCCAAATATATAAGAGATCCTTTCAGGGTACTTGTTTTTAAGTTCATTCAATTTATTATGAAGTATTTCTCCTTTTCTGGCGGATTCCTGGACCAGGTTTTCAGACTCGATTACTTCCAGATTCGCCAGGCCTGCAGCACAGCAAAGGGGATTACCCGAATGAGTACTGCTCATTGAGCCCACATCCGGTAAATCCATTATTTCCTTTCTTCCAACAACGGCGGACAAAGGTAAACTTGAACTTAGTCCTTTACCAAGGCAGACAAGATCGGGTTCTACTTCGTAATGCTCATATGTAAACAGTTTACCACTTCTCCCAATTCCTGCCTGTATCTCATCAAAAGCAACCAGAATATCATTTTCCCTGGCAAATTTTACAAGTGCCTGAATATACTCTTTTGGATAAAAAATTGCTCCCCAGCCTTGATATGATTCGATCATGAATCCAGCCACAGTTTCAATTTTCAATCCATTTTTTTGAAGATTTCGGATATCATTTCTAAAATGCTCTGCCCAGTCATAATTAGATTGATCTTTTTCTTTTACCAACCATGGATATGGAAAAGGCAAATGATATATATTGGGATCCAAATAACCGATCCAATCGGATTTTGCCTGGTTACCACCTAGCATTTCCGCTCCCATGGTCCTTCCATGCATACTTCCATAGAAAGAAATAATTCCAGGTTTGGTCGGATGTGTTTTTTGCCCATGCATTCTCATCAATTTTATAGCACATTCTGTAGCTTCGGTACCGGATGACATTAGAAAAGCTTTTTCCAGAGGTTGGGGAATAAAATCAATTAATTTCTTTAAAAATTTTGCCCTGCTTTCATTGGCAAAAGTGTAAGTATGAAGCAGTTTTTTGTCTAAAAGGTTTTGCAATGCTTCTATTATGTGTGGATTTGCATGACCTGCATTCGCCACAAATATTGTAGAAGTGAAATCAATCCAGCAATTCCCATAAGCATCGAATATCTGGAAACCTATTGCCCTGTCCCAGACTATCGGTAATTGACCGTGCATCGATCTTGATTCATACTTCCCTAAATCTTCAAGGATCTTCAAGGATTCCGCCACAGGAAGCATGGTTGCTATTCTCCTATACTTAGAATTAACTAATGGAACCTTGATCGGTTTATGTGAAAAATTATAACCTGACATATATCCTCCTCAGTAATTTGATTTCAGAAATTCGCATATTTTGTATTTATTTTTACTTAACATATATTCAATATAATCAAAATCATCTGGAGTGTCAATCTCTCCAGTATTGGGTGTCATAAAAGAGAGAATTTTTGGCCCGTGCAGTGATTTCAATTTTAAGACGGTCTCACTTTTTATAATATCCACATATCCATTGGGTTGATAAACCGATGGAAAATTTTGCCTGGGTAAATTATAATATTCAGGTCTTGGATCATCCGGGTATAATCCTACCAGAAAATCATCTTCAATTCCAAAAAGTTTATACGGAGACTCTCGTATCTCATGTACAGATCTTAAAGAGGTTGCCTGAGAATTATCAATCATTTTTACGATCGCTGTATCGATCAATTCAGGTTCCCTTAATGGAGTTGTCGGTCGGATTTGAACCAAATATTCGGGTATCTTTCCTTCATTCTTCTTGAACCAGTTAATCGCATGTTCAATGAATTCGATATCTTTTGAGCTATCTCTGGATATTTCAGCAGGCCTTAAAAATGGCACCTCTGCGCCAAAAAACTTTGCTATTTCAGCTATTTCCACGGAATCGGTTGAGACTATTGTTCTATCGATCTTTTTCGATAATCTGCATGCTATAATCGAATAAGCAATTAAAGGGTATCCACCCAATTTTCTGATATTTTTTTTCGGCACACCCTTTGATCCCCCCCTCGCCGGAATTATCGCAATGACCATTTTAGCATCTCCTTCTGTTAATTTTTTAACCTCATGTTACTGGAAATATCTCAAACTTTTCTCAGTTTTCAATTCACCTTCGATGACTTTTTTCATACCATCGCCTAAAATACTTTCAACTTTTCTTGATTCACTGACAAGGCGCTGTAAATCGTCTCTCTCCAGAGAAGCAGCCTGATCACTCCCATACATCTTCTTATTCAGGGTTATATGACGCTCAAGTACAACAGCACCAAGAGCAACAGCCAGTATCGATGGAAGAATACCTGTTTCATGACCACTATAGCCAATAGGGCATTTATACCGATCTTTTAGATTTGTAATCACACGTAAATTGCAGTCTTCATCCCTGCAAGGATATGTTGAAACACAATGCAATAGCGTATAATCACAATCATGTTTCTTGAAAATGTTAACTGCTTTATCAATTTGTTCAAATGAACTCATTCCGGTTGATATGAACGTGTGTTTTCCTTCTTCTGCAATTTCTTCTAATAAAGGTAGATGTGTCAACATAGCTGAAGCGACTTTATTGTATTTTAAATTAAATTGTTTCAAAAAGATCTGACTTTTTATATCCCATGCAGAAGCCAGCCATTCGATTCCTTTTTCTTTACAATAAGCATCGATCTCATCATATTCTTTTTTCCCAAATTCCAACCCCTCTTTTTGTTCTCTCTGGGTTTTTCCCCATGGGCTCTCTCTGGGAGATTCCAGATATTCCTTCTTATAAACAACATCAATTGTTCTTTTTTGGAATTTTACTGCATCACAACCAGCCGATTTCGCAATATCGATCAATTGTTTCGCAATCTTGATATCTCCGTTATGATTTATTCCTATTTCAGCTATCACGAATAAATTAGTCATTATTTTGCTCCATTATTACTCAATATATATTAAATTATACACCTGTGGGTACACCCCAAAAATCACAATACGAGCACAGTGGTACTTCGTTTCTTTTCCCTCTTTTATGCAGTTCAAGCCATTCTAATCGTTTAGGTCCATTCCATATTTCTTCCAGAGTCTCCTCATTTAGATTTCCAATTACTCCAAGCCGTTTAGGATCAAACCTTACACAAATAGAAACATCACCATCTGTATTTATTGCTAAATGGTTCAGAAAATCCCAACAAATACCAATTTCAGGTATTGTTGGTTCTTTTCTATAACCAAAGCTACCCATAGGTTTGTGTAAAGTTCTTGATATAATTAATGAACCAAATTTTTCATATTTCAATCTATCAACATTTCCAATTAACCTAAGTGTTGTAAATGGTTTTCTCTCACCTTTAATACGTAAAAAATCTTCAATGATCGCATATTGTTCATCGGCTTCCGTATCACCTTCAAATATGGAAATTGATAAGGTATCCAAATTGTCTATTATTTCATCTGCTTTTTCTAAAAGTAACTTCCCATTTGTTACTATGTTCGTAATATTATTTTTGAATAATTTTACAGCTTCTCCAAAGCGCGGATATAATAACGGTTCTCCATTATTATGCAGTTGTACTACAATCCTTTTGGGAACTTGTGAAGAAATTTTTTTCAGTAATTCAAAATCCATATCATCGTATTGTAAAGCCAACTCAGGATAATCAATTTCAGCCTTTCTTCTACCACACATCCAACAATTTTTATTACATCTATTTGTAAGCTCAATATTTACATTGGCTAAACTATAAAATCCCTTCATTGAATAGTTCACCCTCTACACCATCACAGATTATGTGGCCGATTGTTATATGTGCTTCCTGTATTCTTGGGGTTGAGGTAGACGATAAGCTGATAAGATAATCAGTAACTTTTTTCAACTCTACATCAAAGCTCCCGGTCAAAGCGATCGTTATAGCCTTATTGTTTCTAGCCGCTTGAAGTCCTCTTATAACGGACTGTGATTTACCGCTTGTACTAATTCCTATCACCACATCGTTCTCCCTTACGATGCCTTCCACTTGCCGGCTGAAAATATTATCAAAATCAGAGTCATTGCCTATTGCTGTTATGACCGATGTATCTGTGGTAAGAGCTATTGCAGGTAAACACCTTCGTTCAAATTTAAATTTATTGATAAATTCCGCTGCGATGTGTTGTGAATCCGCAGCCGATCCCCCACAACCGAAAAGGAGAACTTTGTTGTTATTTTTATAGCATATGATGATGACCTGGATGATCTCATTTATTTTTTCTATCAACATCTTGTTTTCCAGGATCTCATTCATCAATGTTATGTGTTCTTCTATTTTTAGTATTATTTTTTCTGTTGACATATTTCACTTATTTTAGTTGTTGGATTTTTGAAAATTGATTCCAATCACTTAAAAATTTTTCAAGCCCGGTATCCGTCAAATTATGTTTGACCATCAAATCCAATATCTTAGCAGGAATAGTTGCTACATGTGAGCCTAATTTTGCGGCATTGACTACATGCAATGGATGTCTGATACTTGCTGTGATCACCTGGGTTTTAATCCCTGGATAACAATTGAAAATATCCATTGTCTCTTTTACTACACACAAACCATCATGACCAATATCATCCAGTCTGCCAACAAAGATGCTGGCGTATGTTGCACCAGCTTTTGCTGCCAACAACGCCTGGTTTGCAGAGAATATGAGAGTAACATTAGTTTTTATGGCCAGCTCTTTTAGGATTTTTGCTGCCCGAAGGCCTTCAAAAGTCATCGGTATTTTAATAACAATATTAGGTGATATCCTGGCTAATTCTTTTGCTTCAATTACCATTTCTTCTGCTTTTGAACTTATTGTTTCTACACTAATAGGGCCGTCGACAAGTTTGCCTATCGTAGAAATTAACTCTTCTAGATTACGATTTTCTTTTGCAATAAGTGATGGGTTCGTTGTAACACCATCGACCAAAAACGCATATTTTTTTATCTCTTCGATATTAGCACTGTCAATATATATTTTCATCCAGTAAGCTCCCTTGATTTTAAGAATTCTTTGACAGATTTAACGATCTGTTCTACCGATAAACCATATCTAGCATTAAGCTCATCCACTTTTCCAGACCCACCAAACTCATCATTAATTCCTATCATTTTCATTCTTACGGGGTATTTTTCAATTAGCAACTCTGCTATTGCACTTCCTAATCCACCTTTTATATTGTGGTCTTCAACTGTAACTACAATTCCTGTTTCTTTTGCTGCCTTTAATATTGACTCATTTGCCAGAGGTTTAATGTTATGTACATTAACCAGTTTTGTACTTATTCCTGCTTTTATTAATTGTTCGCATGCCTTCAACGTATTGCAAATCATCCCCCCGGTAGAAAAAATAGTCACATCCGATCCATCGACCAACACTGGATAATCATTCGGGTTAAATATATAAGTTTCATCAAATATGACTGGCGAAGACCTCCGTGACAACCGAATATAACTCGGGCCATCTTCCTTTGCAACAAACTTGAGGACAGCTCTGGTTTCGTTCACATCCGCCGGAATAATAACACGCATATTCGGGATTACCCTCATCAATGCAATGTCCTCGAACATCTGGTGCGTGGCACCGTCCGCACCCAGACTCAATCCCCCATGGGTCATAACAATATTTACATTCAAATTATCTAATGCGATGGCGTTCCTTATTTGCTCCCAGGCCCTTCCACAACCGAACATGGCATATGTGCTTACAAACGGTATTTTTCCACATCGTGCCAGACCTGCAGCAATACCCATTAGATTTTGCTCGGCTATGCCCACATTTATGAATCTCCGTGGAAATCTTTCTGCAAACATTATCGTTTTTGTTGAGCCAGATAAATCAGCATCCAAAACTACAATGTTTTCATTTTCGTTCCCCAGTTCAATTAAAGTCTTTCCATAAGCTTCTCTATTATGTTTGCATATAGATAAATCAAAAATATTATTCATATGTATTTACCTTAACTCTTCTAAAGCAAGTGCCAGTTCATCTTTATTCAGAGGTGCTGAATGATATTTAAGATTTCCCTCGATAAAAGAAACACCAGCTCCCTTTATAGTTTTAGCGATGATGACAGTGGGCTGGCCTTTAATACTTTTTGCATTCTTGAAAGCATCCAATAGTGAATTGAAATCATGGCCATTTACTTCAAAAACTTTCCAACCAAACGATTCCCACTTATTTTTCAGAGAACCTAAAGACATAATATCATCGGTTTTACCATCGCTCTGCAGTCCATTCATATCGATTATCGCAATCAAATTATCTAAATTAAAATGTGCAGCTGACATTGCAGCTTCCCAAACCTCTCCTTCCTGACACTCACCATCGCCAAGCAATGCATAAACACGATAGCTCTTATTGTCCAATTTCCCGGCAATTGCCATCCCGACAGATATAGAGATTCCCTGAGCGAGTGAACCAGATGATGAATCAAGTCCGGGCAATCTATGGCTTACAGGGTGCCCCTGAAGCCGACTCTCGATCTTCCTTAGACTTTTTAATTCTTCAACCGGAAAATACCCTGTTTCAGCCATTACAGAATATAATGCAGGAGCTGCATGCCCTTTACTCAATACAAATCGATCTCTGTCTGGTGATTTGGGATCTTCAGGGTAATGGTTCATTACATCATAATATAGGGATACCAGTATCTCAACCGTAGAAAGTGAACTCATGATGTGGCCGCTTCCTGCCTCTGCCGTACTTAGTATAATATCTCTTCGGATCTTTTTCGCTATTTCTTTTAGATCTTCTTTTTTTTTGGAACTCAAATCGGTACCTCTTTTTTCAATTTTATCTATATATTCAGTAAATTGCAGAATATGAATAAACTCATTTGTATTCCTTTATCCAATAGAAGTTTTTAAATCCATCGCTATAATATATTGCTGTAATATATTTACAATACATCTCAATTTAAACACAACCTCATTGCTCTCCTTCAACCATCATCTTCACCAGTTCCTCAAATCCAACTTTAGCCTCCCACCCAAGCTTCTCCCTGGCTTTTGAAGGATCCCCAATCAATATATCCACCTCAGTCGGCCTGAAATAACGCCGATCTATCTCTATTAAAACATCTCCATTCGCCGAATTCACACCAACCTCATCCACACCAATTCCTTTCCATTCAAGCTTAATCCCCACTTCCCTGAATGCAAGCTCGACAAACTCCCTCACAGAATGCGTCTTTCCTGTTGCGATCACAAAATCATCAGGCTCATCCTGCTGCAGCATGAGCCACATAGCTTCCACATAATCCCTGGCAAACCCCCAATCTCTTTTTGCATCCAGATTACCAAGATATATTTTTTTCTGTAGTCCTTTTTTTATTCTGGCTACCGCCATCGTGATCTTTCTGGTAACGAATGTCTCGCCGCGGATCGGGGATTCATGATTGAAAAGGATCCCATTGCATGCGAACATGCCATACGCTTCCCTGTAGTTCCTGGTTATCCAGTATGCATATAACTTGGCAGCAGCATAAGGGCTTCTTGGATAGAATGGTGTTGTCTCTTTTTGCGGGATTTCCTGTACCTTACCATAGAGTTCGCTGGTTGAAGCCTGATAGAATCTTGTTTTCTTTTCCAATCCAAGGATCCTTATAGCTTCAAGGAGCCTCAATGTCCCGACTGCATCCGAATTTGCAGTGTATTCAGGAGTTTCAAATGAGACCTGCACATGGCTCTGGGCAGCAAGGTTGTATATTTCATCAGGCTGAGTTTCCTGAACAATTCTGATCAGGTTTGTGGAATCAGTCAAATCCCCGTAATGCATGAAGAAATTCACATTTCTCTCATGTGGATCTTTGTATAAATGGTCTATCCGCTCTGTATTAAAAGATGATGATCTTCTTTTTATTCCGTGAACGATATACCCCTTGTTCAGCAGGAACTCTGCAAGATATGCACCATCCTGTCCTGTAATGCCAGTTATTAAAGCTATTTTATTCATGTTCAGTCCCTTAAAAAGCTGCTTCGATTTAAAAACTAATATACTTTATTCATTAAAAATATTTCGTTGATTTTTTGTTGATGTTAATCCATGACATTAGAAACAATTATTATTCTACCCGCTTTTACAGGGGCGAGGAATCTTATTGAATGCAGCAGTATTTGCGGTAGAAAATATTCCACTCATCAAGAAAGGCGATGATATAGCCCGTATTTTGATACAAAGGGCCCAACTCAGTGAACACGATATCATTGCCATTTCTTCTACTGTTGTTTCCAAATCTGAAGGAAGAGTAATTTCCCTAAAAAACGTGAACCCAACAGAAAGGGCAAAGCTTATAGCTCTGAATAATAAAATCGAGCCGCAGTTTGTCCAAGCTGTGCTTGATGAAAGCGTTGAAATATTGCTTGAATCCCCTTTTCTTCTTGTCCGTATGAAGAACGGCAGTATATGCGTTAATGCAGGAATTGACCATTCCAATGTAGAAGGCAGCGACAATATCCTGCTGTTGCCTGAAGATCCTGATAAGAGCGCATCTGACCTGAAAAAATCATTATTTAATTACACTGGCAAGAATGTCAGTGTGATAATCACAGATACCAACGGCAGGGCATTCCGTATAGGACAGACTGGCGCAGCCATTGGGTGCGCTGGGATTAAACCAACACGGGACTGGCGCGGTACAAAAGACCTGTTCGGCAGGGTACTTGAAGTAAAGAATGAAGGCACTGTGGATGAAATAGCAGGTTTTTCCAACATATTGATGGGTGAAGGCGATGGCGGTTTACCGATAGTCGTTATCAGGGGTCTTGACCTTTATAGTGAATCTGATGGGATAAAAGAATTATACAGGTCTGAAAATGAAGATGTAATACGTAAGGCGATCCTTAAATCCCGGTCAGTTTGAACTGTTTGATCTCTTTTTTGACTTCAAAGAATTCCCTTGCAATATTTCCAACTTTTTCCCTATATTGCTCAGGTGTGAAAACACCGAGACGCCAGTTGTCAAGCTGCGCTTTCCCAAGTGATGCCACAAGATTTGAGGCTTTATCAATGGAGATCATTTTACCATTAATGATAACCTGGGCTTTCATTTCAGCAATCGCGGGTTTTTCAGGAATATCCACCAGCACATATCCAGGATCAATGCCTGCACTTTGCGCTATTTCGTTTTCGATCCTCTTTGTGTTTTTTCGAATATTTGTGACATCAATATTCACAGAATGAAAATCAGTATATAGCGCCCGCTTAAAAAGCCTCCTTTCATCCAGTCTGTTTACTATCTCGGATGCGTAGCCTCCCGCTTTTTTCATTTCCATCATGAAAGTGCAATCATCCATTCTACTCAATAATTTCGGGTCAAGTCCATTCTCTATCATATATTGCGCCGCATGATGGCACATGGATTCCGCAATCCTGCTGACATGATGGAAATATACTGTAGGATGCATCAGGAATCTTGATACAAGCAGGGATTCTGCAGCCTGCAACCCTGCGATATTAAGAACCAGTTTATTTTCATTGAATTTCATTTCATGGATCAATCTTACATGGTCAATAAGTCCAAAAGCCACGCCAGTATAATGGGCATCCCGCACAAGATAATCCATCCTGTCCACATCAATTTCGCTATGTATTATCTGTCCGGGATTTGTTTCTCCCCTGATATGCCGGGCAATTGCTGAAGGGGATAGGGAATAACCTTTAAGTATATCGGAAATTTCTCCTTTTCTTAATAATTCTTCTATATCTTCATGGCCTTTTCTTGTATAGTGCGAGATCACTTCTTCGGTCGCATGTGAAAAAGGCCCATGGCCGATGTCATGGAGCAGAGCTGCTGCCAGAAGTTCATTACGTTGCTGCTCATCCACCTGTTTTATAAGTTGTTTTGCAAGGTGATAAACGCCGAGTGAATGCTCAAAACGTGTATGGTTTGCGCCAGGGTAAACCAGGTTAGAGAAGCCCAGCTGCCTGATCCTGCGAAGCCTCTGTACCTGCGGCGTTTCGATCAAAGAAAGCGCAAGGTCGTCGAGTTCGATATAATCATGTATCGGGTCGCGAATTACTTTCATAGGTTTTTTTCACTCCCTTGAATAATCCCGGAAACGTCTGCCGGGTCTTTTGATACGGCCCATGTCCATTCACCAAAGCCACCCTGCTGGTTTACGGCTTTTACCCATTCGTCCAGGAATTCACGCTTTGTTTTATCTTGCTGCGAATCCTGTCCTTTTGTTTCAAGTATCAGGAGCTTTCGATTTTTTAGGCGAATTAAGAAATCCGGTCTATATTTCCTGACTTCGCCTTTGAAAATATAAAGAATCTCAAATCCAAGATGGTCATTCTTCACCCAGGCATCAATATTCGGGTTTCTATCAAGTTCAAAAGCCTCCGACGCTTCCCAGGTACTATCGAATACACAGAAGTTGATGTGCGATCTTTTCGTTGACTCACATGGTTTTCCGGTATACCATGTCCTCATGTCACCTGTTGAACGAATTGGTCTTTCGCTGTCAAATACCGGAACTATGGACTCTGTATTTTCAATATCGGTTGTTTCCTCCTGGGATTCGGCTATTTTCAGGACTTCTGAATCTATATGAAGAATGCGTTCAGGAATACAGAGTTCATCGATGTGGATATTCTTATGGTCAAATGCATGTTTCACACGTGCCGCCGTTTCAGTGCGATTGGCGACAGATATCATGACAGGTGGCGTTTTAAAACCCTTTTCTTTCCATAATTTTGCTGTTTCAAGCCAGTCCTTGCCAAGAAGATAATAACCATTTGTTACAAGATCAGGAAGAGGTTCATACGCCTGTGCATTCCGGTTCAGGTCGTCCTTCACATGTTCGTAAATATGATAAAGTTTAGATCTGTAGGTCTTTGCATCAGGAACACCATCGTCCCTAACAACAACGCGCGGGGTTTTTACAAGTCCTGATTCGATAGCATCGTTCAATCCGAAATCGCTTATTATCCAGGGGAACAATGCCTCATCTGAACTCTTTTTTCCCGATGGCACAAAAGGCGTGGCTGAAAAATCATAACACGTAAGAATACCGCGTGTTTTGTCTATCCTGTCAAGGCCGCCAACCCATTTTGTGGCTTCTTCGATATCTTCCTTCTTCAAGCCTTTCACTTTTGATTCCGCAGGTATGCGCCAGGCGTGATGCGCTTCATCATTTATGATATTGATGTCATGCGCATTTGCAAGTTCACCGAGAACTTCACGAACGTAAGCTTCATCACTTTTCGCACCGCGCTTATCGACTCCTTTCTTTTTTGCTATCTTTTCTTCGGTTTCCCAGTTGAGGGCATGCCAGTTCTGGATAAGCACTTTGCCCTGATTCAATTTTTCGGATAGACCTGGAGGAACAATATTGAATTCATCATAATAATTGCCTAATGCCGATGGCTGCAATACTTCGAGCCTGTTTTTTACTGTAAGTCCTGGTGCAACGATAAAAAAGTTTTTTGAAAATCGTGTATCCTGCGGATAGGTTACTTTGTTCAATACCTGCCATGCGATAAGCATCGCCATAACGATGGTTTTTCCAGTGCCCGTTGCCATCTTTAAACACAGGCGTTTAAATAAACCACCATCTGAAGGTATTTCGATACCAACTTTTTCTGCTTCCGGCGCTTCTGCAAGCCATATGAGAGTCTCTATGGCTTCAAGCTGGCAAAAGAAAAAACGTCGGTGTTCCCGCTCTTCTGGATCGCGCCAGTGTTCAAGCAGTCTTTTTGTGATTCCAGTAACGCCACTATATCCAGCTTCGCGCCATGTTTTTATGCGTGGTCGGAACTTATTGGCAAGAGGTATTTCTTTGAATATTCCGGGATCATCGAATGCTTTGGAACTCTCGGATGCGACAACATAACCAGCAGGGCGCCTGCCATCTTTAAGAGTAAAGAAGCGTGTTTCGCGCTCATAGCTCCAGAAATGGGCAGGCTCTTCATAGGGAGAGTTGACTATGAGCTTGTCGATCGTGGATTTCACTTGAAGGTATCCTCCTCAATGGTCATGCCATCATTCACAAGAACTTTTCTGATTGTTCCCCTCACATTAGAGGCCATATCAACAGCCTGTTTTGCCTCATCTTCAGTCACAATTTCATCAACGCCAGGATAGCGGGCAGTGACCGCATAAGGTGTTAACTCTTCTGCACCTTTTATTTCCTCAATCCACGTATGAGAGCCGCAGAAATTTAATAGCTTTTTAATGTCATGTGTATATGGAAAATCAATGTCATGATAAACCATATATGCTTTCAAATATTTTTCTGCACTCCAGAGTATTACTTTGTCTAAATGATCCTGATCAGGTATGTTCATAAATTATTTTACCTTCCCTTGATGCATATCTTCCAATAGTGCCGGGAATTTTTTGGTCGCGTTCATATTCTTCTCTTGTGAGAATGATTATATCAAATGCATATTTTAATTCAGTCAGCACTCGAAGCATTTCAATCATTAATTTTCTGCGTTTTTCTTTTACGTGAGATATAACTAAAAGGTCAATATCGCTTCTGCTGTCGGCTGTCCCGCGCGCTTGAGAGCCGAAAAGGATTATCTTCTCCGGATGGAATTTTTCCACGAGGCGGCGCGCAACTTCGTTGAGAACTTCCTGACTTACCATTACAGTACCTCTGCATTAATGATTCTTGAGATATCAATCAGGGAAATTAACTTCAGAATTTTCTCATACAATGATACTAAGGGTGCTGAACTTTGCGTACTTTTCGACCTTTGCGGTGATAAATCGCTATTCAAGTTCCCCATCACTTTACCTCGACTATCTTCAAACTCTCTATCCCGCGATCATCCACTATCTTCACCGCAATGCGCCTATTCCTCCCAGCTTCAAATGGCAGCGAAACAGTCCCGCGATATGCTTCGATTAATTCTTCATCTATCTCAGCCTTCAGGTTTTTTGCAAGCCTTGCCCAGCCGTCCTTCTCACCAGCCATCGGAAAAAATACCTGCTGCGGGAACATGCTCCGTCCATCATAATCAGTGTCAAGCATCCACAATGCGATCTTTTCCGTGCCACCTGATTCGATCTCGCCTGTTTTTGTGTTGTAATAATCAAATCCCAGGACTTCAACGCGGTATCTATCCCTGCCCTTTGCATCTTTTACAACTTCTAATTTCACATCAGGCTGCCCGATAAGCCAGAAGCTCTCGTTGCTTGCCCGCTTCTTTTTGAGGTCATCCGTGAGAAGGTCCGTGTTCATCTGGACTTTCAGGAAGGTCATACCCACCTTTTGTGGGTCAGTCTCATCTATGTCCTTTGCCGCTTCAGGATCGAACTGGAATGATACAAAAATGACCATAGCAGGACGAGGTACAAGTTTTCGCGCTTCCTCCCATGCAAGTTCCACCTGGCGGCGCTCAAGCGGCGCATGTTCAGGCCCGAATGAGATCACAGCGCGCTGAAGATATTCCGCAGCGCCTTCTTTTACTGAAGCGGCGCCGAGGTCATTGGGCTTTGTCTCTGCATCTGCATGTAGCCACCGCACCCCTGCCAGAGACTCAACGCGCGAGAACTGGATGTACTGCCCATTCTTCCCCCTGATACCGCACTTTAACAGTTCGGCGCGCCACTCGCTCTGCCTCAAGGTCTCCCCTGAGCGTGCCACCGAAACATCAGCAGGCTGCGCCTCAGTTTTAATCTCGGAAAGCGGCTTGACCACAGGCGCAGGCACAGCCTCAACCGTGAACGGCCCGCTCACCCGCGCTTTTCCATTATCGACAAACGGTTGATCGTATAGCGTCTCCTGCCCCGGCGGCTCATTATTTGCAATGCTCTTTAACGTGATGTGCGGCACGGTCTTGTATTTGAAGCCCGATCCCACGCCCTCATCAGGATGTGCCAGTTCATAATAATCAAACGCTACTGTCATGAGGCGCTGCTTTGCAAGCGCGATCGCCACGCGCGAGGTATCGCACGTTATCCAGCGCCGTCCCCATTGCTCGGCCACAAATGAAGTTGTGCCAGAGCCGCAGGTTGGATCGAGGACGAGGTCGCCGGGGTCTGTGGTCATGAGGAGGCAGCGTTGTATTGCTGATGAACCAGTTTGAACAACGTATATCTTGGGATCAGAACGACTCATCACACTGCCACCAATATCCGACCATAAATTATTGATGGTTTGTAAGGGAAAGTCTTCAAAGTATCTGATATAACTTAATGAATTTCCCATAACTATTAATCTCTTTGATTTTTTTAGATTATTCATACCATTTGGATAATTTGCCGTCCAATGTCGTCCCTTTGAAGGATTAAAAATTTTATTTTCAAAATCAAAAGGAGTGGATTCGCCATTACTTCCTTGACTATCTAAAGCTCCAATTGTGAAAATTCTTGAACCTTTAGGCAAAGAAAACGGATCTTTTTTCTCTTTTTCAGATAAAAGTCTTCTTGTACCATCAAGGAGTTCTACTTGATTATATCTGCTATCTTTATCTTCAAAGGGACTTGATTTCTGATTAAACAATTGTTTATATTTCAAAAAAGATAGGTTTTTAGCATACCAAACAATATAATCGCCTGCTCTGCTGAGAGTTTTTGAAGTGAATCCACTTGTTGTCGTGTAACTAATTATACTCACAAAATTCCCCACCCCGAACACTTCATCCATCAAACATCTCACCAGATGCACATTCTCATCGCTGATCTGCACAAACACGCTCCCGCTGTCATGCAGCAACTCCCGTGCCAGCAGCAGCCTGTCCCTCAGATATGTCAGATAAGAATGTATTCCCAGCTCCCAGGTATCGCGAAAAGCCTTTATCATCTCAGGCTCCTGCGTCAGGTCTTCATCCTTCCCATCCTTCACATCGCGTTTGTTCACAAAAGGCTGGAAATTGGAGCCGTACTTGATACCGTAAGGTGGGTCGATGTATATCATCTGCACCTTCCCGCTCATCCCTTCCTTCTCAAGCAGCGAGTTCATCACAAGAAGCGAATCGCCAGCAATCATGCGGTTTGACCAGTTGTGCCTGTGTTTGTAGAACTCGATGGCTTCACGAAGGGGTGGATTTTCTTCTGTGAACTCAAAAAGGGATTTCTGTCTCTCGATGCCGCTTCGCTTTCGCACAGCATCGATGATGGTGCGGGGGTCGATGCGCTCATGGACGTGGAGCGAGACCGTGGGGATTTCGAACGATGTATGTTCGGCTTTACCAGCCCATACAAGCGCAGGGTCAAGATGCGGATCGTAGGCGTAGCTCTTTTTTGCGCCTTCCCTGTCTGTTTCTGGAGTTACAAGACCTACAGGCGGGTTATTGCACCGCTCTTTTCCCTTGTGGTCGTATTGTTCGATGGGTTTCTTCTCGGTTCTGGTGGTTTTGGACATTCTGAATATATCTATAATTGTAGATATGTGTTAAATATATTCTCTTTTATTCATATCCACATGTATCTTTACGCACTGGTGCAAGCCCCAGACCCGGTTGCGCCGTCTGGCAGCGGAGCTTTCGGGTTCATTTCTTTTTACACTTTCCTGAATAGTATAATTTTTATTTAATAAGTTTTAATGCAGTTTTCAGATCAATGGGTTTTATAAGGTTCTTTATAGAATCAAAATGGTCATCGTCTGTCAGGATGTGTTTGACATTTTCAACTATTCCGGTCGCTGCGATGAGCGAATCCGCTGTTGGGATATCATATTTCAGGCGTAGTTCTCCAGCATGTTTAGCGATAGTTCGGTCCACATCCACAAAAATAAGGTTGGATGTCATCAATTTGTCAAGATCGCTATGCATCCGTTCATTCTCTTTCATGCCGCGTATCTTGATAAGTTCGGTTATCGTGATCACCGAAGCAAGTCCGGTTATTTTTTTAGTATGTATGGATTGTGCAAGTTCAAAATATGAATTATCTATGAGCAAGTCAGCCACATACATCGTATCGATCAAGATAGTATTCATGTGATCTCCTCTCGCCAATAAATTGGCGAGCATCCATCTTTATGCACTCGCATGGGTTTTCTCCATGTTCATCTGCATTTTCAGCCTGTCATCTCGGCATTGAATAGCTATGTTGTATCCAGCATTAATGTCTGCATCTATCTTACCACCACAATCATGACACAGAATATATGAATGCCCAGCACCCCATTTCCGTGTTGTGAGCATCGAACCGCAACAATGACATTTTTTTGATGTATTTCTTTCATCCCTGAGTTCTGTGGGATATCCCTGTTCCGCTCGTTTCAATGCTATGAATGTTCTCTGGCGTCCATAACTCCACTTACCTATTCTCTTTCGTAGTGTCGGCATTCCATTACCACGGATTTGAGTTTGTCTGAACCTGCTGTTTCCTATTGCTATGTAGCTACCTTCTGTGAATTCGGCTACTTTGTTAGCAAGATACCAGTCATGATAGATTGAAACATTCTCACGCTTATTCCTTAATTCACGGAGTTTATTCCATTTCTGGGCTTCCTGTAATGATGATATGATATCATCATATTTTTCCAGAAGTTCTCTTTTTGCTGAATCCAACAATTGCTCTTCTTGTGGAAACGGTTCTGTTAACAGCACGGCTGCTATGGATTTATTCAATCCCTGGTCGATCCCACCGATGGAACTTATTGGTTTGTCCTCTACCACTTTAGTGATAGAAATATGAATATAATATTTCTTATTCTTCTTAATTATCTCGAAATCACCTATTTCTGCATTCTTAAGCTGGTTAAGATGATACTGAGAAGGATTTAAAGGAATGTCTATTGTATTGCCTTTTTTAAGGGTCGAGATGTGTATCCAGAGGGAAGTTAGTTTGCTCTTGCTTCTTTGTATTTTACCTGTCCTGTAATCTATTCTGCATGGGGTTTTATTCTTAAAATCCGGTCTGGATGGCTCATGCCTTAGCAACTTATCAAGGGATTTTTTGGTTTTTGCCAGTTCTTTCTCATCTCTTGCAGAAGGTAAACGAGCTTCTGCTTTCTCAGCTTTCAGTTCCCACTGGATATGATGTTTTCGATATGATTTCCATGACCAGATTACTTTATCTATGCACTGGTCTATGAATCCAGCCGATAATCCGGTTTTCGAAGAAGTATCATTATCCTTTACCAATTTTCTTACTGTTGGTCGGTCTATCTTCATTTCTTCAATGATCAGACCGGAAATAATTCTGATACAATAAGTTATACGTGCAGTGAGGTTATCCAGTATATCCTGTTTTGATTTCGTTGTGTCATAATGGATTGGGATTTTAAGCGATTTCTTGACTATCATCTTTTACCTTCTGCATCTCGAAAAGGTCTTTTGCTGTAATTCCCTTGAAGATTTTTACTATTTGAGAGGGAGAAAACTTTGGATGAGCTGTTGTGAATAAGTGAACATGGTCAGGCATTACCTCCTGTTCTCTTAATGTAACGCCCTTTTCACTTGCTATCTGTTCGTGTAATTGTTTCAAATATTCCATAATTTCTCCTGTCAATACCTTTTTACGATATTTGGTACTCCAGACGTGTGATAATTGATATTATATACACAACCTCTACCGCTTATCCATTGTTCTTGTTTGCCCATTAATTATCATATGGTTAGCATATGTAATATTTGTATCAGTTTGTACGGCTGTATACCACGACTGAAGTCGCGGGGATTAGCCCGATTCTTTCCTAAAACCTCGTGGGTGTAGGGGTAACGGATACCCCCGAAAGGAAGGGAGGTTTATTAATAACGATCTTCTTTGCGCATATCTTCAATTTGCTTTCTCACAGCTTTGGAGTCAAGGTCAAGATCAGACCACGATCCGCAAAGAGTTCGAAGATCCGTCGGGGGCAGGATTTTAAGATAACCATCCTCCTCTATAATGACGAGCTTTTCACCTTTCTCAAGCCTGTACTTCTTCCTGATATTCGCAGGTATCACTATCTGCCCCTTTGCACTCATGGTT
This sequence comes from Candidatus Methanoperedens sp., assembly GCA_049301735.1. GTDB lineage: Archaea > Halobacteriota > Methanosarcinia > Methanosarcinales > Methanoperedenaceae > Methanoperedens. The sequence continues at coordinate 57,977 of JBAQLI010000260.1, forward strand.
ATAGTTTCCATATCTTACTGGTAAGACGGCATAGAATTTATATGTTACCAAGGTTCTTCACCTGGATTTTATTTGTGCCTTATCTAACTGTTTTTGGGGCAACCATACCTACAGGCGGGTTGTTGCACAGCATTTTTTATATTTTTTTCCGCTTCCACATGGGCAGGGTTCATTTCTACCAATCTTATTTCCCTTTTCTCTTGTATTGCCTTTATTCACGACCTCCTTAAAAAGAACATAGTGGCGGGAAAGCCGCTCAAGAGATTGTCGTTTAACCCTCATAATTTTATCCCCCGGATATGATTTTTACCATTTTCTTAAAGAAAAATAGATTTTTCTCCTCAAAACCAGCTTAAAATCCTAATAATTACCCTCGGTTTGTCGG